>JBBRDT010000029.1:0-36937 GCA_038203635.1 Solirubrobacterales bacterium
CTTCTCGACGAGGAACTCCTTCGAGCCCTCGGAGAGCTCGATCTGAAGCTCGCGCTCGGCCATCGACTGGCGCAGGTGGCGCATCAGCAGCTCGACGATCAGCTTGATCTCGTCCTTGGAGAGCTTGTGGAAGACGATCACCTCGTCGAGCCGGTTGAGGAACTCCGGCCGGAACACCTTCTTCAGCTCTCCGGTGATCCGGGTCTTCATGTCGTCGTAGGTGATGCCCGTCTCGTCCGAGACCGCGAAGCCGAGCGGGGTGTTCCGCGCGATGTCGGTCGCCCCGATGTTGGAAGTCATGATCACGATCGCGTTGCGGAAGTCGACGGTGCGACCCTGCGCGTCGGTCAGCCGGCCGTCCTCCAGGATCTGGAGCAAGATGTTGAACACGTCCGGGTGCGCCTTCTCGATCTCGTCGAGCAGCAGCACGCAGTAGGGCTTGCGACGCACGGACTCGGTCAGCTGGCCGCCCTCGTCGTAGCCGATGTAGCCGGGCGGGGAACCGACGAGTCGCGACACGGAGTGCTTCTCCATGTACTCGGACATGTCGATCCGCACCATCGCGTCCTCGTCGCCGAACAGGAACTCGGCGAGCGTGCGTGCCAGCTCGGTCTTGCCGACGCCGGAGGGGCCCAGGAAGATGAACGAGCCGGTCGGGCGCTTGGGGTCCTTCAGGCCCGCGCGCGAGCGGCGGATCGCCTTGGAGACGGCCTCGATCGACTTCTGCTGCCCGATCACGCGCTTGTGCAGCTCGTCCTCCATGCGCATCAGCTTCTTGGACTCGGCCTCGGTCAGCTTGAAGACCGGGATGCCGGTCCACATCGAGACGATGTCGGCGATCTCGTCCTCGCCGATCTCCGGGCGCTCGCCGCCCTCGCCCGACTGCCACTGGTCCTCGAGCTCGCGCTTCTTGTTCGTGAGGCGCCGCTCCTTGTCGCGGAGGCCGGCTGCCTTCTCGAACTCCTGCGCTTCGATGGAAGCTTCCTTGTCGCGCCGCGTCTGCTCGATCTCATCCTCGAGGTCGCGGTACACGGGGGGCGCGGTCATCGCCTTGATTCTTGCCCGAGATGCGGCTTCGTCAATTAGATCAATTGCTTTGTCGGGCAGGAAGCGATCGGAGATGTAGCGGTCGGCAAGCTCGGCCGATGCGTGCAGCGCCTCGTCGGTGATCTTCACGCGGTGGTGCTGCTCGTAACGCTCGCGCAGCCCCTTGAGGATCTGCTCGGTCTCGTCCGTCGCGGGCTGGTCGACCTTGATCTGCTGGAAGCGGCGCTCGAGCGCCGAGTCCCGCTCGAGGTACTTGCGGTACTCGTCCAGCGTGGTCGCGCCGATCGTCTGCAGCTCGCCGCGTGCCAGTGCCGGCTTCAGGATGGAGGCCGCGTCGATCGCGCCCTCGGCCGCGCCGGCCCCGACGAGGTTGTGCAGCTCGTCGATGAAAAGAATGATGTCGCCGCGCTGGGTGATCTCCTTCATCACCTTCTTGAGGCGCTCCTCGAACTCACCGCGGTACTTGGAGCCCGCGACCAAGGCCGCGAGGTCGAGCGTGTAGATCTGCTTGTTCTTGAGCAGTTCCGGCACCTCGCCGTTGGAGATGCGCTGGGCGAGGCCCTCGACGACGGCGGTCTTGCCGACGCCCGGCTCGCCGACCAGCACCGGGTTGTTCTTGGTGCGTCGCGAGAGGATCTGCATGACGCGCTCGATCTCGGTCTGACGACCGACCACCGGGTCGAGCTTCGACTCTGCCGCAAGCTTGGTGAGGTTGCGCCCGAACTGGTCGAGCAGCTTCGAGGACTTCTTGCCCTCGGGCCCTCCGGCCGCGCCCGCTCCCTGGCGGCGGCTGCCGGGGCCCGACAGCATCCGGATGACCTCGTTGCGGATCTTCTCCGAGTCGGCGTCGAAGTCGAGCAGGATGCGAGCGGCGACGCCTTCGTTCTCGCGCACGAGTCCCAGCAGGATGTGTTCCGTCCCGATGTAGTTGTGACCGAGGCTGAGCGCCTCGCGAAGAGCCAGCTCGAGCACCTTCTTGGCGCGCGGCGTGAACGGGATCTGGCCGGAGGTGACGTCCTCACCGGAGCCGACGATGCGCACGACCTGTGCGCGCACGCGCTCGACGGTGATGTCCAGGGACTCGAGGACGCGGGCGGCCAGCCCCTCCTCTTCGCGCAGCAGTCCCAAGAGGATGTGTTCCGTGCCGATGTAGTTGTGCTTGAGCTGCCGGGCCTCTTCCTGTGCGAGGACGACGACCTGGCGGGCTCTCTCTGTAAATCTCTCGAACACGTCGGTTACCTGCTCGTTAAACCTTTCGTCGGTTCGATGGGTCCCGAGGTTACGCGGCGGCTTCCTTGCTTTCCTTTTCGGCAGATCCGGTCCGTTGGATCAGACCCGCGACGGAATTCATGCGCGGGTGTCTCATTGTAACAACGGGTCGTGACCCTTCTGCGGGGTGCCACGGCCGCTTTCCAAGCCGATTTTCTCAAGTGGAGCGCGCGCATTGCGGACATCGCGAAAAGCCTTGCAAGTAGGGGTGATTAACGCTCACGAAGTGCCGGGAACAGCAATACCTCGCGGATTGAGCCCCGGCCGGTCAACATCATGAGGAGCCGGTCGATGCCCAGGCCCATGCCGCCGGCCGGCGGCATGCCCTGTTCCAGCGCATATAGATAACCCTCGTCGAATGGATGCGCCTCGTCGTCGCCGGCCGCCTCGAGGCGCTGCTGCTGCTCGAACCGGCGGCGTTGCTCGTCGGGGTCGTTCAGCTCGCTGAAGGCGTTCGCCACCTCCACGCCGCCGATGAACGCCTCGAAGCGCTCGACGAGGCCGGGCTCGGAGCGGTGCGCTTTCGCGAACGGCGAAAGCTCGACCGGATAGTCGAGCACGAACGTGGGCTGCATGAGCGTGGGTTCGACCCGCTTCGACAGCAGCTCGTCGACGAGCTTTCCCCACCCCGCCGTCGGCTCGACCACGAGTCCGCGCGCCTCCATCTCCTTCGCCAGCACGTCGCGGTCGGTGGCCTGCGCGATGTCGATCTGTGTCTCGTGCAGAATCGCGTCGCGCAGCTTCACCCGACGCCACGGCGGGCCGACGTCGATCGTCTCGTCGTCCCGCTCGAACACCGTCGTGCCGATCGTCTCGCGCGCTGCGTGAGCGACGAGCTCCTCCGTCATCGCCGCAACATCGCCGTAGTCCGCGTATGCCTCGTAGGTCTCGAGCATCGTGAACTCGGGGTTGTGCTTGTGCGAGACGCCCTCGTTGCGGAAGTCCTTGCCGATCTCGTAGACCTTCTCGAGGCCGCCGACGATCAGGCGCTTGAGATACAGCTCGGGTGAGATCCGCAGATAAAGCGTGCGATCCAGTGCGTTGTGATGCGTGACGAAGGGACGCGAGAGCGCGCCGCCGTAGAGCGGCTGCAGGACCGGCGTCTCGACCTCCATGAAGCCGCGCTCGTCGAGGAAGCGCCTGATTGCGGTGATCATCCGAGTCCGGCGGGCGAACAGCTCGCGGGCATCCTCGTTGGCGATCAGGTCGAGCTCGCGATGCCGGTAGCGCTGCTCGACGTCGGCGAGACCGTGGTACTTGTCGGGCGGCGGGCGCAGCGACTTCGAGAGCAGCGTCCAGCCGTCGACGCGCACTGACAGCTCGCCGCGCCGGGTGCGGAAGGGAGCGCCCTCGACGCCCACGACGTCGCCGAGGTCCAGGTCGACGAGACGCTCGTAAGCATCGCCGAGCACGTCCTTGCGCGCGTGTAGCTGGATCCTGCCGGAGCGGTCGGTGAGGTCTAGAAAAGCGGCCTTGCCGTGGCCGCGCCGTGCCGTCAGCCGACCGGCCAGCCGCACCGTCTCCTCGGTCTCCTCGCCGTCCTGCAAGCCGGCATGGCGCTCGAGCACCGCCGCCACCGGCGTGCGGTCGCGGAACTCGTGCGGGAACGGATTGACACCGGCCGCGCGGAGCTCTTCGAGCTTGCCCCGGCGCTCCTCGACCAGGCGTTCCTCGCCGCCGGCCTCGTGCGCCTGTGCGTCAGGTTGTTCGTCGGGTGACACGATGCGGAGCGTACTCGCGCACCAGGCGTGTGTCTCTGCGCCGGTTAGGCGGCTTCGATCTTCGTGATCTTCAGCTTCCGCGAGGGGCCGCGCGGGACCTGGACCGTGACGACCGCGCCGCGCTTGTGGCCGACCAGCGCGCTGCCGACGGGGGATTCGTTGGAGAGCTTGTTCTCCGAGGGCTCGGCCTCCGCGGACCCGACGATCTCGTACATCACCGACTGGCCCGACTTCTGGTCCTTCACCCACACCTTGGTACCCACAGACACAGCGCTCGCGTCGATCGACTTCTGGTCGATCACGGTCGCGTTGCGGAGCTTTTCCTCGAGGGTCGCGATGCGGGCCTCGAGCATCGCCTGCTCGTTCTTGGCGTGGTCGTACTCGGCGTTTTCGCTGATGTCGCCGAACTCCCGCGCCTCCTTGATGCGCTCGGCTACCTCACGCCGCTTGGTGGTGCGCAGGTGCTCGATCTCGCTCTTGAGCTTCTCGTAACCCTGTGAGGTGAGGACAGCGTCTCTTGGCATCTAGGTGAAAGTCCCTGCAAATGGGCTTGAAAAGGGGCTCGAACGGCCCCTTCGGGACCGGCAAGTATAGCGACGGGTCATGCCGGTCCCAGCTGGCCTCGCCGTCGCGGCGATCAGCGATTTCGCTCGTATACGAGCCGCAGGCCTTTCAGCGTCAGGAGATCGTCGACCAGGTCGATGCTCTCGGTGAAGCCGGCGATCACGCTCGCCATGCCCCCGGTCGCGATCGTCGTGACGGTGCCCCCCAGCTCGGCGCGCAGCTTCCCGCAGATCCCGTCCACCTGCGCGGCGAACCCGTAGACGATCCCCGACTGGACCGCGGCCTCGGTCGACTTGCCGATCAGCGACCGGGGCTCGGCGATGTCCACCTTCGTGAGCCGGGCAGCTCGCGACGTGAGCGCCTCGATCGAGATCTCGATGCCCGGGCCGATGATCCCGCCCAGATACTCGCCGGCGCTCGATACCACGTCGTAGTTGATCGCGGTCCCGAAGTCCACCACCACGCACGCGTCACCGCACAGCTCATAACCCGCGACCGCGTTCACCAGCCGGTCCGGGCCGAGCTCGTGGGGATTCTCGAGCAGGATCGGCATGCCCGTCTTGGTGCCGGGCCCCACGATCAAAGCCTCGCGCTCCAGATAGCGCTCGAACATGTGGCGATATTCGGAGACCAGCCGCGGGACCACCGACGAGACCGCCTCTCCGTGGATCTGGTCGAACCCGATCCCGCGCAGCGCGAGCAGGTTGTGCATCACGACCGCCAGCTCGTCCCCGGTCGATTGCCGATCCGTGGAGAAACGCCAGTGTTCGACCAGCTCGGCGCCGTCGAAGGCGCCGACGTGGGTCTGGGTGTTGCCGACGTCGATGGTGAGCAGCACGAGCGCGATTATTCCGAAGCGGCCTCCGAAAGGAGGTCGCACAGGACTTTAGGTGGTGGCGAGGCCGCCTTGATGTTCTACGGGATCAGCGCACCGACTCGGGTCACGCGCTGACCGGGCGGCAGGCCTTGGAGCGCGGCGCGCAGGGCCTCGACGCCGGGGGGATCGATCTCGAGCAGGGGAACGAGGACGAACCGGCGGCTCGCCACCTCGGGGTGGGGCAGGCGCAGGCGCTCCGAGTCGAGGGCCTCGCCTTCCACCAGCAGCAGGTCGATGTCGATCGGCCGCGGCCCGTGACGGGGCCCCTCGACACGGCCCATGTCACCCTCGATCGCCTTGCACGCATCCAGCAGGTCGAGCGGTGCGAGATCGGTCTGGACGCGCACGGCCGCGTTCAGGAAATCGCGTTGGTCCAGCACCTCGCCGACGGGCTCGGTCTCGTAGACCTCCGAACACGCCTCCAGCCCGATGCCTTCGTGCGCGTCGAGCCGCCCGGCCGCGTCGCGCAGGTTTGCAAGGCGATCGCCGACGTTGGAGCCCAGCCCGAGCCAGGCGCGCGTCAGCGCGAGACCTCTACCGACACCTCTTCGACAGGTAGGGGGATTGGCGGCTCAGGCTTGGTCGCCCGAACCACGATCCCGCTTGCCCCGAAGCGCTCTTCCAGCATGTCCGCGACCGTGGTGCACACTCGCTCGAGCGTGCGGTACGACCTCTCGGTGGCGACCAGGGCGACGGCCTGGCAGACCGCCGAGTAGTCGATCGTGTCCTCCAGCCGGTCGGTGACCGTCGCGTCGCAGTCGTCCACGTCGAAGGTGATGTCGAAGATCAGCCGCTGGCCGGTCTCCTGCTCGGCGTCGGTCGCCCCGTGATGCGTGAAGAGCGACAGGCCGGAGATCTCGAGGGTTACGAAGGAATCCGAGGACCCGACGCCGCGGTCCTCCTCGTAATCTCTTCCCTCTTCGAAGTTGTCCATGTGAATCGCCTGGAAATCAGCCTGATCGAGGCGAATCTGGCGCCTCATTGCTCGTCTCGTCCACGGTAGCACTCACCACGGAGAGGGCATCCCGGGTGGCCCGCACGTCGTGGACCCGGAACATGTGTGCCCCGCGCTCGTAGGCGATCACGTTGGCTGCCACCGTCCCGGCCACGCGATCCCTCTCCGCCTGACCCGTGAGCTCACCGAGGAAGCGCTTGCGGGATGCCCCGACGACCACAGGCCGCCCGAGGGCGACGATCTCGTCGAGCCTGCGCAGGAGGTCCAGGTTGTGGACCAGGGTCTTGCCAAACCCGATGCCGGGGTCGAGCCAGACCCGCTCTTCGGCGATGCCCTCACGCACGGCGAAGGCGAGACGCTCGTCAAGGAAAGCCTTCACCTCGGCGACCACGTCGCCATACCGGGGGTTTTCCTGCATCGTGCGTGGCTCCCCCTGCATATGCATCAGGCACACGTCGGTCCCCGCCTCCGCCACAGCCGCGACCATGCCGGCGTCACCGCGCAGGGCGGTGACGTCGTTGACGAAGACCGCGCCCGCGGCGACGGCGGCCCGTGCGACAGCCGCCTTCGAGGTATCGATCGAGACAGGCACGCCGTTCGCGGCGATCAGCGCCTCGACGACGGGCATCACGCGGCGCAGCTCCTCCTCCGCGCCGACCGGTGCGGCGCCGGGGCGGGTCGACTCCCCACCGACGTCGATCAGATCCGCGCCCTCGGTCTCCATCAGCCCGGCGTGCGCCACCGCAGCGGCCGGATCGAGGAATGCGCCGCCGTCGGAGAACGAGTCCGGCGTTATGTTCAGCACGCCCATCACCGCAGGGCGTGCGAAGCCGGTCACGTGCTTCGTTGTTGCTCGCGCTCGCGCAGGTCGATCCGGCGGATCTTGCCCGTGAGCGTCTTCGGCAGCTCGTCGACGAACTCGATCCGCCGTGGATACGCGTAGGCGGAGTGGCGGTCTCGCACGAATCGCTTGATCTCGTCGGCCAGCTCGTCGGAGGGCTCGTGACCCTCCGCCAGGATGACGAACGCCTTGACCACGTTGCCGCGGCGCTCGTCGGGTGACGCCACCGCCGCGGCCTCGCGCACGGCGGGGTGCTCGATGCAGGCCGACTCGACCTCGAAGGGCCCGATCCGGTAGCCGGCCGAGATGATCACGTCGTCGGCGCGACCCGAGTACCAGTAGTACCCATCCGGGTCCTGCTCGGCCGCGTCCTTGGTGTGGAACCAGTCGCCCCCGAAGGTCTCCTCCGATTCCTCCGGGCGGTTCCAGTAGCCCAGCGGGTAATGGGGGTTCGACCGCGCGCGCAGGCATATCTCGCCGCGCTCGCCGCGCTCGACCGGCTGCTCGTCCTCGTCCAGGATCTGCACGTCCCAGCCGGGCATCGCTCTGCCCATCGATCCATGGCGAACCTCCATGAACGGGTAGTTCGCCACGAGTGGATACGACTCCGTGAGGCCGTAGAAGTCGAGCACGGTGACCCCGTACTGCTCGAGGAACCAGCGAATCGCCTCGGGGTTCAGCGGCTCGCCGGCGGAGCAGACGATCCGGAAGTCCTGCGGGTAGCGCTTGCCGGCGTCGGACACGCCCATCATCGCCCGCATCGCCGTGGGGGTCGTGAACACGTTCGTGGGCCGGTGCTTCGACAGCACCGCGAGCTGCTGCTCGGGATCGAAGCCGCCCTCCCGCTGGAAGACGAACTGTGTCGCGCCCAGCCGCCACGGCCCGATCAGCGGGGCGATCCCGGCTGCCCACGCCCACTCCCCCATGCCGTGGAAGAGCTCGCCGTCTCGCAAGTCGTGGCAATAGACGAACTCCTCGTGTCCGAGGACGTAGCGATGCGCATGCAGGATGCCCTTCGCCAGGCCGGTGGTCCCGGAGGAGTAATAGAGCTGGGCCGGGTCGTCCGCGGCCGTGTCCACCGTCTGGAAGTTCGACGAGGCGCCGGCGAGCAACTCCTCGTCCAACACGATCACCTGCTCGACGAGGTCCCGATCGACCCGGTCGGCGTTGTCCGCGTTCGTCACGAGCACCTTCGCCTGCGAGTCGGTGATGCGGTGGCGGATGCCCTCGTCCCCGTAGAGCACCGACATCGAGAGCAGGATCGCTCCCGCCTTCCAAGTGCCGAGGAACATCGCGGCCGTCTCCGGGATCGGCGGCAGCAGCATCGCGACGCGGTCCCCGCGCTCGACGCCGTGGGCGCGCAGCACGTTCGCGCTCTTCGCCGCGAGGTCCTGTAGCTCTCCCCAGCTGACCGAGCGCTCGTTGCCGCGCCAGTCCTCCCACACCATCGCGAGCTTGTCGCGCGGATGCTTGTCGCACACGTCGGCGGCGATGTTGTAGCGCGCCGGGACGTGCCACCGATGCGCGGCACAGGCCTCCTCATACGTGCGCGCAGCTGTCGTCGCCACGTGCGCGAGTATATGCCTGCGTAGAAGTACAGAGCTCCCGTAATTCCCGGTTAAGGGAATTACGGCCTATTCGGGGAAATCCGGCCTATTTATCGGAGCGCATTTCCGCGGTGCCGCCGGCAAGGCCGGGGCGCGGCGGGTGTGGCAGCGGCCGCGGATCGGCGACCGGGCGGCGGGGCTCGGCCTCCACGGGCGGGGCGGCCGGCGGCTCACGCTCGGGTTCGGGAGTCCCGAACACCTCTTCCTCGGACTTGCCCGCCAGCAGTCCCTCGAACTCCTCGCGCTCGATCGTCTCGTGCTGGAGCAGCAGCTTCGAGAGACGATCGAGGTGGTCACGCCGATCGCCCAGCACCTGGCGCGCCGTCTGGTGCGCCTCCTCGACGATGCGGCGGATCTCGTCGTCGATCTCCCGCGCGATCTCCTCCGAGTAGTCGGCCGTCGCGCTGAAGTCGCGCCCGAGGAACGGCTGGGACTGGTCGTGTCCGAATGTCCGCGGGCCGAGCTTCTCGGACATGCCGAAGCGCATGACCATCTGCTTCGCGGTCGCGGTCACCTTCTCGAGGTCGTTCGCCGCGCCGGTGGTGATGTCACTGAAGACGATCTCCTCGGCGGCGCGGCCCCCAAGGGTCATCGCGAGCTGGTCCGTCAGCTCTGCGCGCGTGGTGAGGAACTTGTCCTCGGTCGGCAGGGAGATCGTGTAACCGAGCGCCTGCCCCCGCGAGATGATCGAGATCTTGTGCACCGGGTCGGTGTGCTGGAGGAAGTGGGCGACCATCGCGTGGCCCATCTCGTGGTAGGCCGTCACGAGCCGTTCCTTCTCGCCCATCACGCGGGTCTTCTTCTCCGGCCCGGCGATCACCCGCATGATCCCCTCTTCGAGCTCGTGCTGGGTGATCTCACGCTTGTTGTTGCGGGCCGCCAGCAAGGCCGCCTCGTTCACCAGGTTGGCCAGGTCGGCTCCGGTGAACCCGGGCGTCTGACCGGCGAGGTTGTCGAGCTCGATCTCCTTGCCGAGGGGCTTGCCGCGGGTGTGTACCTCGAGGATCCGGGCGCGGCCCTTGCGGTCCGGGCGGTCCACGACCACCTGCCGGTCGAAGCGGCCCGGACGCAACAGCGCCGGGTCGAGGATGTCGGGCCGGTTGGTCGCGGCGATCAGGATGATGTTGTCCTTCATCTCGAAGCCGTCCATCTCGACCAGCAGCTGGTTGAGCGTCTGCTCGCGCTCGTCGTGACCGCCGCCGAGGCCCGCACCCCGGTGCCGCCCGACGGCGTCGATCTCGTCCATGAAGATGATGCACGGCGAGTTCTGCTTCGCCTGCTCGAAGAGGTCACGCACGCGCGAGGCGCCCACGCCCACGAACATCTCGACGCAGTCGGAGCCGGATATGGAGACGAACGGCACGCCGGCCTCGCCGGCCACTGCGCGAGCAAGCAGGGTCTTCCCGGTGCCCGGCGGCCCGTAGAGCAGCACGCCCTTGGGGATGCGCGCTCCGAGGGCCTGGAACTTCTTGGGGTTCTCGAGGAACTCCTTGATCTCGTGCAGCTCCTCGACGGCCTCGTCCACCCCGGCCACGTCGCGGAACGTGACCTTGGGCGAGTCCACCGACATTCGTTTGGCCCGCGACTTCCCGAAGCTCATCACGCGCGATCCACCACCCTGCACCGAGTTCATGAGGAAGATCCAGAACCCGAGCAGCAGCACGAACGGCAGGATGTAGGTCAGCAGCGAGAGCCAGTTGGACCCTCCCTTGCCCTTCACCGACAGCGCGACGTCGTTCTTGCGCAGGTCCCGGACCAGCTCTTCCTCGTAGTTGTCCGGATAGCCCGTCTCGTACTTCGTCTTGCCGTCGATCGCAGTGACGTTGAGCGTGTTGTCACGCGTGTTGATCGTGACGCTCTTGACCTGGCCGTTCTCGACCTGCGTGAGGAACTGCCCGAAGTTGGGCTTGGGCTTCTCGTCGCTCTGTCCCAGGAACCGCTGGGCGAAGAACGCGAGCACCACCACGATCAGGATCGGGAAGGTGGCGTTTTTCAGGAATCTGCTCATGTCTTAGGCAGGAATGACGGCATGCGCAGTCGCTAGGCGGCCGCGAACAAGCCTAGCAGGGGATTTGTGCGGTATAGCGCGATTACGCGAGGGCCTATCGCCCGGATCACAAGGCCAATATCGGCTTTCCCCAGCCCCCCTTGACCTCCTGCCCCGACGTGCTCAGGCGGCGTGCAGCTGGCCGTCGCCCACGTCGCCGTCGATTGCGGCCACGTAGGGGAGGTTGCGGTACCGCTGGTCCAGGTCGAGCCCGTAGCCCACCACGAACCGGTTCGGTATCTCGAAGCCCACGTAGCGGATCGGAAGCTCGATCTTGCGGCGGGCGGGCTTGACGAGGAGCGCGCACACCTCGAGCGACCGCGGATTTCGCCCCCGCAGGCTGCGCAGTAGATAGTTGAGCGTCAGGCCGGAGTCCACGATGTCCTCGACGATCAGCACGTCCTTCCCCTCGATCGAGGAGTCGAGGTCCTTCAGGATCCTGACGACGCCGGAGGAGTCGGTCAGCGAGCCATAGCTCGACACGGCCATGAAGTCCAGCTCGCAGGGAACGTGCACCGCGCGCATGAGGTCCGCCAGGAAGAACACGGCGCCCTTCAGGACGCCCATCATGAAGAGGTCCTGGCCCGCGTAGTCGCGCGAGATCTCGGCCCCGAGCTCCGCGACGCGCTCCTGGAGCTGATCCGCCTCGACGACCACCGGTCCCACCGGTCGTGTGGTCTGGAGTCCCACGCGGCCAGTCTACGAGCTCAGCCGGAGGAGGCAACCGCACGCGCCCGCAGGCGCATCGTGGCCGACGTCCGCTGATCCTGTTTGAAGAGGTCGGAGACAGCGACACCCGCGATCCACGCGATCTCGTCACCCGAGACCACCACCGGCAGCGAGTGCCGCAGCGAACGCGGGACCTTTCGGTCGCTGAAGACATCCTGCAGGGACTTCGACCCGCCAAGCCCGAGCGGCCGCATGCGGTCGCCGTCCCGCCAAGCGCGCACCGTGAGCGTCGCGGCGAGCCGCGCCGCGTCGAGCACCGGCTCGTCGAGCGAGCCCTGTCCCGGCGCCGGCGGCTGCGGCCCCGGGAGGCACTCCAGCTCCCACGCGCCGAAGCGGCAGCTGCCGGGGACCGACAGCTCGGCGGCCTGCGGCGGTGTGGCCTCGGCGTCGCGGGTGAAACGCACGAGGCCGTACTCGGCGACCGCGCGCACGCCGGCGCCCAGCTCGGCGACCCCGCTTCCTCCACGGGCGGCGAGGCGCTCGATCTCGCGCATCCGGTCGGCCCCCAGCGGCAGCGGGCCGCCCGCCGCTCGCTCGGCCAGGCGCTGGAGGATCAGGCGCCGCAGCGCGGGCGACTCGAGGGCCAGCCGCGCCGCCTCCACGGCCGGCGGGTAGCCGCCCGCGCCGAGCCGCTCGAGCGCCTCGTCGACGGCCCGCTCCACGATTTCCTGCTCGTCCCTCAGCTGCGCGGCGGTCGCCATCACGTTCTGCTCTGCCGCCGGGTGGATCTCGCGGAGCACCGGCAGGATGTCCAGGCGCAGGCGGTTTCTCGCCAGGGCACGATCCTGGTTGGATTCGTCCTCACGCCAGGCGAGGCAAGCTGCCCGGCAGTAGGCGCGCGTTTCCTCGCTGTCCAGATCGAGCAGGGGGCGCACGACCCGATCGCGGAGCGGGGCCATGCCGAGCAACGCCCGCCGCCCCGGCGATGCCACCAACCGGTACAGGACCGTCTCCACCTGGTCGGTGCCGGTGTGCCCGGTCGCGATCAGGTCGAGCCCCTCGCGCCTGCGCACGGCCTCGGCGGCGGCGTAACGCGCAGCGCGCGCCTGGGCTTCCAGGTTCCCGCTTCGATCGACGTGCACGCGCTCGACGTGCAGCCGCACACCGAGGCCCGCACACAACTCGCGGCAGAACTGCTCGTCCGCCTCCGCACCGGCCCGCAGCCCGTGATTCACGTGCAGCGCGGCGACTCGATCCGTGCCGAGCGCCAGCGCCAGCGCATGCACGAGGCACACGGAGTCGGCGCCCCCGGAGAGCAGCGCGAGGGCTCGTACCGGCGCCGCCAGGAGGCCGCCGGCTCGCAGTGCCGCCGTGACACGGTCGATCGGGTCACTGGACATATCTCGTATTTAACGCCGGTAGGGGTTCGGGTGACCCGGGCGCGGCGCCGATTGGACTATCGATGCCCAGCCTCCCCGTCACTGGCAGCCGGCGTCGCCGTGCCTTCTCCCTGTTCGTCTCGGCGGCACTGCTGCTTGCGCTGCTTACGCTCGCCGCGGTCAGAGTCGATCGCAGCGTCGCTCTGGATGGTCAGACCGAGGTCGTTCCCGGCGAGCTGATCGTCGGGTTCACACCCACCGCCACCGCATGGCAGGAGCAGCGCGCCGTCGACAAGGCGAGGGGCGAGATAGCGGATCGGATCGAGTCCGTGGATGCGGCGGTCGTGACGGTCGATCCCGACAGGACCGACGACGCCAGCGAGCGATTGCTTCGAAACTCGGCCGTCGACTTCGTCGAGCCCAACTACGTGCTGCGCGCGAACCGGATCCCGAACGACCGCAGCTTCGGCGACCAATGGGGACTTCGCAACCTCGGGCACTTCGACGGTAAGGCGGGCGCCGATATCTCCGCGACCGCCGCCTGGGACGTCACCACCGCCACCAACGCGATCGTCGCTGTGGTGGATACAGGTGTCGCGTACCTGCATCCCGATCTGGTCGGCAACGCTTGGAGGAACCCGGGCGATCCGGTCAACGGAGCGGATGACGACGGCGACGGGTTCACCGACAACGTATTCGGGGCCGATTTCTTCTCTGACGACTCCAACCCCGATGACGACGGTGGTCACGGCACCCACGTCGCGGGCATCGTCGGCGCGCAGGGCAACAACGCTCTCGGCGTCACGGGGGTCAACTGGGATGTGAACCTGATGGCGCTCAAGTTCCTCGACGAGAACGGCGAAGGCAACACCGCCGACGCCGCGAACGCGATCGACTTCGCGGTCGCCCACGGCGCGCGCGTCGTGAACGCGAGCTGGGGCGGCCCCTCCTTCAGCCAGGCGCTGTACGGATCCATCCGCCGTGCCGGCGAGCGCGGGACCATGGTGGTCGCGGCCGCCGGCAACGAGGGCGCCAACTCGGACACCAGGCCGGACTACCCCGCGGCCTTCGACCTGCCGAACATCGTCTCGGTCGCGGCAACCGACCGCTCCGACCGGCTCCTCGACTTCTCCAACTACGGCGCGAAGTCCGTCGACCTCGCGGCCCCCGGGGACGACATCACGTCGACCGTCCCGACTCTGACCGATCCGACGGGCTACGCCTCGTTCAGCGGCACCTCGATGGCGGCCCCCTTCGTCAGCGGCGCTGCGGCCATGTATCTGTCCCAGTACCCGCAGGCGAGCGTCGACCAGATCAAGGCCGCGCTCCTGCAGAGCGCGACCCGCCTGCCTACGCTCGCGGGCAAGACTGTCAGCGGCGGGCGCCTGAACGTCGCCGCCGCGCTCGGCGCGACCTCCCCGTCGACGCGGCCCACCAAGGACACGACGCCCCCCTCGTCCTTCTCCCTGATCCGGCCCCGCTACCGGCTCGCGACGCGCAAGCGGGCTCTGGGCTTCAAGTGGCAGCGCTCGCGCGACTCGAGCGGCATCAAGATGTACCGCCTCTACCTCAACGGCAGGCGCAGGAAGACGGTGAAGGACAAGGACGGCCCGGGCGGCAGGGACCCACGGCCGTCCGCGAAGTTCCGCCTGCGCGGTGGCCGCCATCGTTGGTACGTAAGGGCGTGGGACTACGCCGGCAACAGGCGCACAAGCCGTGCGTTCGCGGGCGCGAGGACGAGAAAGAGCAGCGTGCTCTACGTCGAGAAGCGCGGTCCGAAAGGCAGGCGCCAGCGCATCAAGGTGCGCCAGCGCGCGCACGCGGAGGCCAAGGCAAAGGCGAAGGCGAAGGCCAAGGCCAAGGCCGAGGCGAAGGCCAAGCGCCGCGACTAGCGGCGCGGATATCTAGGGCGGCCGCGCGCGGGACAGCGAGGTCGGCTCCCGAAAGCCCTTGAGCTGGACCTCGCCGATCGGCTCGAACTTCAGGTCGGTGCGCTGCCCCGCCGCCGCCACGACGGTGTCCGTCACGAGCACCTCTCCCGCGTGAGCACGCGCGACCACCCGCGAGGCGAGGTTCACGTTGCCTCCGAAGTAGTCGCCGTCCCGGTAGACGGTGCGCCCGTAGTGAACGCCGATGCGAGGGCGCGAGCGCCGCTCGAAGCCCTCCTGGAAGCCGATCGCCCAATCCGTGAGGGCGACGGGATCGGTTCCCACGATCATTACCCCGTCGCCGATGTTCTTCACCACCCGCGCGCTCCCGGGCAGCGACTCCTCCACGGACGTCACGAAGCTCTCCACGAGGTCGAGCGCCTCCTCCTCGCCCTCCTCCTCGGTGAAGCGCACGAACCCGACGAGGTCGGCGAAGACGATCGCCACGCGCACCTGGCCAAGCCCCTCGCGTTCGTCGTCGAGCAGGTCGGACCACATGTTCGCGATCACGTCCTGTTCGACGGAGTGCCTCAGGAAGCTGCGGTGCAGGTACACCATGAGGGGCGTCGTCTGCGGGAGCAGCTCGGAGATCAGCTCGCCCATCTCCTCCGACATCTGCGTCGACGGCACGCCGTCCTTGATCAGGGGTTCGTGGACGTAGATGCGGAACAGCCGCGCTTCGGCGTCCGCCATCTGGCGGAGGGACTGCCCGTACACGTGCAGGACCTGGAGGAACGCGACCAGCGGGAATCCTGCGTTGAGTACCGCTGCCATGTACCGCAGCGCCTCGAGGTCGTCCTCTCCCAGGTGGTCGAGCATCCAGGATGGGAAGCCCATCGACCTCCACAGGCGCTCGATCAGCGCCGGCTCGAGCCCGGTCTCCTTCGCCGCCTGCGCGAGGTCGTACAGGTTCTCGCGCGCGGGAAACAGCTCCTCCACATATCCGAACGCGAGCCGCCCGTCCGCGCCTGCCTGCTTGATGTCGTCGAGGGAGTGCCCCTGCTCGCGCAGGCGCGCGACGATGCGTGCGTGCGCGGCGGCCGCGCGCGTCCAGCGGCCGCGATAGTCGGGAATGATGCCCTCCTCGCCCCAGCGCTTGAGCGTCGCCGCGGATACGCCAGCATGGCGCGCGGCCTCGGAGAGGGTGATTTCGTCGGGCTCGGGCACGGCGCCAAGCTACTAGACGGGAGGCCCTCCCCGGCGGCGATCGTGTTACCGGCGCATCGTGTGCTTCAACGCACGAGCCGCACGGTGACACGCACGTCGTTCAGCGGCGTGTCGCTGCGGTCGAGCCGGAGGTAGCTGCGCGCCGTGTGCAGCTGCCTGCAGAACGGGCAGCGGACGACCGCGCCGATCCGGATCGGGCCGGCGGCCACAATCGGGACGTCACACGACGGGCAGGCGAGCGCACCGTGGCCAATGGTCTTTGCTTCCTCTCGCGCATCCTTGCGCGGGACGTAGATCTCGTTCGCACGCAGGCGGTGCAGCTCGTCTCGCTCGCCAGGCTCGCGCAGGATGCTCATGCGGTCGAATATTAGAGGCGGCCGGGGGGGGAGGCAGCGAAGCTGCCGAGCGGGCGCAGCCCCCGTGCAGACCCTCCAGCATGCGCGGGCGAAGCCCGCCCGATATTAGAGCGGTGGCTGCGGGTCCACCAGCACGCCCGGGTTCAGGATCGCCCCGGGATCGAGCGCGGCCTTCGCCGCGCGCAGCGCATCGGCGAACCGGTCCGGCCGCTGCCGGTCGTACCACGGCCGGTGATCGCGCCCGACCGCATGGTGGTGCGTGATCGTCCCGCCGCCCGCGATCACCGCCTCGGCCGCGGCCGATTTGATCTGGTCCCACTGCTCGAGCTCGGAGCCGCGGCGGGCCGGGGCCAGCACCGTGTAGTACGGCGCGGGCCCGTCCGGATAGACGTGGCTGAAGCGGCACATCACCCGGCCGTCGCCGCAGACGTCGCGGACCGCGCCCTCGGCCGCCTGCATCACGGCGGCGTGGAACTCCGGGAAGCGATCCCACGTGATGGCGGTCTCGAACGTGTCGCTGATCACGCCGCAGGCGACAAACGTGTCGCGCAGATAGGGAGCGCGCAGGAAGGTGTCGCGCCATGCGCCGACCGAGTCCTTGCCGTCGCTGCGCTTGCCCACCTTTCCGCCGTGATCCTGCGCCAGCTCGAGCGCGCGATCCATCCATGCATCGACCGGATGGTCCGCGGACTCGAAGCCCAGCACGAGCAAGGCGCCGTCCGACGATGCCCCGGTGATCTGCGCCTCGCGCGGGTCGAGCAGCCGGCAGTTGGTCGGGAACAGCCCGCTCTGCGAGAGCGCGCGCACCGACTCGGCGCCCGCCGTGAAGTCGGCGTAGGTGACTCCCGCCGACGCCTTGTGGACGGGCCGGTCCTGGACGCGCACCCACGCCTCGGTGATCACCCCGAGGATCCCCTCCGATCCCAGCAGCATGCGGTCGGGGCTCGGCCCCGCGCCCGATCCGGGCAGGCGCCGTGTCTCGATGTCTCCGGCCGGCGTCACGGCGGAGATGGACTCGACCAGGTCGTCGATGTGCGTGTAGAGAGTCGCGAAGTGACCGCCGGCGCGCGTGGCGATCCAACCGCCGAGCGTGGAGAGCTGGAACGACTGCGGGAAGTGGCGCAGCGTGAGGCCGTGCTCGCGCAGCTGGTCCTCGAGGCCGGGCCCGGTCGCCCCGGCCTGGATCAGCGCGGCGCGTGAGGTGCGGTCGATCTCGAGCACCTGGTCGAGCCTGCCGAGGTCGAGCGTCACGGCACCGGAGTACCCGCCGCCGATACGCGGCTCGACCCCGCCGACGACGCTCGTCCCGCCGCCGTACGGGATGACCGCCGCACCGCGGTCGCCGCACCACTCGAGCACGTCGCGGACCTCGCCCGCGTCGCGCGGGAACGCGACCACGTCGGGCACGTGGTCGAAGCGCCCGCGGAAGGCCCGCACGACATCGCGGTACGCCTTCCCGTACGCGCGTGACGCGCGGTCGTGAGCTGCGGTCGAGCAGATCTCGGCCAGCGAGGCCGGCGGCGTCAGCCGCGGAGCCGGGAGGTCGACCTGGTCGAGCGGAACCGGTCGCTCGACCTGCCCGTCGCCGAAGCCGAGGTGATCGTGGATGCCACCCGCGGCAGTCTCGAGCTCCTCGAGCGACGGCTGCTCGTCCTCGTACCCCCATCCCCAGTGGCTGCGCCTGCGAACCGGCGACTGCGAACCGCGAACTACCAATGCACTCCGCGCATCAGGTGTGCGAACGCGACGCCCTCCGTGGACACCTCCGCGTCCTTCTTCGTCTCTCCCTTCGCCGCAGAGCTCTCCGGGAACAGCTTGTAGGCCATGTTGAGGATCACGTCGACCGACTTGGGCGCAAGCGCGTAGAGCACCTCGCCGAACGTGCCGAGCCTTGTCGCGACCTTCTTCGGCTTCTGGATCATGGCCTGCACGATGAGATCGGCGGCCTCGTCGGGCGAAGCGGTCGGGAACGCGTCGTAGATGCCGGTGGGCGCGATCATCGGAGTGCGTACCAGCGGCATGTAGACGGTCGTGACGAACACCTTGTCGTCGACGAGCTCCGACGCCATGGAGCGCGAGAACGCATCGAGCGCGCTCTTGCTCGCGACGTAGGCCGAGAATCGCGGCGTGTTGGTCTGGGCCCCGATCGAGGAGATGTTGATGATGTGCCCTGACTTGCGCTTACGCATGGTCGGCAGGAAGCCCATGATCAGCTTCAGCGCACCGAAGTAGTTGAGCTGCATCGTGCGCTGGTAGTCGTGGAAACGGTCGTAAGAGTTCGCGACCGACCGGCGGATCGAGCGACCGGCGTTGTTGACGAGCACGTCGACACGTCCGTGCTCCCGCAGGACGTCCGCGACGAGCCGGTCGGCGTCTTCGAGGTCCGACAGGTCGGCCGGGTGCACCGTGGCCGTGCCGCCCGCCTCCTCGATCTCGCTCTTGAGCTCCTGCAGCTTGTCCTCCGAGCGAGCGACGAGAGCCACGATGCCGCCTGCCTCCCCGACCTTCGAGGCAAGCGCCGCGCCGATGCCGCTGGACGCGCCCGTGATGAGGACGACCTTGCCCTCGATCGCCCCGCGCAGGCTGCGGTCCTTGAACAGGTCGGGGTCGAGGTTGCGCTCCCAGTAGTCCCACAGCCGGTCCGCGTACGCCTCCAGGGCGGGGACCTGGATGCCGGTGCCGTCGAGCGCCCGCTGCGCGTCACGAGAGTCATAGTCGCTCGGGTAGTCGATGTAGGTGAGCACCTCGCGCGGGATCCCGAAGTCGCCGAGCAGCTGGTCGGTGATGCGCTGCACCGGAGGCAGCTGCGCGATCATCGAGCGCGCTCCCTTCGGCAAGACGTTCATCATCTGACGGTCGATGCGCATGCTCGCCTCGGGCGCGTGCGCGGCACGCGCGAACGTGTTGACGAGCTGACCGGCCGACTTCGGCTTGGGATCGGTCAGGTGGAAGGCCAGGCCGTCCAGCCCCGGCTGGTGCGCGATGTGATCCATCGCGCCGGCGACGAAGTCGACCGGGACGACGTTGATCTTGCCGCCCTCGAGACCCACGACCGGCATCCATCTCGGGATCACGTCGCGCAGCTTCTGGATGACCTTGAAGAAGTAGTAGGGGCCGTCGATCTTGTCCATCTCACCGGTCTGGGAGTGACCGACGACGATCGCGGGCCTGTACACGCGCCACGGCACAGTGGCCTCGTCGCGCACGAGCTTCTCCGACTCGAACTTCGTGCGCGAGTAGGGATCGGCGAGCTTCTGCCCCTCGTCGAACATGTCCTCGCGAAAGAGCCCGCGGTAGCGGCCCGAGACCGCGATCGAGCTGGTGTGGTGGAAGACGCCCGCCTCCAGGTCGTTCGCAAGCTCCACGGCGTGGCGAGTCCCGTCGACGTTCGCCCGCCGGTTGCTCTCCTCGTCGGCCGACATGTCGTAGACCGCGGCGAGGTGGAAGAAGTGCTCCACGCCGTGCAACCGCTCACGGTCGGCGTCGGAAATGCCGAGCCCCTGCGTGGTGAGGTCGCCGATCACCGGCACGATGCGCTCCGCCCCGGCATCCCATGACGACAGCAGCTCCTCGAGCCGCGCCCGCGACCCCTCGCGCACGAGCACGTAGATCGTGCCCTCGCGGTTCAGCAGTTCGCCCACAAGGTGGCGTCCGATGAAGCCGGTCGCTCCCGTGACGAAGTACCTCATGCGTCTCTCCTCACCCCATTCGTTGCCCGCATGATGCGGCTCGGGGGAAATATATGTTCTAGGGCGTCGTCCGCGGCGCCGGAGCTAGAGGAATGCGGAACCCCTCGCGACCAGGTTCTGCAGGACCGCCTCCTGGATCGTGTCGCGCACGCGCTCGGAGAGCTCGAATATCAGCGCGCGGTCGTCCGCCGCGTCGGGGCCGTAGTGGGAGAGGTCGATCGGCTCGCAGAACTCGATCCGCCACTTCGAGGGCAGGGGTATCGCGCCGGCCACGCCCAGCCACGGGAAGGTCGGCGTGAGCGGAAAGTAGGGGGCTCCCGTGAGACGCGCCAGCAACCGGGACTCCCCCAGCTTCGGATAGATCTCCTCCGATCCCACTACCGCCACCGGCACGATCGGCGCGCCGGTGCGCAGCGCGAGCTCGACGAAGCCGCCGCGGCCGAAGCGCTGCAGGCGGTACCGCTCGGAGTAGGGCTTGCCCGCGCCCTTCGAGCCCTCCGGGAAGACCATCACGAGTTGGCCCTGCTCGAGCAGCCGGATCGCGTTGTAGGGAGATGCGACCACGCCGCCGATGCGGCGCATGAACGCACTCACCCACGGCAGGCGAAAGGCCCAGTCGAGGACCATGAAGCGGGGATGCCGCGGCAGCGGGTGGTGCTTGAGGATCGCCACGCTCATCATCGCCGCGTCCCACGGCAGCACACCGGCGTGGTTGGCGACAAGGAGGGCCTGGCCGTGCGAGGGCACGTTCTCCACGCCGACCGCCGCGACACGCCACCACCGTTGATACATCAGCTCGAAGACCGGATAGACGATCTCCGCGAACTCCTCGTCGAAGCCCCACTCGTCCTGGGTGTAGTCGCCTCGCAGCCGGCGCGCCGCCCGCCGGGCGATGTCGCGGGCGGAGGCGGGGAGCGTCCCGGCCGCGCGCTCCACGGCCGCCGGCAGGTCACTGCCCTGCCGCGTCGCCTCGCGCAGCAGGCCGAGGAAGTCGAGCGCGGCCCGGGCCGCCTCGGCATCGCCGCGCGAGGGCGCCGGCCGCCGCGCCTCGGGGGCACGGCCTGGGGGCGCGCTCCGTTCGATGTCGAGACGCAGCCGGCGAGCCCGCTCGCGTTGCGCGTCGTGGCGGTCGAGACTCATGCGCTTGCCCCGACGCCCTCGACCGGTCGATCGGGCAGGGCCCGGCGGCCCCGCAGCTCCGCGACGAAGTCATCGACGGCGTCGGCCGTCGAGCGCGGGCGGAACCCCACCTCGTCGATCAGGCGTCCGGTGTCCACCGTGAGGCCGTTGCGCAGCCACATGACCGCCTCGGGAGGAAGGCGCGCGAGGCCGATCCGCGCACCTGCGCCGAGCGCAGCGCCGAAGAGCTGCGCGGGAACGGGCAACGGGATGCGCCCTGCCAGCCGCAGGAGCCGGCTGAGCGACACGCTGCCCTCCCCCGCCACGTTCACCGGCCCCCGCGCCGGCCGCCGCACAGAAGCCTCGAGCGCCGACACGGCATCCTCGGCGTGCACGAATTGGAGCAGCGGGTCGTAGCCCAGCTGCGTTGGCACGACCGACTGCCGCATGTACCGCGTGAGTGGGGAGTCGATCGCCGTCCCGAGCGTCGGCTGATACCGGAGCATCATCACGGTCACCTGCGGGAAACGGCGGGCGAAGTTCTCGAAGTAGTTCTCCAGCTCCCCGATATCGCGCTGGAACCGCGTTCGCAGGGGGAACCGGCGCGCCATGTCCTCGGTGAAGAACTCCGGCGCGTTCGGCTCCGCTCCATATATGGCGGCAGACCCGCGGACGACGATGGTCCGCACCGTCTCGGTCTTCTCGCAGGCGGCGAGCAGCTGGAGCGACCCGATCACGTTGATGTCGTGCAGCTGCGACGGCGCCTTGCCCGGCTCGGGCACCAGCAGCACGTCGCAGTGGACGACGGTGTCGACCTCGGTCTGAGGAAGGAGCTTCGACAGCAGCGGGTTGCGAATGTCCGCCCGGATGAACTCCGTCCGGCTCAGGTCCGCCGGCGGCGGCCGCACGTCGAGCCCAGCGATGTACTCGAACTCCGGGTCACGTTCGAGCCGGCGCGCCAGCTCCGTCCCCCAGAAGCCCGAGACGCCGGTGATCAGGACACGCCGGCCCACGCGTAGCTAGCCCGAGCGCTTGCGACTGCCGGCAGTCGTGCGCTTGGTCGACCGCGTTCGGCTGCGCGAGTTCGCGCCGGTCGACGCCCTGCCCGTGCCGGACGGCTTCCTCGCCGTCTTCTTCGCCTTTCTCGCACCGGACTTTCTTGCCACGCCCGAGCGCTTGGAGGCGCCGGACGACTTACGCATCGTGCCGGTGCGCTTCGTCGCCGGTGCGCTGCGTCCCGGTCGCCGGATTCCCGTTGCAGATTCGAGTCGCGACTCCAGGCTCTCGACCTGGCTCGCGAGCCGCTCGATCGCTGTGCGCAAATCCTTCATCTCGTCACCGGTCATCTGGCGCAGGTCGTGCAGTGCTTCGCGCACGCGGTCGCTGACGCCCGCGGCCGCTTCCGCAGTCCGCTCCGCCCGCGTCACGACCTCGTCGACGACCTCCTGCGCGCGGTCGCGCGTGAGCCCGGCGGAGCCCACCGTCGTCTGCACCGTGCGCTCGACTGCCCGGCGCACTGCTTCCACCCCCGCGTGCTTGGAGGAGGATGACCTGGCGGTCGTCGCCTTACGTGCGGTCGCCTTGCGCGCCGTGGACTTCCGTGCGGTCGACTTCCGTGCAGTCGACTTGCGCTGCGTCGACTTCGTTGAGCTGGAACGTCGAGAAGTTGGCATCTCCGCAACCTAGCCTTCCGGCACGATCGCGGGCGGCTCTCCCGGTACGCCCTCCGTGACCGCGGTGCGCCGCAACGTCGCGACGTCCCGACCGAGTTGCTCGAGGCGTGCCTCGATGCGATCGAGCTGGTCCGAGACCTTGGCGCCCGGTGCGCGCGTCTCGTCGCCGAGTGTCTCCATGCGAACGCCGATCTTGTCCACCGCGTCCTCCACTTCCTCGAGTCGCTGCGAGATGGTGCGCAGTCGCCGGCCCAGCTTCTCCAACTCCGAGGCCGACGGCAGGTTGAGCGCGTCCATCGCGGACTGCTGTGCCTGCGCGACCTTCTCACGCGCCGAGAACGCCCGCGAGAGCGCGCCGTTGATCAGGGGGTTTTCGATCAGGTCGTCGGCGAGGCGCCCGATGGCGTCCTCCGTGCCGCCGGCGATCCGCTTCCTGAGGCCGGCCTGCTCGGGGTCGTCGCTGAGGTGGTCTGCGCTACTCATATATTTGGCTCCCTTGTGCGGGTGGGGCATGGGCGTGCGCGGGCGAGCGCAGCCCCGGCGCATCGGCAACCTAGCGCATCCGCACAAGCAAGCGGTTGCCGGTTGTGCGCACTGTCGTTCCGAGGCTCTGAGCAGCCCGAAAAACCCTAAACTCCCACTTGAGGGTTAGGATGGTTGAGCTTGCCGGAACGGTCTCCGGCTGCGGACCCGATTTCACATCGGTTTAACGCCCGCCTCGGGCGCTCAAGTCAAGCTCTGGCCCGGACGATGAATAGCTGCAAGGGCGCACCGGTGCAATTCGCGCAACGGTGCGCGTTTTTTCGTCAACTACAGCGTGATCGGGCCGATCCAATTATCATGACCCCGTGGGAGGCATCCAGATCGAGGCAGGAGACTGCCGCCGGCGAAGTTCGCCTGCGCGCAGCAGGCGATCCAGCCTTGCAGGCCGGCGGTTCGGTAGGTAGCGTGGCCACCTCTTGCGGTAGGGTCCTCGCGCCGGAGGTTGGTGCGGGAATCGAGGGAGCGCCTGCAGTGCCAGGCGAGCCTGCAGTGCCAGGCGAGGCTTACACGGGATGACGCGGAAGATCCTCTTCGGAGTGCTGACGGTGACCATCTTTGTCGCCGGCTTCAGCCTGGCGTCCTTCCCGGCACTTGCCGAGCTGCGCACGATCACCATCACTCTGGTCGGCGGCCAGGAGATCGTGACCACCGTCGACGTTCCACCCGGGACTCCGCCCGAGGCGATCCAGCTTCCCGCACTCAGCGCACCGATCCAGAAGGTCGAGGACGGTGGACCGGTCGCACCGACCACAACGGCGCCGAGCAACGGCGGCGACGACACGGCCGACAAGCCGCAGACCGACCCGGGTGCATCGCCCGGCGAGTTCCTCGAAGAGGGCGAGCCCGCGACGCCGAAGAAGCGCAAGCGGACGAAGCCGGGCGCGATCCGCCGACCCGATGGATCGCCGACGCGTGACAACCCGACGCTGACACTCGGCCTTCCCGGTCCCGCCCCCGTCGGTGTTCCCAACTTCGTCATCAGCAAGTTCCGCATCCCACCCTTCTTGCTTCCGATCTATCAGGCCGCCGGAACGCAGTACGGCATTCGCTGGGAAGTGCTCGCCGCGATCAACGAGATCGAGACCGACTACGGTCGCAACCTCAACGTGTCGTCCGCCGGCGCGCTCGGGTGGATGCAGTTCATCCCCTCCTCGTGGCGCATGTACGGCACCGACGCCAACAAGGACGGCGAGCGGGATCCGTACAACCCGGTCGACGCGATCTTCGCTGCTGCGCGTTACCTGAAGGCCGCCGGCGCCGACACCGATCTGCGCCGCGCGATCTTCGCGTACAACCACGCCGACTGGTACGTCGACTCGGTGATGATGCGCGCGCGCGTGATCTCCGGCCTGCCCGCCGATCTCGTCAGCTCGCTCACGGGGCTCACCCAGGGTCACTTCCCGGTTCACGCCCGGGCGCGTTACGCAGACGACCTCGCGGAAGGCGAGATGCGCCGCCTCGGTAAGAAGGTACGCCGGAACCACAACGCGGCCAAGATCGTCAACTCGAACGACCGGCGGCGCTCGATCAACATCTATGCGCGACGCGGCGCTCCGGTGATCGCGACCAACGACGGCGTGATCAAGAAGCTCGGCGTGAGCCGCAAGCTCGGTCGCTTCATCATCCTTCAGGACGTCTACGGCAACCGCTACACGTACGCGCACCTGGACAAGGTCTCGAAGCGCTACCCGGTGCCCAAGAGCTACGACAGCCACCGTGCTCCGGACGAGTTCCGCTCCGCACGGACGGCGCGCAAGGAGAGCCTGCCGCGCCCGGACGCGCCCGCGAGCGCCGGCAGCCAGCGCGCGGACCGCGACCCCTCGGGCGACGCCGCGTTCCAGCAGGTCTCGGACACCAGCTCGGCAACTGCGACCGGTGTGGCCCAGCCCGAGCTCGACAAGGAGCGCCTGTTCGCCGACCCGAGCCGTCCCGGCAACCGCGAGACCGCCGAGCAGTCCGGGCAGCTCCTGGACGAGGCCGGGTTCGAGGTCTTCAAGGTCTACTTCTCGAAGGTCCTGAGGCTCAAGCCGTCTCAAGTCAGGTTCAAGACCCTCAAGAAGGGGTCCAAGGTCATCGGCGGCACGGTCCTCGGCCGCATCGGCAAGCTCGAAGAGGGTCCCGGCTCCAAGCTCGGCCCCCACCTCAACTTCTCGGTCCGGCCGGCCGGTCGCGGCGCACCGCGGATCGACCCGAAGCCGATCCTCGACGGGTGGAAGCTGCTCGAGGCGACCGCCATCTACCGCGCGGTGGGCAAGAACGCGCTCGTGAACGAGGCCGGCATCGGCCAGGTCCTGCTGATGTCCAAGGAGGCGCTGACCCAGCGGGTCCTGGCGAACTCCGACATCGACATCTACCCGTGCGGCCGCCTCGACATCCGCAGCGGCCAGATCGACCGCCGCGTACTCGCGACTCTCGAGTTCCTGGCAGCGTCCGGGCTGCGACCCACCGTCACCTCGCTCAAGTGCGGCCACGGCTTCTACACCGCGTCGGGCAATGTCTCGAACCACAGCTCGGGCAATGCCGTTGACATCGCCAAGATCAACGACACGCCGATACTCGGCAATCAGGGCCGCGGGACGATCACCGAGACGACGCTTCGCAAGATCCTCACGCTTCAAGGAGTGATGCAACCGACCGAGCTGATCTCGCTGATGGACTTGGGCGGGCCGAGCTTTGCGCTGGGCGACCACGCCGACCACATCCATGTCGGCTGGCGGCCGCTGCTGGGCTCCAACGCCAAGCTGGGCCGCGCGGCACGCCGCATCCTGTCCGCCAACCAGTGGGACCGCTTCGTCGACCGGATCGGGAACATCCGCAACCCCGTGGTGCGGACCAAGCCGTCCAAGTACTCCATCAAGGTCAAGCACAGGCGCTCTTCGGGCAAGCCGCGGTCGAGCAACGCCCACCAGGGCGAGTAGTCCGCGCCACGGCGTCTGCACGGCAGCTCTTCCGCTTCTGTCAGCTCGACTTCCCCTTCGGGCTCGGGCCGGCCGACGGGCGCTATCTCGAGCGTAGTCCCGCTGGAGAGGACCGGGCGGTGATCGTCTTCGCCGCGCTGCACTCCGAGCGCTCGTCACGCTCGCGCGGGCGGCGCCCCGGGCGGCTGCCTCCTGGCGCCGTGCAGCCGGAGCCCGTCCCGATCACGCGCGTGACGGTGATCGCGGCGGAGCCGTTCGGCGACGAGGGCTCCGCGCGCGACTGGCTGGAGCGCTGCTGCGGCCGGGGAGAGACGGGGGGCGACGAGATCGCGGACGCGCTGGCCCATGTGAACCGAGCGGTCGCGGCGTATCGCGTGTCCGCCGCCAACCCGCACGCACACGACGTGGCGCGCGATCAGGCCGTGTGCGTGCGACTGGGCTACGGCAGCGGCGCGAAGCTCGTGGACGGCGCGTGGGAGGACGCGGTGGTCGTCTCGCCCGAGCACGGTCGCCCGCGCGTGCGCCGCCGGATGCTCGCTCCCGAACAGGAGCTGGCGGGAATCCTCACCGGCCGCCGCGCGAGCATTCAGCCCAGCGAGGAGCTGTTGCTGCGTGCGCGCCTCGACCTCGACGGCGGCAGGCACGTGGAGGCGGCCATGCAGGTGCGGGTGGCTGTCGAGACGCTGCGGGCGGAGCTTAAGCGCGAGGGCGCCGCCGACTCAGCGGTGACGAGCCGCGTCGACAAAGCAACGCATCTGTCACAGGCTGCGCTGTCGGGCGAGCTCACCCCGGAACAGGTGGACGAGATCGAGGAGCTCGTCACCGAGCTCGAACGCGTCGTGCGGCGCAGGCGCTACGCCGAGGGGGACTAGCCGCTCACGCGGCGCTCGAGCGTCTGCAGGATCGTCGCGAAGCGCCGCTCGAGCCAGCGTCTTCCCCCGAAGGCGAGCAACGCACGGTCGAGCGGCGATGCATGCTCCACCGTCGCCTCGAGCTGCACCCGCGTGCCCTCACCCGCGGGCCGCAGCGCCCAGCTCACACGCGCGATGGTGCCCGACCCGACCTCGGCAATGCCCGCCAGCCGGGTGGGCGATTCCGCCTCGACGACACGGGTGCGGGCGACGCGACCGATGCCGAGCGGTCCGCGCATCCGCACCACCCCGCCGCGCGCCGGCCCGCCGCCGGGCGGTCGCTCGAGGCTCACCACCTCGATGAACCGGTCCACCAACTGCCAGTGCTGCTCGAGGTCGGCGAGGTACTCGAAGAGGCTGCCGGCGGACGCTGTGACATCGCGCTCGGCCGACACGGCGAGGCTCACGGTCACAGCAGACGGAGCAGAGCCTCCAGCTCCTCCACGACATCGCCGTCGAGGCGTACCTCGGCCTCGGCGTCGTAAGACGTCGGGCCCTTGGTGACGATCGCCACCGCGCCGCCCGCGGCGCGCGTGACGCTCGGCAGCCCCGCCACGGGATAGACCTCGAGCGACGTCCCGACGCACAGCAGCAGGTCGGCGCGTTCACACAGCGCGTGGGCCTCGAGCATCGCCTCCTCGGGCAGCATCTCCCCGAACAGCACGACATCCGGCTTCACCGGCCCGCCGCACGTGCAGCGCGCGACGCCGTCGGCGTCGAAGAGCGGCTCGACGTCTGCGAGCGGATAGCTCGCCTGGCAGGTCCAGCACGAACCGGTCTCGATCGTGCCGTGCACCTCGACCACTCGCTGCGACCCCGCGCGCCGGTGCAGCATGTCGATGTTCTGCGTGATGACCGCCTCCAGCGCGCCGCGCTCCTCGAGTTCTGCGAGCACACGATGCGCAGGGTTCGGCTCCTTCTCGGTCAGCGTCCCGAAGCGCGGCCGGTAATAGGACCAGAACCGCCCCGGGTCGTTGAGGAACACGTCGATGTGCGCAACCTCCATCGGATCCACGTTCTCCCACAACCCCGTCCCGGGACTTCGGAAGTCGGGGATGCCGGAGGGAACGGAGATCCCCGCGCCGGTCAGGGCGACGGTGCAGTCAGACGAGCGGATCAGCTCGGCTAGGCGTTGGGTGCTCATCGGGTTACGCCGTGCGCCGTTACGCCGTGCGCCGTCCATTCGGCGAACGGCGAACGGCGAACGGCGTCACTTGCCTTTGAACTTCGCCTTGCGCTTTTGGATGAACGCGCTGATGCCCTCCCTCGCGTCCTCCGAGGCGAAGGCTGTCGCGAAGCCCTGCTTCTCGGCCGCGATACCTTCGTCGAGGTCACCCTTGTGCGAGACCGTCTTGATCTGCGCGATCGCGAGCGGTGGCTGGGCTGCGAGCTTGCGGGCCCAGTTGAGCGCCGTGTCGAGGAGCTCGTGGTCCGGGACCACCGCGTGGGCGAGCCCCAGGCGATAGGCCTCCTCGGCCAGGATCGCGTCCCCGGTGAGATTCATCTCGAGCGCCTTCGCCTCGCCCACCAGGCGCGGCAGGCGCTGCGTACCGCCGAAGCCGGGAATGATCCCGAGGTTGATCTCCGGCTGACCGAACGTCGCCGACTCGGCGGCCAGCCTGAAGTCGCATGCCATCGACAGCTCGCACCCGCCGCCGAACGCAATGCTGTTGACCGCCGCGATCGTGGTCGTGCTCGACTGCTCCATCTCGCGCAACATCGCGTGGCCCGAGTCCAGCAGCCCCGCTCCGGCGGACGCGTCCATCTTGGTGAACTCCTTGATGTCGGCGCCGGCCGAGAACGTGAAGATGTTCGAGGACGCGATCACGACCGACCGGATCTCGGAGCTCTCGTGGCAGTGCTTCCAGACCTCACCGAACTCGGTGATCACCTGTGGGCTGAGCGGATTCGCCGGCGGCCGGTTCAGCCAGACGATCGCGATCTCGCCCCGGGTCTCGAGCAGCACGGTCTCCTTCTGGTCGAAGTCCGCATCGGGCTGCGGGTAGGGGAAGAACCCCTGGCCCGTCTTCTTCCCGAGACGGCCCTGGGCGACGAGACGGCGCAGGATGAGGGGCACCGCGAAGTTGTCGCCCCATTCGGCCTCCGCCCGCTCGAGTGCGGCGAGCACCTCGTCGAGCCCGCGCTCGTCCGCGCGTGCGAAAGGCCCCGGCAGGATGCCGGCGCCGGTCATCATGCCGATCTCGATCTCGCGCAGGCTGGAAACGTCCTCCTCGAGCACGAGACACGCCTCGACGAACGCCTTCAGCGTGAAGCGCTCGACGACGGAGCTGGTTCCGGTTGCAGTTGCCTGTTCCATACTTTCCTCCTGAGGCCGCCGTCAGGCGGACTCTCGTGACTTTAGGTGCGGCGAAGCCGCTTGATATCTAGCCGTTCTTCGCGTGGTCGTAAAAGCCCTTGCCGGTCTTCTGGCCGAAATTGCCCGCCGCCACGAGACTCTGCATCTCGGGCGATACGTAGAAGCGGTCGCCGTAGGACTCCTGCAGGTGCTCGGCGACGTGCAGCACCGTGTCGAGCCCGAGCAGGTCGCTCAGGAAGAACGGACCCATCGGTGTCACGCGAGACTCGGCGATCTCCTTGTCGATGTCCTGAACCGACGCTCCCGACTCGTCCTTGTGGCGCCATATCTCGCTTGCCGCCGAGTTCAGGATCCGGTTCACGACGAAGCCCGGCACCTCCCCGCAGCGGATCGGCATCTTGCGGATCTGCTGCACGAAGTTGATCGTCGCCTGAACTGTCTCGTCCGAGGTCTCCTCGCCTTCGACCACCTCGATCAGGCGCATGACCGAAGCCGGGTAGAAGTAGTGGAAGCCGATCACCTTGTCGGGACGCAGCGTCGCGTCCCCCATCTCGGTGATCGACAGGGACGACGTGTTGCTGGAAAGGATCGCGTGCCCGGGGGTGGCGGCGTCGAGCTCCGCGAACACCTGCCGCTTGATCTCGATCCGCTCCGGAACCGCCTCGACGACGAAGTCGACGTCGCCGAAGCCTTCATACGTGGTCGTTCCGGTGATCAGCCCCACCATCTGCTCGAGCTGCTGCGCGGCCTGCTCCTCGGTCAGCTTCTCCTTCTTGACCAGGCCCTGCAGCTGCCCCTCGGTCACCTGGCGGGCCTTCGCCAGGCCCTGGTCCACGTACTTCTGGTCGACGTCCTTCAGGACGACCGGGAGGCCTACGGCAGCCAGGGTCTGGGCAATCTCGCCGCCCATCGTCCCGGCGCCGACGACGGCGGTCTTGAACACGAACATGGTGGGGCTCCTTGTCGATGCGGGCGGAAAGCGACGCCGAGTATATGGCGGCACGCGCGATGAGGGTTACGCCCGGTAAAACATCTAGCCGGCTACGCCGGCACCTCAGTCAAGTGAGTCGGGCTGACGCCCGCCTCCATAAATCTCTCTCTTGATCAGCGTGATGCTGGTCACGATCTGGTCGAGGAACGGCTCGAGCGCGTTGCGCAGCCGCTCGTACTCTTCGCGACCGCTGTCGGTGAGCGTGTACATGCGCCGGCTGCGCTTCTCGGGATGCTCCCACCGGCCCTCGACGAAGCCGGCGCTCTCGAGCTCTCGCAGGAGGGGATACATCGTGTTCGGGTTCAGGCTGATCGCGCCCGCGGTGATCGACTCGATCTGCTCGATCAGCTGGTTGCCGTACGACGCACCGCTGTCGGACCCGGCGATCAGGTGGAAGATCATCAGGGTGAAGACGTCGCGGCGGCGCAGCTCCCCGCCGAACACGTCTGACGCCCTGCCGCGACGGACCTTCCCGACCGCGTCCGCGGCACGCGCGGCCTCGCCCGCGGCGGCACGGGCGGCTTCGGCCTGGCCCTTGGCCCGGCGCGGGTCTTTTTCGGGCTGCGAGGCGATACTTCCGGCCATTCTAGGGTCGGGACGGGGCGTTCCCGGCGATCGTCCGGTCGTCCAACATGCGCCGCGCCGGGACCGTGCGCCTAGACTGGAGGCGAGGAGGAGTTGTGAAGGGAGTCTGGATGGCGACCGGCACGGTGTTTGCCGCGTCGGCCTTGCTTTTCGCGTTTGCCCCCGTCGGGCTGGCCGGGTCGGAGGGGCCGGCACTGCGCGAGGCCCGCAGCGCCGCACGTAGTGCTGTGCTCGCGCATTCGAGTTACCGCGTCATTCGATCCACGCATCCGCTGCGCGTCAGCGGCTGCCGGCGTGCGAGCCGCGGGGTCGTGCGCTGCATCCTCTACCGGCTCGCCCCGACGCCCTGCGCGCTGGACGGACGGACCGGGATCTGCGTGCAGGTGATCGCGCGCAGGGTCTGGCACGTGAACGTCCGCCTGCGTGCCGGACGCGCCGTCGCGCGGATCGTGCACGTCACCGAGACGACCGGCGGCTGAGATTTCAGCGGCCGTTTACAGCGCCAAGGCGCGCAGCTCCCCGTAAAGCGCCTGCGCCGCGGGCGGGGCCGCCTCTGCCGGCTCGGCATGACGCAGCTCCGCCGCGAAGAAGCGCTCTTCCTGAGGGTGCTCACGCAGTCCCAGCGCCCCTGCCGCCGCGACCAGCTTGTCCTGCAGGGCATCGGGCTCCTCGTCGAAGCACAGCAGCGGGAAAGGCCGCCGCCGGAAATCTTCGAGCAGGGCTTGGTTGTAAGCCTGCCACAGCGCAACCGCATCATCCGGGCTCATCCCGTTGCGGCGCTCCAGGGAGCGCGCCACCCGCATCGGGTGCCTGAACACCCCCACCCGCTCCAGGTCCGGGACCAGCGCAACCCAACCGCCGAGGGTCAGCAGCGTGCGCGGGTCCTTGAAGCCCCACACCGTCCGCGCGGCGTGCTCGGCAAGGAGTCTCGCGGCCCGCTCGTTGTGCTCCGCACGCCAGGTGACGACGGCCGGGGGCGTGTGCCAGGCGCCGCCGCTCGATTTCAGCACGGCCTCGTTCAGGCGCCGCACCGCGAGACTCTCGCGATTGCCCTTCAGGTTGTTGCGATTGCTCGTGCTGACGTCACCCAGGAACAGGCCGTGCTGCTCCAACGAGCCGGTCAGCGCACTCGTGCCACTGCGGTGCATGCCGAGCACGGCAACGACGCGCGCGGGACGAGAGCCGGGCATCACCGGCGGGCGCGATGCCGGCGCCGGGCCCGTGTCGCTAGTCGGCGCTCGCGGTGGCCATCGCCGGCGTGTCGACGCGGCGCGGCATCAGCACCTCGCGCGCGATCACGAGGCGCTGGATCTGCGACGTGCCCTCGTACAGCTGCATGATCTTGGCGTCGCGCATCAGCTTCTCGACCGGGTACTCCTTGATGAACCCGTACCCGCCGTACACCTGCACGGCGTCGGTCGCGATCTCCATGGCGGAATCGGCGGCAAAGCGCTTCGCGTGCGAGGCGGCGAGCGTGTTGCGCTTGCCCTGGTCGAGCAGCACGGCCGACTGCCACACGAGCAGCCGCCCGGCCTCGACCTTGGTCGCCATGTCGGCGATCATGAACTGGATCGCCTGGTGCATCGCGATCGGCACGCCGAACTGGACCCGCTCCTTCGAGTAATCCCGTGCGAACTCGAACGCCGCACGGCCGATGCCGACCGCCATGGCGGCCACGCCCGGCCGGGTGCGGTCGAGGGTCATCATCGCGAGCTTGAAGCCGCCGTTCTCCTCGCCCAGCAGGTTCTCCTCGGGAATCTCGACGTCCTCGAACACGATCTGCGCCGTGTCGGACGCGCGCTGGCCGAGCTTGTCCTCCTTCTTCGCGACCGACACGCCCGGCGCGTCGCGCGGGACGACAAAGGCGGAGATGCCCTTGTGGCCCTTGTCCGGGTCGGTCTTGGCATAGACCGTGTACCAGCTGGCGTGCGAGCCGTTGGTGATGAAGACCTTGGACCCGTTGATCACGTACTTGTCGCCCTGCTTGACGGCACGCGTGCGCATCGACCCGACGTCGGAGCCGGCCTCCGGCTCGGTGAGACAGAAGGAGGCGAGCTTGGGCTCCTCGATCAGCATCCCGAGGTATTCCTTCTTGATCTCCTCGGAGCCACCGATGATCACCGGGGCGGAGGCGAGCCCGTTGCACATGAGCGACGTGCCGATCCCCGAGCAGCCCCAGCCGAACTCCTCCTCGATCAGGCAGCCGTCGAGGGTGTGCAGGCCCGACCCGCCGTACTCCTCCGGGATCTCGGCGTTCATCAGGCCGACCTCGTGTGCCTTCTCGACGACCTCCTGCGGCCAGATGGAGTCCTTGTCGTATTCCCACGCGACCGAGCGGATCTCTTTCTCCGCGAAGTTGTGCGCCAGCTCGCGCAGGTCTTTCTGCTCGTCGGTAAGCGTGAGGTCAACCACGTGAAGGTCTCCTTGTCGGAATAACGGGCAAATGGTCGCCGGCGGATGGAGCGGCCAAGACGACTGATTGGCGAGTCAACATCGTACCGGACGGTCTGACCGATGGTTTTTGGGACCCGTCTGCTGATGCCAAACTTCAGCCGTGGAATTTGGCACCATCATCTGGATCGTCGTGCTCGTAGTGGCGCCGATTGCAGCGGTTCTCTTCGCGGGCGCGTTCGGAATCCTGGAGCAGCTCGGCCGCGGCGGACTGGCGATCGACGAGCGTGTCCCGCGGCCCGGCCCGGCCCCGAACAGCCCCGCGGCGGTGGCCGAGCGCAAGGCCGACATCCGGCAGCTCGTGCAGGCCCGCCACGACCGCGGTGTCTCCCGCGGCGAGCCGCCGCTCGACGTCGAGGCCGAGGTGGACCGGCTGATGGCGCTCGATCCGTCCGCCCGGCCCGAGGCAGACCAGCAGGACGCCGCGCTCAGGGAGGAGGTGCGCCAGCTCGTGATCGCCCGCAACGAACGGCGCGCCGCGCGCGGTGAGCCGCCGCTCGACGTCGAGGCCGAGGTGGACCGTCAGTTACGGGATCTCACCTGATTGTTCACAGGCGCGCGCTTTGGGTATATAACGCGCCTATGTCTTCCGAGAGCCATCCCCTCGAGGAGATCGTCACCCGCCCCGGGGTCTACTTCAATCCCCAGACCGAGGTGCTGATCGTCGTCGACGACTCGGCGGAGATCGACGGCGAGATCTTCAACATGGAGGACTTCGAGGGCGCGGACTGGGTGACCGTTTCGGATGAGGTCCCGATCGACGAGGATCGCCGCGACGAGCTGCTGCTGGCCTTCCAGACGCACTACCACCCCGGCGACGCCGCCAGCGTCAGCCTCACGGCGAGTGAGCTGGAGGAAGAGGCGGATGACGAGCCGGATGACCAGGAGGTGGGTCGGGAGGACTAGGTAACGCCGTTCGCCTTTCGCCGTTCGCCGGCCATCGGCGCTACGGCGTAACGGCTTTTCAGGCGAACGCGAACGCCAGCGCGAGGATGACGTAGACGGCCAGTAGCTGCACTCCCTCGAACCAGTTCGACTGCCCCTCGGCCGTGACGCGGGTGGCGATCAAGATCGCGAGGATCACCGCCGCCAGCTCGAAGCCGTTGAACACGAGCGGCATCGGGTGGTCGCCGAAGGGGAACGACAGCAGGACCAGGAGCGGCGCCACGAACAAGGCGATCTGCGCGCTCGATCCAATGGCGATGTTCACCGCGAGGTCCATCTTGTCCTTGGCCGCGACCAGCACGGCTACCCAGTGCTCGGCAGCATTGCCGACGATCGCGACGACGATCGCGCCGATGAAGAACTCGCTGAGCCCGGCCGATTCCGCCGCCTCGGCGATGGATCCGACCAGCACCTCGCTCATCACACCCACCAGCACGCCCGCGAGCGCAAGCGTGATCACTCCCCGGCGCACGCTCCACCCGCCCACCTCCTCCTCGTACGGAGGGTTGAATAGATCCTTGTGCGTCCGGAGGGAGAAGATCAGGCCGCCGATGTAGGACAGCATCAGGACGATCGCGACGGCCAGGCTGAGGTGCTCGATGGTGGATCCGTAGTTCACGGCCTCGGCACCCGGCCCGGGCAGTCCCCGCCCGACCACGAGCTCGAAGACCGCGGGCATCACGAGCGCTGCCAGCGCCAGCAGCAGCATCCCCGACTGGGCGTTCGCGGCGGTGGCGTTGAAGGTCTGCTTGTCGCGGCGCAGGCCGCCTACGAACATGGCGGCGCCGAGCACGAGCAGGATGTTGCCGATGATCGATCCGATGATGGAGGCCTTGACCACCTCTTGGAGGCCCTCGAGCAACGCGAAGAAGGCGATCACCAGCTCGGGGAAGTTCCCGAACGTGACGTTCAGCAGGCCCCCGATCCCGGGGCCCGAGCGGGCCGCGAGCTCCTCTGTTGCCTTCCCCATCATCGCCGCGGTGGGGACGATGCCCAGCGCGGCGGCAGCGAAGATCGCAAGGTGGCTCGCGTGTGCGAACTCGAGCACGAGCGCGATCGGGATCAGCGGCGCGAGCAGGTAGGGCCAGCCGTCGGCGCTGAACATCCAGCGCCCGGGAGACCTCCGTTGAGGAGCATTCGTCGACATCGAGGAGGCGAGAGTCTGCCGCATCGTAGAGCGAGAGCACAACCAACGGCAGCGGCAAAGGCAGCAGCTACACTCACGCACCGTGAGAACCCGCAGCTTCGGCACCACGGACCTGCAGTGCTCGGAGATCGGCTTCGGCACCTGGGCGCTGGGATCCAACTGGTGGGGAGACGTCAGCCAGGACGACGGCGTTTCGCTCATCCACCGCGCCCTCGAGCTCGGCATCACGTTCTTCGACACCGGCGACGTGTACGGGAAGGGCAAGAACGAGGAGATCGTCGCCCGCGCGCTCGTGGGGGTGCCGCGCGAGTCGGTCCAGCTCTCGACGAAGTTCGGATACGTGCTCGACGAGGGGCGCCAGGAGCACTCGCAGGGCGAGCGTCCGCAGGACTGGTCGCCCACACATGCGCGGCAGTCGCTGGAGGCGAGCCTGCGCCGGCTCGGCACCGACCACGTCGACCTGTACCAGCTGCACAACCCGCGCATGGACGCGATCGAGCGCGACGACCTGTTCGACGAACTGGAGCGCCTGAAGGCCGAGGGCAAGCTGCGCCACTACGGCGTGGCGCTCGGACCGGCGATCGGCTGGCGCGACGAGGGCATGCGGGCCCTCGAAGAGCACGGCATCACGTCTGTCCAGACCGTCTACAACGTGCTGGAGCAGGACCCCGGCCGGGACTTCCTGGCGGCCGCGGAGCACAAGGGCGCGGCAGTGCTGGCGCGCGTACCGACATCGAGCGGGTTGCTCGAGGACAAGTACACGCTGGAGACGACCTTCCCGAAGCACGACCATCGCAGCCACCGGCCGCGGGAGTGGCTGGTCGAGGGACTGCAGAAGGTCGAGCGCCTGCGCTTCCTGTGCGAGGAGCACGGGATCACGATGGCTCAGGCCGCGCTGCGATTTGTCCTTGCGCAGCCGGCCATCGCGTGCGTGCTGCCGACGGTGTCCAACGCCGAGGACCTCGCGGAGTGGGCCGCCGCCTCGGACGCGCCCGATCTCACCGCCGAGGATCTCGAGCGGGTCTCAGAGCTCTACGAGCGGAACTTCGACGTCGAGCCGGTACGCGCGTAGCTAAGAGCGCTAAGAGCCCCTTTCGAAAAGAGGAGCTGAGCTCAACTCGGCGAATCCCATAAAGCGTCAACTCCGAAAGGGAGGGCGCGATGGCAAAGCAGATCGTCTCCGAAGAGCTGTGGGAGATCGTCGAGCCGCTGATCCCCAAG
>JBBRDT010000030.1:0-36704 GCA_038203635.1 Solirubrobacterales bacterium
TAACCGCGCCACCGTGCCAAACTCCATCCAACCCCCTACTATCCTCGCCGCCGCGCGGGTCCGGGGGGGGGCGGGGGGGGGCGCCCCCGCGACGCGCACGCTGGGCGTCTGGCAGGGATCGGCCGCCGCGCAGGCCGTGGAGATGGCTCCACGCGGGGTGACGGTCGTGTCGGCGCTGCACACCGTCAGCGCAGCCGCCCTCTCCGATCCTTCCATCGCGATGGACGAGGACGTGCTGATGGCGGGCGACGACCGCAAGGCCAAGGACGACGTCGCGGAGCTGATCAGGCGCATTCCCGGCCTGCGCCCGGTCGACTGCGGGGACCTGGAGATCTCCCGCGTCGTCGAACAGCTGACCGCGATGCTGATCTCCATCAACAAGCGCCACAAGATCAAACACTCCGGTATCCGCATCACGGGCGTTTGATCGCCTTGCTCTCTGGAGGAACCGGCGGCGCAAAGCTCGCGCGCGGCCTGCTGGACGAGCTGGGGCCGGACCAGCTGGCCGTGATCGCCAACACCGGTGACGACATCGCGGCGTTCGGCCTGCACGTGTCCCCGGACCCCGACCTGATCACCTACTGGCTCGCCGGTGTGATCGACGAGCAGCGCGGCTACGGCGTGGTGAACGAGACCGAGCGCGTCTTCGAACGCGTGGTCGAGCTTGGGGGCGCGAGCTGGTTCAGGCTCGGCGACGCGGACCTCGCGACGTGTCTGCTGCGCACGCAGATGCTCCACGACGGCGCGCGCCTGACCGAAGTCGCACGCGCACTAGCGGAGGCGCACGGCGTGCCCGCCGCCGTGCTGCCGATGTCCGACGAGCCGGTGCAAACCCACGTGCGCACCGAGGGCGAGTGGCGCCACTTCCAGGAGTACCTGATCCTTCAGCACTGCGAGCCGCCGCTCGAGGGCGTCGACTTCCGCGGAGCCGAGCAGGCGCGGATCACCGCCGAGGTCGGCGTGGTCCTCCGTGACGCCGAGGCCATCCTGATCGGGCCCTCCAACCCGATCGCGAGCATCGGCCCGATGCTGGCCGTCCCGGGGATGCGCGAGGCGCTCGCCGGCGCCACGGCGCCGGTCGTCGCAGTCAGCCCCCTGGTTGCGGGCCGCTCGCTGAAGGGGCCCACCGAGGAGTTCATGCGCTGGGCGGGCCTGACGGTGGACGACGGCGGGGTGGCCGCCGCGTACGCCGGCCTCGCGCAAGGGATGGTCGTCGACCGCGGGACGCCCACCGGGCCGCCGTCCGGCGCGGGGATCGTCCTGCACCAGACCGACACCGCGATGGACGGCCCCGAGGGCCGCCGCCGGCTCGCCCGCGAGACTCTCGACTTCGCCTCCACCCTGGCATAGGGTTCCGCCGGCCGTGGCCACCGCAGCGATCCTGCCCGTGAAGCGATTCGACCAGGCCAAGCAGCGGCTCGGGGAGACGCTCGGGGCCTCCACGCGCGCGGCGCTCGCGGCGGCGATGTTCGCGGACGTGCTGGCTCAGATCCAGCGGGCTCCCGCCCTCGACGCCGTCCTGGTCGTCTCCGGCGAGCCCAGCGTGCAGAAGCTCGCCGGCGAGGCGGGCGCCACCGTGATCGACGACTCCGCCGACCAGGGACAGTCACACGCCGCGCTTGCCGGCCTGGTGCGAGCGGCGGCGAAAGGCTTCGAGCAGGCACTGCTGGTCCCTGGCGACTGCCCGCTGGTGGACCCCGCCGAGGTCGACCTGCTCGTGCGCGGCTCTTCCAGCGGAGGAATCGTGATCGTGCCCGACCGCCACGACACCGGCACCAACGCGCTCCTGCTCGACCCGTTCGGCCCGTTCGAGCCGAGGTTCGGCCCGGGCTCGCTGGCGCGCCACGTGGGGCAGGCGCAGGACAAGGGGCTGGAGCACGTCGTCACCACGGTTCCTTCCCTCGGCCTCGACGTCGACACCGGCGACGATCTCGAGCAACTCATCCGCGCGCTCGACGAGGTCCACGGACGGGCATCGCGCACGCGCGGAGTGCTCAGTCAGATCGGCCGCATCAGCACCGCCGCGGCTTGAGCGTCCTGTCCGCACAGGTCGTGCCGGGCATGCCGGAGGTGCCCCCCGGAGCCGACCTCGCCGAGTTGATCGTGGACGTCGCCGCGAGTGCGGGCGTGGCAATCGGCCGGGGCGACGTGCTGATCCTCAGCCAGAAGCTCGTTTCGAAGGCAGAGGGCCGGCTGATCGTGCTGGACGACGTCCAGCCCTCCGTCCGCGCGCGGCAGATGGCGGACCGCCTCAACAAGGACCCGCGCATGATGCAGGTGGTGCTCGACGAGAGCATCGAGGTGCTGCGCGCCGAGCGCGGAGTGCTGATCACACGGACGCGCCACGGACTCGTGTGCGCGAATGCGGGCGTGGACCAGTCGAACGTGCCGGGAGACGACATCGTCTGCCTGCTCCCACTCGACCCCGACGGCTCGGCCAGGACGGTGCGGGCCCGGCTCGGCAACGGTGCCGCGGTCGTGATCGCCGACAGCTTCGGCCGGGCGTGGCGGCTCGGGCAGGCCGACGTGGCGATCGGGTGCGCCGGGCTCGCGCCACTCGACGACCGGCGCGGAACGAAGGACGCTGAGGGCCGCGAGCTGACGGCCACCATGGACGCAGTCGCAGACCAGGCGGCCTCGGCGGCTGCGCTCGTGCGCGACAAGGCGGGCCGCGAGGGCGTCGTCGTCGTGCGAGGGCTGGAGCGCTACGTGACCGTCGACGACGGCCCGGGTGCGGCCGCGATCATCCGCCCGCAGGAGGAAGACCTCTTCCCCTGACCGCCCGTACTTCGTGGGGGCTCAGGGGACGAGCACCGCGGCGCCGCGCAGACCGCCCGACTTCAAGCGCAACAGCGCCTCGTTCGCATCGTCCAGCGCGAACTGCTCGACCTCGGTGCGCACCGACATGCGCGCGGCGAGCTCCAGGAACTCGCGCCCGTCCGCGCGCGTGAGGTTCGCCACGCTGCGCACGACGCGCTCACCCCACAACAGGTCATACGGCAGCTCGGGGATCGGGCTCATGTGGATCCCGGCGCACACGACCACGCCCCCCTTGCGCACCGCGCGCAGCGCGACCGGCACCAGCGATCCCGCGGGCGCGAAGATGATCGCGCTGTCGAGCGTCACGGGCGGCGCGTCGTCGGGACCGCCGGCCCACCTCGCGCCCAGCTCGCGCGCGAACGCCTGACCGCCCTCCCCGCGCGTGCACACGTACACCTCCTGGCCGAGGTGCCGCGCAACCTGGATCACGATGTGCGCCGATGCGCCGAACCCGTACAGACCAAGCCTTGGAACGGGCTCCAGCGGCTCGACGTGCGCGAGCCGCAGCGCCCGGTATCCGATCAGCCCCGCGCACAAGAGCGGCGCGGCCTGCACGTCCGGGTACCCGTGCGGCAGCCGCAGCGTGAAGTCGGCGCGCGCGACCGCGTACTCGGCATAACCGCCGTCGCGCTGGTAGCCCGTGAACGTCGGCGCATCGCACAGGTTCTCCCAGCCACCGCGGCAATAGGCGCACGTGCCGTCCGTGCCCCCCAGCCATGGCACGCCCACGCGATCGCCGGGTGCGAACCCCGTCACGCCCTCCCCCACGCGCTCGACCGAGCCGGCGATCTGATGGCCCAGGACCAGCGGCAGCTTGGGGTCGGCCAGCTCTCCCTCGACCACATGCAGATCGGTGCGGCACACGCCGTTGGCGAGGACCCGGATCAGCAACTCGCCCGCCCCCGGTTCGGGAACCCGGACGTCCCGCAGCGCCAGCGGCCGGGTCTCCACCGGCGCCGGCGCTGTGAGGACCATCGCTCTCAGTAGGTCTCGATGATGTTGTAGAGCGTGTCGCGCTGCGCGGGCTGCCGGCCGCCCTGCCGCGCCGCTTCGATCAGCTGCTCGGGAGTCAGCAGGACTCCGTGATAGGAGCCGGCCATGCGCGAGATCGACTCCTCCATCAGCGTCCCGCCGAGGTCGTTCACCCCCCAGCGCAGTGCCTCGGTCGCCGCGTCGAGTCCCATCTTCACCCAGCTCGCCTGCAGGTTCGTGACGGTCTCACCGAGCGCCAGCCGGAACACGGCCGTGTGCTTGAGGTTCTCATCGCGCGAGATCTCCTCGATGCCGTGGGTGCGGCCCAGCATCGTATGGAATGGGATGAAGCTGAGCGGCACGAACTCCGTGAAGCCGCCCGTGCGCTCCTGCAGCTCGCGCACCACGCGCATGTGCTCGGCCAGCTCCCACGGCTCCTCGATGTGCCCGAACATCACCGTGACCGTCGAGCGCAGGCCGGTGCGGTGCGAGGCCTCGATGATCTCGACCCAGCGATCCACCGGCAGCTTGTTCGGGGAGATCCGCTGGCGAACCCCGTCGTGCAGCACCTCGGCGGCGGTGCCCGGAGTCGACCCGAGCCCGCATTCGACGAGATACTCGAACACCTCCTCGGGACGCTTGCCCGACCGCTCGCACATGAAGTGCACCTCCATCGGGGAGTACGCGTGCAGGTGCAGCTCGGGCGCCACCTCCTTCGCGAGCCGCAGCCACCGGCCGTAGTGCTCGAGCGTGTAGTCGGGGTGGATGCCGCCCTGCATGCAGATCTCCGTCACGCCGAACTCGACCGCGTCGCGGATCTTCGCGGCGAAGTCCTCCTCCTCGACGAGGTACGCGTCGGGCGAGCGCTTGCCCTGGCCGAAGCCGCAGAACGCGCACCCCACCTGGCAGACGTTCGTGAAGTTGATGTTGCGGTTCACGACGAAGGTCGCGGTGTCGCCCGCGAGGCGCGCGCGCAGCTCGTCCGCGGCCGAGCGCATGTCCTCGATCACCTCGGGCCGGCGCTCGGCGAACAGCGCGGTCAGCTCCGTCTGCGTCAGCGCGATGCCGTCGCGCGCACGCTCGATCGCCCCCGCCGCGAGGTCGGATCGGATCGGCACGTCCTGCCGGCGCCCGGAGCCGCGCCGCGGGATGAACGACCAGTACTTGAGCTTGATCGTGTCGAGCACGCCCTGCGCGACCCACTCGGGATCGATGTACTGCGGATACACACACAGCCGCTCGGTGAGCGCGTAGCCCTGCGGCTGCAGCAGCTTGCGCACCTGGTGCGGGCTGGGGAACGGATGCTCGGGCGAGATGTGGTCGCCGTTCGCCGACAGGCCTCCGAGATCGGTCGCGCCGGCGCCGACGAGATCGAGCCACCAGTCCGAGAGGTTGGGCGGTATCTGCACCCCGACGTCCGGCATCAGCTCGCGGCAGCGGTGCACGAGCCGCTCGATGTCGGCGACCGTGATCGGGTTCGCCCATTCGGGCAGCGGCTGCTCACCGGTGACCACCGTTTCACGGGGGGTTTCACCCCCCTCGCCGGCTTCGCCGGCTCCCCCCACGTTGCCGTTCCACCGGCGTTTCGCAGCGTCGTCGGCGATGTCCGCCACCTCCTGACCGTGGTAGCGCGGGTGCGGCACGAAGTTCTGCAGGATCACCTCCTGAAGGTGGCCGTGCCGGCGATGCACTTCGGCCAGCGCCTCGAGCGAGGCCATGCGCTCGTCCTCCGTCTCGCCGATGCCGACGAGGATGCCGCTCGTGAACGGGATGCGCAGCTCTCCCGCCGCCTCGATCGTTGCGAGCCGCTGCGCCGGGTGCTTGGTGGGCGAGCCCGCATGGACGGTGTCCATCAGCCGCTCCGACACCGATTCCAGCATCAGGCCCATCGACGCGTTCACCTCGCGGAGCCGCGCGAGGTCGGCGCGGTCGAGCACGCCGAGGTTCGAGTGCGGTAGCAGGCCGCGCTCGAGGCCACGCTCGCAGGCCCACACGACGTACGCGGTGAAGTCCTCGTGGCCGTACTCCTGCAGGCGCTCCGCAACCTCGGCGTTCACCTCGGGGCGCTCCCCGGTCAGCACGAGCAGCTCCTTGCAGCCGCGGCGCGCGGCGTCGTCGAGCATGCGCTCCACCTCGTCCGGCGCGTGCAGATGGGGCCGGTGCGTCGCGAACGCGCAGTACTTGCAGTAGCACTGGCAGGTGCGTGACAGCGAGAGCGTGAAGTTGCGCGAGAAGGTGACGCGTCTCACGGTCGCAGGGAGTCTAGTGGCAAGAAAAGGGGCGGCCCGTGAGCCGCCCCTTCGAATTCGCTATGGCCGTCCGCCCTACCTGGGCGGGTTGACGTCCTGGCGCAGGCCCTTGGGGCCTGTCTCGGGTGTCGCCGCGCGGGGTGACGGCCCCTCGACGAACAGGTACCAGTACGTGAGTGCGGCAAGCACGCCGCCGACGATCGGCGCGAAGATGTAGAGCAAGGGCGTGTTCCACTCGCCCGACACCAACGCGGGCCCGAACCAGCGTGCCGGGTTCACGGCGGCGCCGGTCAGCGGGCCGAGGATCAGCAGGACGAATCCCAGGGTGCCGCCGATCACCAGTCCGGACCAGTCGCGCGCGGCGCGCGGGTTGACCGCGACCGCCACCACTGCCCACACCAGGAAGAATGTCCCGATCAGCTCGGCTACGAAGCCCTGGAAGTCGCCGCCGAGGATGCTCAGGTTGAGGCCGGTCGCGCCGACGTTCTGCTGGTCGGCGAGATCGTCGATCAACAGGAACTTCGTCATCAGAGCGCCGGCGACCGCGCCTGCGAGCTGCAGCAGGATGTAGATCGCTGCGTCGTTCGGGCGGATCTTGCGCAGCGCGAGCAGGGCCAGCGTCACGGCCGGGTTGACGTGCGCGCCCGAGATGCTGCCGATCGTCATCACGATCATGAACAGGGTCAGGAAGTGGACCAGGCCGACCACGACCCAGTCGGAGCCCGTTCCCTGCGGGTTGACGAACAAGGACACCGAGAGCGTGATGGCCGTCACCAGCACGAAGGTGCCGATGAACTCCGCGACGTACGCAGCCGGTGATCGCTGTTCGATTGCAGCGTTAGCCGCTGACCGTTCCAATGGAAGACCTCCGAATAGTTGCAGTCGGTCCTAGAGCGCCGGGAGTGTATACCGCCGATCGGCCATCCGTAACCCTTCCGCGGTAGCCCGCCACCTGCGTTTCAGCCGGTTTGCAGCCCTATTGCGCCCGCCGCTGGGCGAACTCGCGGCGCACGCTCTCCGACCTGCCCCACATCGGCACCACCTCGACCCGGCCCTCGCGCACCTGGCGAACCGCGAACTCGCCTCTGATCCCGGCCGAATCGAGCTGCAGGAGCACTCCGTGCACCGTCTGCGCGGAGGCAGCGTGCCCGAACTCGTGGGCGCAGCGGATCAGCCAGTGCCAGTCGTGGCGCGAGTAGCCCTGTGCGTTGCACTGCGCGAGGATCACCGCGGCCTCCACGTACCGCGTCTCGTCGGCGATCCGCAGGTCGAGCTCGAGGTCGGTCCAGTCGCGCGGCAGCTCGTCGGTGATCTGCTTGAAGTCCGTGACCAGGGGCACGGCCGAAGGGTACCCCAGCGCCTGCGTACCATTGGAACCATGGCCACCAGCGCGCAGAGTCCGGTAGCGCACGATCACCACGTCCTGACCGAGGGCGCCGGCGTCCTCGAGCGGGCCGACCGCGCCCACGTGACGGTCCGGGGGCCGGACGCCCACGAGTACCTGCAGGGCCAGGTCACGAACGACGTCGAGGCGCTCGCGCCGGGAGCGGGCTGCTACGCCGCGCTGCTGAATCCGAAGGGTCGCATCCTTGCCGACATGCGGGTGCTCGCGATCTCGCCGGAGGAGCTGTGGCTCGACCTCGAGGAGGTCGCGCACGAGACAGCCGTGCGCGAGCTGAAGTTGTACAAGATCGGTCGCAAGGTCGAGATCGCCGACGCCGCCGACCGCACGGTGCTGTCGGTGATCGGCCCGCGCGCCTGGGACGCAATCGAGCGCGCGGGAATCGCCGAAGGTTCCCCGCCGGCCTCCGAGCACGCGTGGGTGCGGAGCCGTGACGAGGCGGTCGTAGCGGCCACCGACAGCGGTTTCGACCTGCTGGTGGCGCCGGCTGCGGTCGGCCCGCTGAAGGATGCGCTGAGCGCCGCGGGCGCCGAGCCCGTTTCGGCGGAGGCAGCCGAGCTCGTGCGGATCGAGCGCGGCCGCCCGCGCTACGGCATCGACATGAATGACGAGAACCTTCCCGGCGAGGCGGGCATCGTCGCGCGCGCGGTGAGCTTCACCAAGGGCTGCTACGTCGGGCAGGAGCCGGTCGCCCGCATGTTCCACAAGGGACATCCCAACCGCCATCTCAGAGGGCTGCTGCTCTCGGCACCGGTGGAGCCCGGGACTTCGGTCGTGGCCACGGGCAAGGAGGTCGGCCGCGTCACCTCCGCCGGCATCTCCCCCATCCACGGCGCGATCGCACTCGCGATCCTGCGGCGCGAGGTCGAGCCCGGAGCCGAGGTCACGGCGGGATCGGCCACCGCAAGGGTCGTCGAGCCTCCGCTCTGACCAGCCCCTAGAATCCCGCTCCTCGTGGAGGCTCGCAATGCCACACCGGAGCGCAGGCGCCGTCTGGCCTCGGACAGTCCCCTCCTGGGCGGCCAGGTCGCCGCCGAGGCCGGCGACGAGGAGGCAATCCGGGCCCAGTCCGCCTACGACGCGGACGCCGACGTGTACCGCCTGCCGGTCCCCGACACGGATGAGCAGCCGCCGCTGCGCGACCTGACCGGCCTGATCGCACCGCCCGACCCGACGCGCCAGGTGGACGACTGGGGTCGCTCAGAGCGCGTCTACCAGATGATGGAGCCGGTCCTCAACTTCTATTACCGCTACTGGTTCAGGGTCGACGTGGAGGGCATCGAGCACGTGCCCGTGGCCGGCGGCGCGCTGGTCGCCTCCAACCATTCGGGAGCGCTGCCCCCCGACGCCCCGATGATCATGCAGGCGCTCAGGAACGAGCACCCCGCCCCGCGCCCCCTCTACATGCTCGGGGAGCACTGGTTCAAGGGCTATCCCGGCGTCGGGATGCTCGCCAACAAGATCGGGATGGTGGCGGCACATCCGGCCAACGCCCACCGCCTGTTGCACGACGAGGGCCGGCTGGTGCTCGTGTTCCCCGAGGGTCAGAAGGGAACGCGCAAGCTCCTCTGGCAGCGCTACAAGCTGCGTCGCTTCGGCCGCGGCGGCTTCGTCAAGACCGCGATCCGGGCGGGGGTCCCGATCGTACCGGTGGCGGTGATGGGCGCCGAGGAGGCGATGCCGATCTTCGCGCACGTCCCGTTGCTGCAGCGCCTCACGGGGCTGATCTACTTCCCGATCAATCACGCCTTCCCGCACTTCGGGTTGCTCGCCGGAGGGATGTATCTGCCGGCGAAGTTCCGGATCCGGTTTCTCGAGCCCGTGCGATTCGAGCGCCACGGACCGGATGCCGCGGATGACGTCGCGTTCGTGCAGCAGGTCGCCGACGACATCAGGGCGAGGATCCAGGACGCGCTCAACGGAATGCTCGGACAGCGCCGGTCCGTGTGGTTCGGATAGCCGTATTTCGGATAGGGTCAGCGCTCTGAGGAGGACGAGGAGGAGATGCTGACCCGGTCGATTTTGCGTGCCCGGAGCGGGGGCGCGGCGCTGGTCGCGGTGCTCACCGCGACCGCGATCGCGGGCTGCGGGGGCGATGGCGAAGCCCGTAGCGAGCAGCGACCGCCGGTGCCCATCAACGTGTCCGTGCAGATCGGCGCGGAACGGGTCACGGCATCGCCGGACGAGATCGGCGCCGGTCCGGTGACCCTGCTCGTCTCCAACCAGTCGGGCGCAGCGCAGACGCTCACGGCCGACGGTCCGCGGTTGCGCCGCTCGGTCGGGCCGATACCGCCCGACGACACCGCCACGGTCAAGGTCACCCTGGGCACCGGCGACTTCACGATCGCGGCGGAGGACTCCGCCGGGCTCGACCCGGCGACCGTGAAGGTCGGCCCTCCGCGCGACAGCGCCCAGAACGAGCTGCTGCTGCCCTAGCGCTGAGCAGCCGCTCGATGCTGCTCGTGTGATCCATCGCACACAAAACCCTCGTGCACTTCTGCAATCATTGCGTGTGTGCAAGTATCTCCCGTGCGCAAGCAACAGGCGCCCCTGCCTCCCGCTCTGGCGCGTCAGCTGCTGGGCTTCTTTCGCTTCGCGTGGTCCACAGGCGACTCCGACTTCATGCGTGAGGTCTCCGACCTCGACCTGACGTTCACCCAGTTCAAGACCCTGATGCTCGTCGCGCACGAGCCCGCCGAGCTGTCGGTCAAGGACGTCTCGGACCGCCTCGGCATCTCCTTTCCCGCCGCAAGCCGCGCCGTGGATCCGCTCGTGAAGCGGGGCATCGTGGAGCGCGCGGAGGATGCGGCGGACCGCCGTGTGAAGCGCGTGCGGACCACGAAGGACGGCGACCGGCTGGTGGAGCGCCTGATCGCCACACGCATCAAGTCCTTCGAGCAGATGCTGGAGGGATTCTCCGTCACGGAGCGCCGCAAGCTCGGCGACGCGCTCGACGAGATCCTCGCCCGTCCCGAGGTCGCGCGCTACTGCCCGCGGGGGACGCGGCGATGACGCGCCTGCGAGCGATAACAGAGCAGAACCGCAGGTGGTGGACGCTCGGATCCATGTGCTTCGCCCTGTTCATGATCATGCTCGACAACACGGTCGTGAACGTGGCGCTGCCGTCGATCCAGGCGGACCTCAACTCCTCCCTGTCCACGCTCGAGTGGACGGTCAACATCTACACGCTGACCTTTGCCGTGCTGCTCGTCACGGGCGGGCGGCTGGGCGACATCTTCGGCCGCCGGCGGGCGTTCCTGACCGGCGTCGTGCTGTTCGCGCTGTCGTCCGCGACCGCGGGACTGGCGCCAAGCGACTCCTTCCTTGTCGCGAGCCGCGCGACACAGGGCATCGGCGCGGCGCTCATGATGCCCGCGACGCTGTCGATCATCACGAACGCATTCCCCGCCCACGAACGCGGCAAGGCGATCGGCACATGGGCCGGCGTCTCGGCGCTGGCGCTCGCGATCGGGCCGGTCGTCGGCGGCTTCCTCGCCGAGCAGGTCAGCTGGCGCGCGATCTTCTTCCTCAACCTCCCGGTCGCCGCAGCCGCGGTGGTCGTGACCCTGGCCGCGACGCGGGAGTCACGCGACCCGACCGTCCCCCGGACCGTCGACTACGCCGGCGTCCTGACGATCACCGCAGGCATCGGGGCACTCGTGCTCGCACTTGTGGAGGGCAACGACTGGGGCTGGGGATCGCCGCGGATCGCCGCGCTGCTCGCGCTGTCGGTCGTGAGCCTCACCACCTTCGCGCTGGTCGAGCGGCGCACACGGTTCCCGATGGTCGAATTCGAGTTCTTCCGTAGCCGCACGTTTCTCGGCACCAGCGGCATCGCGTTCGTCGTGTCGTTCGCGATGCTCGCGATGTTCTTCTTCATGGCGCTGTACATGCAGAACATCCTCGGCTACTCGCCGCTGGAGGCCGGCATCCGCTTCCTGCCCTCCACCGGCTTGATCATCGTGGCCGCCCCGATCGCCGGCCGCCTGACGGACCGCATCGGCCCGCGAATCCCGATCGCGATCGGGCTGAGCCTCGTCGCCGTCTCGCTCTTCCTGCAGTCGCGCATCGACGTGGACACGACCTACAGCCAACTGCTGCCCACGTTCCTGATGATGGGCCTTGGGATCGGCCTCACGATGTCGCCCATGTCCACCGCCGCAATGAACGCCGTGCAGACCACCAAGGCGGGCGCGGCGGCCGGGATCCTCTCGATGAGCCGCATGGTCGGCGGCACCTTCGGGGTCGCAGCTGTCGGCGCGCTGTTCCAGCACATCAGCGACGCCCGCCTCGACGACCGCCTCGGCGGCCTGTCGATGAGCGCCCAGCAGCAGTCCTGGTTCACCGAGAACCTCGGCTCCGGCAACGTGCCTTCCCATCTCAAGCAGCTCGATCCCGCCACCGCGGACCAGGTCAGCGCCGCCGTGAGGGACGCCTTCGTGCACTCGCTCTCCTCCTCGCTCAAGCTCTCGACCGCTGTTGCGGTCGCGGGCGTCGCGGTCGCGGTCCTGACGCTGGGCGGCGCCCGGGCCCCTGCCCACAAGGGTGTCTCAGCGGCGGTCGCGCCGGTCGCCCAGCGCCCCGACTGAGCGACGTCCCGGCGCGGGGGGCGTCGTATAGCATCAGCGGCCCCTTTCGACCCTCGTCACGCGGAGGTAGGCCGTCTTGGCACAGGCAGATGTAAAGAACGTGAGCCAGCTCGAGGTGGAGCCCGGAGAGCTGCCGAAGACGATGACCGCCTGGGTGATCCGCCAGGAGCGCGAGGGCGAGCCCAAGGACGCCTTCCAGATCGAGGACATCGAGGTCCCGGAGCCGGCCGCATTCGAGGTGATCGTGCGAGTGATGGCCGCCGGGGTGAACTTCAACAACGTCTGGGCCGCACTCGGGCAGCCCGTATCCGTCTTTCGCTACCACCCCGAGGAGGACCACCACATCGGCGGCTCGGACGCGTCGGGCGTCGTGTGGAAGGTCGGTGAGGGCGTCACGAAGTGGAAGGTCGGCGACGAGGTCGTGATCCACTGCAACCAGGCCTCCTACGAGGACGTCGAGGTGCACGGCCTCGACCCGCTCGCCGCTCCGTCGCAGAAGATCTGGGGCTACGAGACGAGCTGGGGCTCGTTTGCCCAGTTCACGAAGGTCCAGGCGCAGCAGCTCGTGCCCAAGCCGCAGAACCTGACCTGGGAGGAGGCCGCCTCCTACGGCCTCACCTACTTCACCGCCTACCGCATGCTGATCGACCAGGTCAAGCTGCAGGCGGGCCACCGGGTCCTGATCTGGGGCGCCGCCGGCGGCCTTGGCGTGTTCGCCACGCAGCTTTGCAAGATCACCGGTGCCGAGTCGGTCGGCGTGGTGTCCTCCGACCAGAAGGGCCGGCTGGTCAAGCAGCTCGGCGCCAGGGACTTCATCAACCGCAACGAGTTCGCGGGCATGATGCGCAAGGGCGGCGAGTCCAAGGAAGAGGAGAAAGAGCGCTTCGGGCAATCGCGCGCGTTCGCCAAGCGCGTCAAGGAGATCCTCGGCGAGGCGCCCGACATCGTGTTCGAGCACGTCGGCCAGGCCACATTCCCGACGTCGGTGTTCGTCGTGCGGCCGTTCGGCAAGGTCGTGATCTGCGGCGCCACGTCCGGCTTCAACCTCGACTTCGACGTCCGCTACCTCTGGATGCGCCAGAAGCAGATCATCGGATCCCATTTCGCGAACGCGTGGGAGGCGACCAAGGCGAACGAGCTGATCGCGCAGTCGAAGATCCGCCCGGTGCTGTGGCGGGTGATGCCGTTCGAGGGCGTCGCCGAGGCGCACCAGCTGATGCGCGAGAACAAGCACCAGGGCAAGATCGCGATCCTCGTGGGAGCCGACCAGGAAGGTCAGGGCAAGACGACCGACGGACCGGGCGCGATCCGGGCCGAGGTAGGCAATTGAGCCGTTGGAGCCGCTCGCCTCGATCCGTCCGTCTCAGCGCACGAGCGAGCGCACGCTGATGGAGGCGGTGCAGCTGGACTACGTGGTGACCCCGTTCCGGGCGCAGAAGTTCGCCGACCTGTATCGCCCCGCGATCAAGCGCCCGCTCACGTATGGAGCCTCCCGCTACGTCTTCTTTCGCAACGAGGACGACCCGGATCACTTCGTGCACCTGATCTTCTGGGAGGACCGCGCCGGTTTCCACCGGTGGTGGTTCTCACAGGAGATGCAGGACGTCAGGGTCGCGATCTCGGGCCTCCACGGGCAGCCACTGCTGCCCAAGTGGAACACCGTCCTCGAGCAGGGTTAGCCGCCGCAGAAACGCGAAAGGGCGCCCACGAGGGGCGCCCTTCCCTACCGTCGTGCGAGAGTAGTTAGCTGGTGGTCGGGACTCCCTGTCCGTGGGCACGCTCGCCGCGCCGGGCGGCTCCCACAACGGTCACCGCGCCGAGCGCCGCGACCGCCAGGGCTCCGAGGCCCCAACCGAGACCGGAGAGCTCCGCTCCCCAGCCGAGTGCGTTGTCGAGGGACCACTCACCGGCGCCGTGGAACGTCAGGGCGACCGGGATCAGGCCGTACAGCAGCGTTAGCTCCCAGCCACCGTTGGTGGCCCAGATCCCCTTGCCACGGTGAGCCGTGAGTGCGGCCACCAGCATCGTGGAGGCGATCATCACCGCCGCCAGCGGCATCAGGAGGCCGAGCGCCAGCAGCAACCCGCCGCCGAACTCGGTCAGGCCCGCTGCCAGTGCCATATGCTGTCCTGGGCGCATGCCGAGCGAGTCCATGAACTGGCCGGTGCCCGCCGGCCCATGGCCGCCAAACCAGCCGAACAGCTTCTGTGCGCCGTGGCCCATCAGCAGCAGGCCGGGCACCACGTGTAGAAGGAATAGTCCGAGTTCCATGTGAATCTCCTGTCCCCCCGGTTCGGGGAGCTGAAGTCTTGGCATCAATTGCAGCAACAACGATTGCTACTGCAATCAGTGTAGCGGGTACTATTGAGAAATGGCCACCGCACCCGAAAGTAAGACGAGCGCCTGCACAGGCAAGGAGGTCGAGGCCTTCCGGACCTTCATGCGTGCGCATGCCCTGCTGATCGGCGCCATCGAGCAGGACCTGGCGGCGGCGGAGCTACCCCCGCTTGCCTGGCACGACGTGCTCGCGGCGCTTGACGGCACGCCCGAGGGCCGGATGCGGATCCACGAGCTGGCCGAGGCGATCGTCTTCAGCCGCAGTGGCCTCAGCCGCCTACTGGACCGCCTCGAACGGGAAGAGCTGCTGCGCCGCGAACGCTGCCCGAACGACCGCCGCGGCGCCTACGCGGTGCTCACGGACGCGGGCCGCGAGATGCTCGACCGCACGACCCCCGTCTACCGGCGCACCGTGGACGCGCACTTCCTCCCCCACCTCGGCGACGAGGTCGAGGCGCTGCAGGTATCGCTGGTGAGGGTCGCCGAATCGGCGGGCGCGGCCTGCCCGGTGGACGTGCCCGGTCGAGCCTAGCCTTGCTCCAGGGGCGCCATCGTCAGCCGCGCGTCGTTGAGCTGCTCCCAGTAGAGCTCCGCCGGCTCGCGCTCGCCGGACCACACGATCGCACGCCCGCTGTTGTGGATCGCCTCCGCGAAGCGGTACCCATGGTCGATGCTGACGCTCGGGATCACGCTGGCAAGCGTCTTGGCCACGTGGTCGAACGTGTTGTGGTTGTCGTTGAGGACGATCACGCGCCAGTGCCCGTCGCCGCCGGTGCCGGGGCCGCCCACACGCGGGCGCTCGATGGTCTCCGTAACCGTCATCTGGATGCCGCCGCCCGATCTTGCCTCTTTTGCCAGTACCGCCGCAGGCCCAGCCATCGCTGCTCGACGGGCGAGCCGACCTCGAACATGGCGGCCAGCTCGTCGCCGACCGCCTCGCGTGTGCGGCGCTCGGTCTCGGCGACGAAGGCTGCAACCGCATCGTCGGTGTCTCCATGCTGCTCCAGGAGCGCACGCACGAGCTCGGCCTGCTCGTCCAGCCCCTGCTTCATCCGGGCCAGGTGCGGCTGCGGATCGTCGACCATGCCGAAGTGTGTGAGCGCCAGCCGCGCCGGCGCGCGTGCGGCCACGAGGTCGATCGAGCGCTGCCATGCCGCGACGTCGATGTCCGGGGGCGGCGTGGGCGCGCGCACGTAGTCCGCGGGCGGAATGCGAACGCCGGCCACGTCCCCGACGTATGCGGTGCCGTCGGTGCGGTCGAAGTAGACGACGTGGTGGGAGGCGTGACCGGGCGTGTACTCCACGTCGAAGTCCCGCCCGCCGACCGCGGCGGTCTCTCCCCCATCCAGCACCCGCAAGTTGCGCTCGGGAACCGGTACCACCCTCCCCCACAGCGGCTCCATCTCGTCGCCGTAGATCCGCTCCGCGCTGCTCAGCAGGCGCGAGGGGTCGACCAGGTGGGGTGCTCCCTTCGCGTGCACGTACACCTCGAGGTCCGGGAAGCGCTCCACGAGCGCCCCGGTCGCGCCCGCGTGGTCGAGATGGATGTGCGTCAGCAGCAGCGCGCGCGGCTCCTCGGACAGGCCCGCGAGCAGCGTCTGCATCCGGCTCTCCGGGCCGGGGTCCACGACGATGCCTCCCAGGTCCCATGCGCCGATCACGCGTTCGCGGCCGCGCTGCAGCACGTCGATCAGTTTGGGCCCGTCCGCCATTTGCCGAAGGCTATAGGGGCTCCACCACTAAACTGGCGTATCGAGCTCTTGTAGGAGGCGGTGATGTCGAAAGACCAGGGCAATGGCGCACGTGGGAATGGAAAGGCTCGGCTCGACGAGCTGATCCGATCGAAGGAGGACGAGCTCAAGCGCCTCCACGACGCGCGCAGGCGCTGGGAGGAGGGCCCGCTCGCCAAGTCGCTCGAGAAGTCCGGTGAGCGGCGCGAGAGCTTCGAGACCCTCTCCGGCCTCGAAACGGACCGCGTCTACACGCCCGAGCACGTCGCCGACCTCGACTACGAGCGCGACCTCGGCTTCCCCGGCGAGTACCCCTTTACGCGCGGCATCCAGCCGACCATGTACCGGGCGCGCCACTGGACCATCCGCCAGTACGCGGGGTTCGGCACGCCCGAGGCCACGAACGAGCGCTTCAAGTTCCTCCTGTCGCAGGGACAGCCGGGGCTTTCCGCCGCGTTCGCCCTGCCCACCCCGAGGGGCCTCGACTCCGACGACGAGCGGGCGGAGGGCGAGGTGGGACAGGTCGGGGTGGCCATCGACTCGCTGGCGGACATGGAGACCGTCTTCGACGGCATCCCGCTCGACCGCGTCTCGACGTCGATGACGATCAACGCCCCGGCCCCGGTGCTCGTCGCGATGTACGTCGCGGTCGCCGACAAGCAGGGCGTACCGCGCGAGGAGGTGTCGGGCACCGCGCAGAACGACGTCCTCAAGGAGTACGTCGCCCGCGGCACGTTCATCTATCCACCCAAGCCGTCGCTGCGGCTGGCCGCCGACCTGATCGCCTGGTGCGCCACCGACGCGCCCCGGTTCAACGCGATCTCGCTGTCCGGCTACCACATGCGCGAGGCCGGCTCGACGGCCGTCCAGGAGATCGCCTTCTCCTTTGCCAACGCGATCGCCTACATCGACGCGGTCACAGAGCGCGGCATCGGCGTCGACACGTTCGCACCGCGGCTGTCGTGGATCTTCAACACGCACATCAACTTCTTCGAGGAGATCGCCAAGTACCGCGCGCTGCGACGTCTGTGGGCGCGGATCATGAAGGAGCGCTTCGGCGCCACGGACCCGCGATCGATGATGCTGCGCACGCACACGCAGACAGGCGGCTCGACGCTGACCGCGCAGCAACCCGAGAACAACATCGTGCGGGCTGCGGTCCAGGCACTCGCGGCCGCGCTCGGCGGCGTCCAGTCGATGGCGCTCTCCTGCTATGACGAGGCGCTCGCGATCCCGACGGAGAAGGCGCAGAAGATCGCCGTCCGGACCCAGCAGATCGTCGCCGAGGAGATCGGCGTGACCGACACGGTCGACCCGATGGCGGGCTCGTACTACCTCGAGTGGCTCACCGACGAGCTCGAGCGGCGCGCGGTCGAGGAGATGGACAAGATCGCGCAGATGGGCGGCGCGGTCGAAGCGATCGACTCGGGCTATTACCACAAGGCCATCCTCGACGAGGCCTACCAGTGGGAACAGGACCTCAACTCCGGCGAGCGAGTCGTGGTGGGCGTGAACAAGTACCGCGACGACGACGAGCCGGAGCCGGAGTACTTCCGAGTCGACCAGACCCTCGCCGCCCGGCAGCGCGAGAAGCTCGAGCGCCTGCGCTCCGAGCGCGACTCCGAGAAGGCGAACGCCGCCCTCGAGCGATTGCGCAAGGCAGCCGAAGGGGGAGCCGGCGCAGCCGGCGAGGGGGGCGGAGCCCCCCGTGGCACCGAGAACATGATGCCCGCGATCATCGAGGCCGTGCACGCCTACTGCACGCTCGGCGAGATCTGCGGCGCCATGCGCGGGGTCTTCGGCGAATACAAGTCGCTTGCCACGATCTAGGTAGGAAGGCCGTCATTTGCTTAGCCGGAAATGACGGGAGCTCTGTGGGTGCGGCGGTGCGGCAGCTCGGGCTCTTGGCCGGCTCGTTTGCGCTCACCACGCTGATCGCCAAGGCGTTCGGGGCCGAGTGGGGAACCGCCTCCGGCATCGGCCAGATCGCGTTCGTCGCCGTGCTGGTGGCGTTGCTGTTGCGCGCTGACTGACACCGTCGCGACACCGTGGGACACGCAGTAGAGTCAGCCGCATGCGGCGCGTGGCAGGGATCCTCGTCGCGGTCGCGCTGACCGTGTTGCCTGCCGCACGTTCGGAGGCGGCAATCTCGTTCAAGCCGTGCGTGCGTGGATCCGAGATCGAGTGCGGGGAGCTGCCGGTGCCGGTCGACCGAGCCGGGGCCGTACCGGGGTCGGTGAACCTGCACGTCGAGCGCTTGAAGGCCCGCGGGACGCGCACGGGCGCGTTGATCACCCTGGCGGGCGGGCCAGGGCAGTCGGCCACGCCGTTCCTGATCGACTGGGCCAGCACGTTCTTCGCCGCGGGGCGGAGCCGTGACCTGGTCGTCTTCGACCAGCGCGGCACCGGGCTGTCGGGCGCGCTGCGCTGTCCACAGCTGGTGGTGCCGGTCTCGAAGACCCCGGTGGGACAGGCCGACCGGGCAGCCGCCTGCGCCCAGACGATCGGCAGCAGGCGCGCCTTCTATACGACACGCGACTCCGTCGAGGACATCGAGGCCGTGCGCCAGGCCATCGGAGTGGAGAAGATCGCCCTCTTCGGCGTCTCGTACGGGACGAAGGTCGCACTTGCCTACGCCGCCCGCTACCCGCAGAGGATCGAGCGGCTGGTCCTGGACTCCGTCGTCGAGCCCACCGGTCCCGGCGCCTTCTCGCAGGAGAGCCTCGCCGCGATCCCGCGCGTGCTGCGCACGCTCTGTCTCAAGGGCTGCGAGGACATCACCCCCGACCCGGTCGCGGACGTCGCCGCGCTCGTGCAGCGGATGCGCACGCGGGGGTTCGTATACGGCCCGCTCGTGTCGGTGAAGGGACGGCGCCACCGCGCCCGCATCGGCAGCGTGCGCCTGCTCGACCTCCTGTTTGCCGGCGACTTCGATCCCACGCTGCGGGCCCACTTCCCGGGTGCCGTGCACTCGGCGCTGACAGGTGACGCGGCTCCCCTGCTGCGCCTTGCGCTGCGCGCGGAGCGCGGGGACAGACCGGCTCCCGCCGAGTTCCTCAGCGACGGGCTGTACGCGGCGACGGTCTGCGAGGAAGGCCCGCTCGGCTGGGAGCGCACGACGCCCATCGGGGCTCGCGTCCCGGCTGCGGAAGCCGCGCTGCGGACGTTGCCGTCGGCTTCGCTGTACCCGTTCGACCGCACGACCGCGCTGTTCGCCTCGCCGACTGTCCAGTTGTGCAGCCGCTGGCCGTCCGCGCCGTCCGAGCCAACGATCCAGGACGGCCCCTTCCCCGCCGTTCCCACCGTCGTGCTGGCTGGAGAGGACGACCTGCGGACACCGCTCGAGTCGGCGCGGCGCATCGCCTCCCGGATCCCCGGCGCCACGCTCGTCCCCGTCTCCGAGATGGGGCATTCGGTGCTGGACGGCTTCCCCCGCAGCTGTGGACTGCGCACGGTCGACGACTTCTTCAGCAACCGCCCGCTGCGCCGGTGCGCGCCGCGCCGGCGCGAGTTCCCGCCGGTGCAGGTAGCTCCGCGCGCACTCTCCGAGGTGCCGCCTCAGTCAGGCATCCGGGGGCGGCCGGGGCGCACCGTGTTTGCGGTGGCGCTCACCCTGGTCGACGCGCTGGACCAGATCTTCTCCGCTGCGCTGATCACCTCCCCGGACCAGGACGTCGTGCACGTCGGCGGGCTGCGGGACGGATACGCGCGCGCGGGCCTGCGGAGCCTCGAGCTGCACGGCGTGGAGTTCGTGCCCGGCGTGCGCGTCAGCGGCACGCTCGACATGACGCGCGGGGTACGGGGAGTGTTGCGCGTGACGGGCCGCTCCGCGGCGCGCGGCAGGCTGGTGTTCCGCCCGGACGGATCGGTGCGGGGACGGCTCGGGGGCAAGCGGGTGCGCGTCGCGCGCGTGGCCGCTGCCGGGCGACTAGAGTCCACCGCGTGGCGGGCCTCGGAAGCTTTATCTCGGTGGGCAAGTCGCTCGACCAGGCGCTCGAGCGGGTCAAGCGCGCGGAGCAGCTGGGGTACGACTCCGCGTATGTGACGCACATCGCGGGGCGCGACTCGCTGACGCTCCTGATGGCCTACGCGGCCGCGACCCAGAGCATCAAGCTCGGCACAGGAGTGCTGCCGATCTACTCGCGCACGCCGGTCGCCACCGCGCAGCAGGCCGCCACGATCGACGAGTTCTCCGGCGGTCGCATGGTGCTGGGCCTCGGCGTCTCACACGCTGTGACGGTCGAGAGCTGGTACGGCGCGAAGATCGAACGCCCCGTGTCCGCGATGCGCGAGTACGTCGCGGCCGTGCGCGCCATGTTCACCGGCCAGGACGTGCCCGCGGGCGAGTTCTTCCCGACCAACTTCCACTTCATGGGCTACGAGCCGCGCGCCGACCTGCCCATCTATATCGCCGGGCTGTCGCCCAACATGCTGCAACTGGCCGGCGAGGTGGCAGACGGCGTGATGCTCTGGCTGTGCAACCCGGGCTACATCCGGGACGTGGTGATGCCCGCGGTGCAGGCAGGCCGCGAGCGCGCCGGCAAGAGCATGAACGGGTTCGACGTCGTGGCAGCCGTGCCGGCCGCCATGACGGACGACCGCGCCTCCGCCTACGAGACCATGCGGAGCGACCTGGTCACCTATTGGAGCCTGCCCTTCTACCGCGCGATGATCGAGCGGTCGGGTTTCGAGGACGACATCGCGGCGTTCGACGCCGGTATGCAGGGGGGCGACGTCGAGGCAGCGAAGCGCGGCATCTCCGACGGGTTCCTCGACTCTCTCACCGCGATCGGCTCCCCCGAGGAAGTGCGAGCCGGAGTGAAGCGCTACCGCGATGCCGGCGCCACGTCGCCCGGAGTCGGAGCGGTACCGCGGACGGACTTCGAGGCAACGCTCGAAGCTGCTGCCGGTTAGACGGCCGACTGCCGACTGCCGACTGCCGACTTGAATAAAAGCTTGCCGCCTGGACGTATGTTGACTACGTTGGAATACGTCACGGATGGCGTGATTTAGATTCGCAGCAGGACCCGCATCAACCCGCACCGCATCTCCGACCACCGCTTCACCGCGGCGGACCAGGGAACGCATCTCGAGGACCATCGGCAGCCGGGGGGCTCCGCCGATGATCCTCGAGAATGCGGCGGTTTACAGGACTTCCGAGGAACCCGACTGACTGCGGGCTAGACTTCGCTGCATGTCCATGCGGCCGGCGGAGCCCCTGCACGACGGCCACGAGCGGCCGATCGGCGACTTACGTGTGTCGGTCACGGATCGCTGCAATTTCCGCTGCCAGTACTGCATGCCGGCCGAGGGCCTGCCGTGGCTCGACCGGTCCGAGATCCTCACATTCGAGGAGATCGACCGGCTGGTCCGGCTGTTCGTCTCGATGGGCGTGACGGACGTGCGCCTGACCGGCGGCGAGCCGCTGGTACGGCGCGACTTTCCCCGGCTGGTCGAGATGCTCAGCCAGATCGACGCCCTGCACGACCTCTCGCTCACCACCAACGGCTACCTCCTCGAGCGCATGGCGGGCGACCTCGCCGCCGCCGGCCTGCGGCGCATCAACGTGTCGCTCGACTCCCTGTCGCGAGACCGGTTCTTCCAGATGACGCGGCGCGATGCCCTTCCCCAGGTCCTCGCGGGCCTCGAGGCGCTCGAGCGTTACCCGCAGATCGGCCCGATCAAGGTGAACTGCGTCGCGATGCGCGACTTCACCGAGGACGAGGTGCTGCCGTTCGCGGAATTGGCGCGGCGCAAACCGTACGAGATCAGGTTCATCGAGTTCATGCCGCTCGACGCCGACCACTCGTGGTCGGAGGACCGCGTGCTGACCGGCGCCGAGGTGCGGGCGCTGATCGACCAGGTCTATCCGCTCGAGCCGCTGCCGCGCGACGCCCACTCGACGGCGCGGGTTTACCGCTTCGCGGACGGGCGCGGTGAGATCGGCTTCGTGAACCCCGTGTCCGAGCCGTTCTGTGACGACTGCAACCGTGTGCGGCTGACGGCCGAGGGCAAGCTCCGTACGTGCCTGTTCAGCATGCACGAGACGGACCTGCGCGAGCCGCTGCGCGCCGGCGCCGCTGACGACGAGCTCGAGCAGCTGATCCGCGACGCCGTGTGGCGCAAGGAGCTGAAGCACCACGTGAGCGAGGCCGGCTTCCGCCAGCCCGCACGCACCATGAGCCGGATCGGAGGCTGAAGATGGCCGAGTCCGAGAGCCCCCGCCCGCCCGAGCGGCGCGTCGAAAGCGACGACGGCCGGCCGTGGCTGCGTTGCTACCGCTGCTGGTCCCAGAACCTCGAGGCCCAGGTGCACTACGACGCGATCCTGCGCATCGACCCGGAGTCCGGCACCTTCACCGAGCGCGTCGACGAGGTGCAGGAGGCGGTCGTCCAGTGCCTCGACTGCATGCACGACCAGCCCCATCTGACCTTCACCGACGGGCACGTCGAGCCGATCGAGGATCGCTGGGAGCGCATGGTGACCGGCACGCCGTGGGTCGCCTCGTGCACCGTGATGGTCGACCAGGAGCTGGTCGAGGTCTGCTCGGGCCCGGAAGCGGCCGACTCGCTCACCTACGGGGCGTTCGGCGAGGGCGGCACGCGCGAGTTCTTTACGCACGTGCGCTTCCACAAGCACGACGAGGACAAGATCACCATCCACCTCCTGGTGGAGCTGTACGCGCGCACGGCCGAGGAAGCCGGCGAGGTGCTCGAGGAAGCCTCACGCGGCGTGCTGTCGATCACGTCGCTGGCCGAGGAAAGCCGCCCCCCGGCGGCCGAGTCGGGCGAGTCGCACTAGCCGCGCTCGGCGGCAACCGCTAGTCGCCCGCTCCGGGGCGGTGGGCGGATCTACCCACCTATACGGTGGGTAATCCGACTCACCGTGCCCTCAGGACCCGCCGCCGTTCCCGCCGCCTCCGCCACCGTCCCCTCCGCCGAAGAGATCGCCGAGCCATCCGCCCGCGTCCGGCGTGTCACCGGGGATATAGAACTCGCCACCGTCCTGCCCCACGTACCAATCGCCGCCGCGCGCCTTCCGGGACTCATTCACGTAGTAGACGACGATCACTGCCATGCCTGCCAGCAGCGGCACGATCGCAAGCGGTCCGATGACCGTCGCCAGGGCGAGCGAGCCGCCGATCAGGATCAGGCCCCCGACCCATACCAGGATCGCCGGAGGCCCCGCCTCCTCCTGTCGCTCGAAGCCGAGCTGCTCGAGGGAGCGCCGCGCGATGTTGCGCAGCCACGGCTCGATCGCCTGGTCGCTCGCCACCTCGTAGAGCGACATGACAGCGCTCGGGTCGCCAAGCCCTCCCAGTGATTGCGCCGCCGCGCCCCGCACGGCCGGAGCCTCATCACCGAGCGCGCGGATCAGATGCCGCGTGGGTCGCCCGTTTCGCCGAGCGCGCGCGCAGCTTCCTCTCGGACCCCGGGGTCATCGTCCGCGAGCCGCGCAGCGAGGTCTTCTACTTCTTGAGCCGCTGCTCCAGTTCCTCAAGCTGCTTGTGCAGCTCCTGCGGCAGACGGTCGCCGAACCGCGCGAAGTGCTCGTGGATGGTGGGCAGCTCCGCGCGCAGGCCTTCCGGGTCGACCCGCAGCAGCTCCGCCATGTCCTCGGCGCTCACGTCGAGGCCCGCCGTGTCGATCCCGTCCTCGGCGGGCACCAGCCCGGCCGGTGTCTCGACCGCGGCGGCCGAGCCCTCGCAGCGACGGAAGATCCACGCCAGCACGCGGCTGTTCTCGCCGAAGCCGGGCCACAGGAAGTTCCCGTCCTCGTCTTTGCGGAACCAATTGACGTGGAAGAGCTTGGGCAGCTTGTCCGCACCGCCCTCGCGACCGATGCGCAGCCAGTGCGCGAAGTAGTCGCCCATGTGGTACCCGCAGAACGGCAGCATCGCGAACGGGTCGTAGCGCAGCTTGCCGACGTCGCCCGACGCGGCGGCAGTGGTCTCCGAGGACATGATGGACCCCATGAAGACGCCGTGCTCCCAATCGAACGCCTCGCGGACGAGCGGCACGTTCGTCGCGCGGCGCCCACCGAACAGGATCGCGTCGATCGGCATGCCGGCCGGGTCCTCCCACTCCTCGGCGATGGAGGGGCACTGGCGCGCGGGAGTCGTGAAGCGCGCGTTCGGATGCGCGGCAGGATGATCGGCGTCCGGCGTCCAATCGTCGCCGCGCCAGTCGATCGCATGTGCCGGCGGCTCCTTGGTCATGCCCTCCCACCAGATGTCGCCGTCGTCGGTGCGGGCCGTGTTCGTGAAGATGGAGGACTCGCGGATCGTCGCCATCGCATTCGGGTTCGTCTTCTTGCTCGTTCCCGGCGCGACGCCGAAGAAGCCGGCCTCCGGGTTGATGGCGTAGAGGCGTCCGTCGGGGCCGAACTTCATCCACGCGATGTCGTCGCCGATGGTCTCGACCTTCCATCCGGGAAGGGTTGGGATCAGCATCGCGAGGTTCGTCTTGCCGCATGCGGACGGGAAGGCCCCGGTGATGTACTTCGTCTCACCCTCCGGCGAGGTGAGCTTCAGGATCAGCATGTGCTCGGCCATCCAGCCCTCGTCGCGAGCCATGACCGACGCAATCCGCAGCGCGAAGCACTTCTTGCCCAGCAGCGCGTTCCCGCCGTAGCCCGAGCCGTACGACCAGACCTCCCGGCTTGCGGGGAAATGCACGATGTACTTGTTGGTCTCGTCGCACGGCCACGGCACGTCGTCACGGCCGTCGGCGAGCGGGTATCCGACCGAGTGCAGGCAGGGCACGAAGTCGCCGTCCTTGCCGAGCACGCCCAGCGCGCCCTTGCCCATGCGGGTCATGATCCGCATGCTCACCGCGACGTAGGCAGAGTCCGTGATCTGCACGCCGATGTGGGCGATCGGCGAGCCGAGCGGGCCCATCGAGAACGGCACCACGTACATCGTGCGGCCCTGCATGGAGCCACGGAAGAGGTCCTTGAGGGTGTCGCGCATCTCCTGCGGATCCCGCCAGTTGTTCGTCGGGCCCGCGTCGGACTCTCGCTCCGAGCAGATGAACGTGCGGTCCTCGACGCGCGCCACATCTCCTGGGTCGGACCGCGCGAGATACGAGTTCGGGCGCTTCGCATCCGACAGCGTCTCGAACGTGCCCAGGTCGACGAGCTCCCGGCACAGCGCGTCGTATTCCTCGGAGGTGCCGTCGCACCAGTGAATCTCGCTCGGCTGGGTGAGGGCGGCGACCTCCTCGACCCACGCCTTCAGGCGGGAATTGTTGGTCGGGGCTTCCGGCTGCGTTGTGGCAGTGCTCTCACTCAAAAAACGGGCTCCTTTTTTGCTGCTGACGCGGGCATTCTGCCGCATTGACGCGTTGACGGGGAAATCGGGGCTCAGTCCCCGGAGGTGCGGCGAGGCACCAGCACCGCGCGACGGAAGCTCGCGACGAGCTCGTTGCGCTGGTTGTAAACGTCGGTCCGTACCTTGACCACGCCCCGATCGGGCTTCTTGGAGGTCCTCACCTCGAGGACCTCGGATTCCGCATACAGAGTGTCTCCGTGGAACACCGGCGCGGGGTGCGTCAGCTCCTCCGTGGCGAGGTTGGCGATCGCCTTCCCCGAGACGTCCGCGACGGACATGCCGAGCGCGAGCGAGTAGACGAGGGGCCCGACCACCACGTTCTTCCCCTGCTGCGATTGCGCGGCGTAGACGTCGTTGAGGTGCAGCGGATGATGGTTCATGGTGATCAGGCAGAACAGGTGGTCGTCGGCCTCTGTCACCGTCTTGGCCGGCCAGTGCTTGTAGACGGCACCCTCCTCGAAGTCCTCGAGGTAGCGCCCGTAGGGCCGCGCTCCCGTCGCCTCTCGCGAGGCCTGGTCGAAGGTGGTGCCCTGCTTCTGATCCGTCTCTGCCACTTGGTTAAAGCCTCCGTTTCTTGATCTTCTGCCGTTGTTCGTGGCGTTCGATGACCTTACCGATGAGCTTCAGGATGTCGTCCTGTCCCGCGACCCGCACGTATCCGTTCTCGTAAGCGTCACGCCAATGCTGCAAGCGCCCGTCCTTGGCCAGCTCGTTGAAGTGCGAGCGCGGTGCGACGACCATCACCTTCGCGTCACCGGCAGGGTCCTTCCTGATGTCGACCTGCGGGAACTCGATCCGCCACGTCTGTGACTCGCGGCGCGCACGCAGGTCGAGACGAATCACCAGGCTCAGCTGCCTGAGGGCGGGGAGTTCGTCGAGAAAGCGCCGGGCTCCCTCCTCGATCAGTTTCTGCGTGTCCGATGACACAGGGCCGGAAGGGTATCCGAGCCTCGCCGTCGCCCGCGGCTCGATCCGGCGGTATCCTGCGCGTGGCTTTGTTCAACAAGGAGAAGCGACAAGAGAAGAAGGAGCGGCAGCAGGCCGTCAAGGCGGAGCTCGCGGCGCGGATCAAGCCTCGCGACACCTTCGCGATGCGCCAGGCGAAGACGGAAAAACGGGAAGAGCGCGACGCCGAGACAGCCGAGCGCGAGGGCATAGTCGCCGAGCGACTCAAAGAGCTTCACTCCGGCAGCGGCCCCGGGGACGTCGTGCAGCTGGGCTCCGGGCTCCTCTACCTCGATGTGCTCTCGGGTCTTCAGCTCCAGGTTCACGAGCAGCTCAGCCGCGCCGACAAGTGCTTCACCCGCTGGGCTGTCTACGGACGGCATGACAAGGAGTTCCTGGGCATGGCTGCGACCAACCGCGATGTCCAATTCGGCGGCGCGTCGATCAGCTTCTTGAACAACAAAAGGATCACGCAGGAGATCCACTACTGGGACATGGTGGCCCTGCTGCAGCAGATCCAGGCGCCCTAGCCGGGCCAGGCCCGGCTATTCCGCGCGCCGCAGATACCCCCGCGGGTTGAACGTCATGAAGAACTTCTCGCGGGACTCGTCGATGGAGAACTCGTCGTTCCCGGCCAGGAACTCGTCCACGGCCTCCATCGGCCCTGGGCCATGGTCTGCCCGCACCGGATGCCCGTTGACGTTCGTGTCCTCGACGACCAGGTAGTCCCCGGGCGTGACCAGCGGCGCATAGGCCTGCAGCTCGGCGAGCACGTGGTCCTTCCGGTGGTTGGAGTCGAGGATGACCATCACACGGTCGCCCTGCTGGACCGCCGCCTCCACACCGGTGACGGTCTCGGGCGCCGTGGAGGAGCCCGTCCGGTACTCGATGCGCGGATGCCGGGGGCGGCGGTGCGGCTGGCGCTCGCGGACGTCGATCGTGATCACCCGGCCGTTGTCGACCAGGTCGCACATACACGCGAGAAAGTGGGCGGTGCCGCCGAAGTACGTCCCGCACTCCACGATCAGGTCGGGGCGGCGGTCGAACAGGATCTCCTGATAGACCCATAGGTCGAGCGGGCACTTCGCGCTCGGCTTGCCGAGCCAGAACGTGTTGCGGAACGTGCGCTTGTCGTTCGAGTAATAGAGCCGGTGGAAGTCGCGCACGACCTCCTCCGGCGAGCGCTCGGGCAGATCGGACATCGCGCAGCTCGCTAGAACATCGAGGGGCTTCGCCCCGCCCGCAAGTGGCCTCGCTGACCGCTCGGCCTTCTCATATCTTGTGGCGCTCGAGCAGCTTCTTGCCGATCACCATGCGCTGGATCTCGGAGGTGCCCTCGCCGATCAGGAGCAGCGGTGCGTCGCGGTAGAGGCGCTCGATCTCGTATTCCTTCGAGTACCCGTAGCCGCCGTGGATGCGGAATGAATCCTCGACGACCTCCTTGCCGGCCTCCGAGGCGAACAGCTTCGCCATCCCCGCCTCGACGTCGGAGCGCTGCCCCGCGTCCTTCATGCGCGCGGCCTTGAAGGTCAGCAGGCGGGCGGCCTCCACCTTCGTCGCCATGTCGGCGAGCTTGAACTGGATCGCCTGATGCTGGGCGATCGGCTTGCCGAACGTCTTGCGCTCCTGCGAGTAGCGCAGCGCCAGCTCCAGCGCGCGCTGGGCGATGCCGACGCCCCGCGCCGCGACGTTCACGCGACCGACCTCGAGCGCATCCATCATCTGGCGGAAGCCCTGGCCGAGGCCGGCCTCCTCCCCGCCCAGGATGCGGTCGGGCGGGCACCGGTAGCCGTCGTAGACCAGCTCGGTGGACTCCACGCCCTTGTAGCCCATCTTCTTGATCTTGGGGGGAATGGTGAGACCGGCGTAGTCGCCTGAGTTCTCGGCCACGCCCGGCTCCTTCTCGGTGATGAAGCAGGTCATACCCTTGTAGGGCGGGTCGGCCTTGGTGTCGTTCTTCATCAGCACGAACACCACGCCGGACAGCAGCCCGTTCGTGACCCACATCTTCTGGCCGTTCAGGACCCAGGCATCGCCATCCTTGGCCGCGGTCGCCTTGATGCCCTGCACGTCGGAGCCGACCTCGGGCTCGGACAGGGAAAAGGCCGCGCGCAGCTCACCCGTCGCCATCTTGGGCAGGAAGTGCTCCTTCTGCTCGTCGGTGCCGAACTTCATCAGCAGGTACGAACCGATGAAGTGGGTGTTGACGACGCCCGAGATGGAGATCCAGCCGCGCGAGAGCTCCTCGACGATCATGGCGTAGGTCGTCAGGTCGAGCCCCATCCCGCCGTACTCCTCGGGGATCGTCACGCCGAAGAGCCCGAGCTCCTTCATCTGGTCCACGATCGGCCCGGGAAACTCGTCCTCATGGTCGTAGTGCTCGGCGTTGGGAAGGATCTCGTTGTCGACGAAGTTGCGCACCATCTCGGTGATCGCGCGCTGCTCGTCGGTCCTGTCCAGAAGCTCCGGGGCTACGGCCATGTGCTGGTTCCCACCTTTGACTCGCTGATCGGTATCAGGGAAGGATAATCCCCGAGCCACGGGTCAAGGAACGAAGACGCCCGCGCGCAGGAAGAGCGTCTCGTCGCCGTCCCCGCACGTCGGCGGGCAGGCGGGCGATTCGAACCCGGTGCCGTTCGGGCCGGCATCACGCACGTGGATCTGGCCGAGCTCCCAGACCGCACGCTTGCCCTCCCTGATCGCGCCGGGAAGCAGCAGCACTATCCTGATACCCCTCATCCCACCGGCGACGCTACTGCTGCACGGACCCGGGTTCAAGCGGCCGGCAGGTTGACTCTCCAATCGGTTGGCGCCTCGGCCGATATATTGGCCCGTCCGATGCGCAACCCTCGCGACTTCTTCCACCCCCTCGCCGTCGGCGCGCCGGACCCGATCATTGAGATTCCGTTCCGGCCGTCGCGGATGATCCATTTCTTCGACGCCTCGAACGAGAAGATGGCGGCGAAGGTCCCGGACATGGCCAAGCAGGCGGACATCCTGCTCGGCAACCTCGAGGACGCCGTGCCCGTCGATCGCAAGATCCCTGCGCGGGAGGGCCTGATCCGGGTCGGCAAGGAGGTCGACTTCGGCGACACCCAGCTCTGGACCCGGGTCAACAGCCTCGACAGCCCATGGGTGCTGGACGACCTGACCCAGCTCGTCACCGAGATCGGTCACAAGCTCGACGTGATCATGATCCCGAAGGTCGAGGGGCCCTGGGACATCCACTACGTGGACCGGCTGCTCGCCCAGCTCGAGGCCAAGGCCGGCCTCGAGAAACCGCTCCTGGTCCACGCGATCCTCGAGACCTCGCTCGGCGTCGTGAACCTCGAGGAGATCGCCACCGCCAGCCCGCGCATGCAGGGAATGAGCTTCGGTCCCGCCGACCTCGCCGCCTCGCGGCGCATGAAGACCACGCGTGTCGGCGGCGGGCATCCCGGCTACCGCGTGATCGAGGACCCGGACCCCGACAACCCCGACGCGCCGCGCGCGACCGCGCAGCAGGACCCGTGGCACTACTCGATCGCGCGCATGGTCGACGCCTGTACTTCGGCGGGGATCCTCCCCTTCTACGGGCCGTACGGCGACATCAAGGACGTCGAGGGATGCGAGACGCAGTTCCGCGCCGCGTTCCTGCTCGGCTGCGTCGGCGCGTGGTCCCTGCACCCGGTTCAGATCGACATCGCGAAGATGGTGTTCAGCCCGCCGGCCGACGAGGTCAAGTTCGCCAAGAAGGTGCTGGAGGCGATCCCCGACGGCGCCGGCGTCCACATGATCGACGGCAAGATGCAGGACGACGCCACCTGGAAGCAGTGCAAGGTGATGGTGTCGCTCGCGGAGATGCTGGCGAAGAAGGACCCGGAACTGGCGGAGGCCTACGAGCTGTAGTAGGCCCGGCGCCCGCAGCGGCGCTGCCCACTTGACACTGTGTCCTTGACGCGGCGCGCGGACCGCGAGAGGTTACGTCCGTGGCCGCTCCCGCCACAGATGCGACGAAGGCGGAGAGGGTCGCGCTGGTCCTCGGCGGTGGCGGCGCGCGCGGGGCGTACGAGATCGGGGCGCTTTCGGTGCTCCTGCCCAAGCTGAAGGAGCTGGGGATGAGCCCGAACATCATCTTCGGCACGAGCATCGGTGGTCTGCATGCGGCATACCTGGCGGCCCACGCCCACGAGGAACCGGATCAGGCACTGGTCGGCGCGCAGGACCTGTGGAACAACATCCTCCCGCGCGATGCCTTCAATGCGTTCCGCGCCAAAGACGTGCCGCAGGGACTCGGTTTCCTGGGGACGCTGATCGGAATACGGCACGACCGTGTCTTCGGTCTGCTCGACACGGACCAGCTCGAACGCAAGCTGAAGGAGATCGTCAGCCGTGAGGATCTCCACCAGATCGAGGAGAACGTCAAGAACGACGACGTGCCGCTCGACACGGTCGGTGTGGTTGCTACGCAGTCACCAACCAGCCGCTCAATCGTGTTCATGTGCAGCACCCGCGAACCGCCACCCACGAACGCTCTGCGTGGCATCCGCTACGTGCGCACCCCGCTCACCCACGAGCACGTGCTCGCCTCGATCGCGATACCGCTGGTGTTCCCCGCCCGCGAAGTGAAGTGGCCCCCCTGTGCCGCCGGCTGGTACTGCGACGGAGGGATCCGGCTGAACACGCCGATCAAGCCGGCGATCGAGCTGGACGTGGACCGAGTTGTCGTCATCGCCATGGACTCACTCCACATCGGGTGGGAGCCCGCCAAAGAGCAGCCCGACATCGCGGATGCGGCGGCCCAGGTGCTGAACGCGTTGCTCCTGGACCCGCTGGTACAAGACGTGCACACGCTCGCCCTGAAGAACGAGGCCGCGATGGGGGCGCAGGAGGTTCCGTACGACGTGATCCCGTACATGTTCGTGGCGCCCTCCGAGCCCAACGTGATCGCCAACCTCGCGTGGGAGGTTTGGAAGGACAAGTACGGCGGGTCGTTCAAGGACCTCGGCCTGATGGGCCGCGCGCTGGGCGCCGCCGGCGAGGCCGGTCACGGTGAGGTCTTGAGCCATCTGCTCTTCGACAAGGACTTCACGTCGCAGCTACTCGACCGCGGTGCGGACGACGCGCGGCAGTGGTTGGCAGAGCGGCCCGCCGACCCCTGGGAGGTGAAGCCGCTACGGGAGTCGGATCCGCCGGGACCCTGCGACGAGCCACAGACGCAGCCGGAGGCCGCGGTCGAGGCCCCGGCCGGGGCCACCCGTTAGCAGGTTTTCCCCCGGCCCGCCGCACGCGCCCGCCTCCATAGCCCGCTAGGGTTCCGCCCCGCAATGAGGTTCTTCGAGTACGAGGCGCGCGAGATCGTCAAGCGCGCCGGGATCCCGGTGACGAAGTACGGCTTCGCCAAGACGGCCAACGAGGCGCGGACGATCGCCGAGGACATCGGCGGCCCCACCGTGATCAAGTCCCAAGTTCTCACGGGTGGCCGTATGAAGGCCGGCGGCGTGAAGTTCGCGGACACACCGGACGAGGCGGCCGAGCACGCCGAATTCATCCTGAAGCTCGAGATCAACGGGCACATGCCGCGCGGCGTGCTGGTCGATCCGAAGGCGGAGCTCAAGCAGGAGTACTACGCCGGCGTCGTGTGGGACGGGATTCGCAAGAAGCCCGTGATGCTCTTCAGCGACATGGGCGGCATCGACATCGAGGAGGTCAACGAGCAGCACCCCGACCGCGTCGGGCGCGCGCATCTCTCGAACCTCGTCGAGGCACCCGACTTCCGTGCCAAGGAGGTGATCGCGCAGACCGGCGTGACCGGGCGCCAGCTCACGCGCGCAACGCCGATCCTGTCGCGCCTGGCGCGCCTGTTCAGCGAATACGACATGACCCTTGCCGAGATCAACCCGCTCGGGGAGCTCGCGGACGGCAGCTTCGTCGCCCTCGACGCGCACATGGAGATGGAGAACGAGGCTCGGCCACGTCAGAAAGCGCTGCTGAAGGAGCTCGGCGTCGGCGACGAGGAGACCCGCGAGGCGCGCGAGGCAACCCCGTTCGAGATCGCCGGTGAGGAGGTCGACGGCATGGACCACCGCGGCGTGGCCGGCAACGTGACCGAATTCGACGGCAACCTCGGCCTGGTGATCGGCGCGGGCGGCGGCAGCCTCACCCTGTTCGATGCGGTGCGCAAGTACGGCGGCAAGCCCGCCAACTACTGCGAGATCGGGGGCAACCCCTCCGTCGCCAAGGCCGCTGGCCTTGCGAAGCTTGTTCTCTCCAAGCCCGAAGTGGACAAGATCGCCGTGATGATGAGCATCGTGTCCAACACGCGCGTCGACATCGTCGCGCGCGGTGTCGTGAAGGCGTGCCTCGAGCTCGGCTTCGACCCGGCCGAGAAGATCGCGATCTTCCGCATTCCGGGCGCATGGGAGGACGAGGGCTTCAAGATCCTCGAGAAGTACGGCGTGGAGTACTGCGACCGCTCCGTATCAATGCATGAAGCTGCAAGGCGAGCCGTGGAAAAGATTCCCGCATGAGCAATATCGAGTCGGCTTCGCCGACACCTAAAGTGAAGAGCGTCTCCCCGGGGGAGGCACCGCAGGTGCCGAGGGGGGCCGAAGCCCCCCGTGTCGCCGCATGAGTATTTTGATCGACCAGGACACGACGTTCATCGTCCAGGGCATCACCGGGCGTGAGGCCGTCAACCTCACCCGTGAGTGCCTCGACTACGGCGCCGGCGCGAAGGTGGTCGGCGGCGTCACGCCCGGCCGCAAGGGCCGCGACGTGCACGGCGTGCCGGTTTTCGACACGGTCGAGCAGGCGGTCGAGAACCACGGCTCCCCGATACAGGGATCCGTCGTCACCGTCCCCCCCGCTTTCACGAAGGACGCGGTCTTCGAGGCGCTCGAGCACGGCATCGAGTTGATCGTGATCGTCACGGAGCGCATCCCCCGGCGCGACGTCGCGCAGATGGTCGAGCTCGCGGCGCAGAAGGACGCGCGCATCATCGGCCCCAACTGCCTCGGTGTGATCGTGCCAGACGTCATCAAGATGGGCGGCATCGGCGGCCCCGCGAAGGATGCGGCCAAGGCCTACACACCGGGATCCGTCGGCGTGATGTCGCGCAGCGGCGGCATGACCACGGAGATCTCGAGCACCCTCACCGCCGCCGGGCTCGGTCAGTCAACGGCCGTGTCGATCGGCGGCGACGCGATCATCGGCTCGACCTACACGGAGCTGATGCCCCAGTTCGAGGCAGACGAGCAGACACAGGCGATCGTGATCTACACGGAGCCGGGCGGGCGCATGGAGGCCGAGCTGGCGGAGCACGTGACGGCGACCAACAGCCGCCTCCCGATCGTCGCCTTCATGGCGGGCAAGTTCATGGACGAGATGCCCGGCATGAGCTTCGGCCACGCCGGCACGATCGTCGAGGGCAAGGCAGACACGGCCACGGAGAAGATCGCGCGCCTGCGCGAAGCCGGGATCGCCGTGGCCGAGGAGATCGCGGAGATCCCAGACCTCGTGAAGGATCGGCTCGGCCAGAAGGTGGCCTCGTGAGCGCGGCCGCGCAGAGGTCGATCTTCATCGACGTCGAGGTCGACGACTCCGTCGCCCGCGATACCGAAGCGGCGCGGAAGCTGACCGAGGTCTGCCCCGTCGACATCTTTGCCCAGAATGACGACGGCACCCTGAAGATCGTCGACGAGAATCTCGACGAGTGCGTGCTCTGCTACCTGTGCGTCGAGGCCGCGCCGCAGGGCACGGTGCGCGTAGTCAAGCTCTACGAGTAACTACAGCTTTGGCGGGCGCTTCGACTTGCGCTTCTTCGTGCACGTGCGGTACGTGCGGGTGCCGCGCAGGGTCCTGCCCTCGCTCGTCAGCACCACGATCCGAACCCTGAAGGTGCCGCGCGGCAGACCGCGCAGGTTCACGTTCGCGACCTTGCGCTTCCTCTGGAACACCTTGCGGGTCAGCACACGCTCCTTCTTCCCGTTCACGAAGACGAGCGCTGTCTGGATCTGGATGCCGCCGGGCTGACGAATCCTGATCCGGAACTTCCGGCGGCTCACGCACTTCTTGTTCGAGGGCAGCCCGATCACCCCCGGGGCTTTCTTCACGATCTTGCCGCCGCTGATCGTGCCGTCGGCGAACAGCGTCTCAGGAGCCGGCGGGACGCTCGAGTCGCGCTCGGCGACCTGCAGCGCGCTGCCCGGGGGCGGCTCCACGAAGGAGTTGTGCGTCGGGCAGCAGTTGATGTCGTCGCTCGTGCCGATGCCGTTGACGGAGTCCTGAAATCCGAGCGCCTGTCCCTGCGGGGTGAGCCGGAACGGGGCTGCAACCTGCTTGCCGCCGACACCGATGGGGACGAATTGGTAGTAGAGATCGGCCGGGTCGTCTCCGTTGGTGTCGCCGGCGAACGCCAGGATGCCGCCTCCCTGGTTGAAGAACGAAGCGATGTCGCCCCTGCGGGCGTTGATCGCGGCGGTGTCCGTCAGGCTCAGCGCGTCAATCGACGATCCGACGACGATCGCACTGAAGGTGGCGGTCGTCAGGCGCAGGCCGTTGAATCCCGCGAGGTTCGCGCTCGGGCAGACGACCTGGTTGGCCGCGCTCCCGACGCCCGCATTGGCGAGCGCGACGGAAACGTTGCGCCCGGCGGAGCAGTCGAGAAGCAACAGCGGCCGTGTCGGGACAGGCGCGCCGCCTCGCACGTAGTTGACCGCCACCTGCACGAAGTGGCATTGGCCGGGGCCGTCGACTCCCGAGCAGTGGCTGTCCGCGTCGTGCCCGGTCGCGACCAGCCGGCCGGCCAGCGCCTGCGCTGGCAGCGCGAGAAATACGACAATCGCCGTCGCTGCAACGAGTGCAGGTACTTTCCGACGCATTCGAGAATCCCCCCTTCCAATCGATCGTAGTCACTATCAGGGGGACCGCGCAACACCGATGCTCGGTATGGGCCCGTAGCATGAGGGCATGGCGAGCACCGACAGCCCGGTTTCGGACCGGTCCTTACAGTCCGGGACGATCCGGCAGGCGATGAGTCGTAGCTACCCGCGGCTGACGCCCGAGACCAGCGTTGCCGAGGCAGCGCGCCTTCTGTGGCAGAAGGGGTGGCTGCCGATCCCGGTGCTCGACGTGGAGGGGCGACTGGTGCAATCGCTCTCGGCCCACGATGTCGTCCGTGCCGTCGCACAGCGGCGCATCGAGCGCACGACGGTCGGCGAGATCGCACAGACCGAAATCCAGACCTTCGGGCCGGAGGCCTCCCTCGAGGAGGCAACCGCAACGATGCAGAGCTCGGGCCAGCAGGTGGTGATGATCGTGGAGGACTCGAAGTTCGTGGCGGCCCTCACGCTCACGGACATTCAAGGACACGAGCTGACCTGCGCGGAGCTCGGCCCGCAGGCCGAAAACCTGATCACCGACCTCTCTCCGAACGACCGGATGCACGCCGGCAGCTGGGGCCCTTATGCCTATGCCGGGGTCACCGCCGTGCAGTGCATCCGCGAGATTCTCAACAAATTCGGCCGTCCGGATCCGGTCAGCATCCTCGACCTCCCCTGTGGGCACGGGCGCGAGCTGCGGTTCCTGAAACTCGCCTACCCGGACGCTCACATCGGGGTGTGCGATATCGACGAGGACGGCGTCGACTTCTGCGCACGCGTTTTCGGAGCCCACCCCATCGTCTCCCACGAGGACCCGGACGAGGTCTCCTTCGACCGGCAATACGAGCTCGCCTGGTCGGGATCGCTGTTCACGCACCTGTCCGCGGATCGGTGGCCCGGATTTCTCGAGATGCTCGCGCGCGCGGTCGAGCCTGGTGGGCTCGTGCTGTTCACCGCGAACGGGTATCTGGCGCCTGAGGTGCTGCGCGACCTGGGCCTGACCGGCGAGCAGGCGGACCAACTCCTCGAGGACTTCAAGCGAGAGCATTTCGGGTACGTGGAGTCGGGCGACAATTGGGGCCTGTCGCTCGCCCGGCCGCGCTGGGTCAAGGAGCAGATTGAACGCTCGCCGCTCGAGCTCGTGTCCTACGAGCGGTGGGCCTGGAAACCGCCCTTTCCATTCCAGGACGTGTTGGTCTGCACTCTGCCCGCGTCGTGAGGGGCGCCGCGGGCGACTACAACTTCGTGTCATACGTCGTCGAGCGCCTCGCGCGCGAGCGGCCCGCCGACGAGGCGCTGCGCGCGATCGCGGCCGACGGCTCCGTGCGCTCCTTTTCGTATGCGGATGTCGCGCGACACGCCTCCGAGGCGGCGGCCGGGCTCAACCAGGCAGGCCAGAGCCCCGGCCAGGTCGTGATGACCCTGATTGGAGCGCCGCCCCAAAAGGACTTCACCATGCTAGGCGCGA
>JBBRDT010000031.1:0-35997 GCA_038203635.1 Solirubrobacterales bacterium
TTGTGCTTATAATGTTCGCGTTTCCCCACTGGTGTTGTCGTTTTCAACCCCATGTGGTTTAAAACCCCACCACAGCGCAAGACTTATCGGCTCAAGCAGGAACGCCGGTGCCCAGCAGCGCCTCGGCGTTGCGCCACAGCCACATGCCCATCACCTCGTCGGACACGGGCAGCGTGCGGAACTCGTCCACGATCTGGCCCGGCGGCCGGCCCAGGAGGAACCAGCCGGTCCCGAAGAGCACCTTCTCCTTGATCGTGGTCGTCCCGAAACGCAGGAGCGGCTCCCATCCGGTGCCCGGCGCGGCGAGGTAACGGGGGCGGTGCGCGGCCAGCTCGAGGTACACGTTCGGGTACTTCCATGCCAGCAGGCATGACTCGAGCACCCACGGATAGCCCGCGTGGCTCATGATCAGCTTCAGCTCCGGAAAGTCCGCGGCGATCACGTCGATGTGCCGTGGATGGCCGAGGTCGTTCACGCTCACCGTCGTCCAGTTCGCCGAGCTGTGGATGCTGACCGGCACGTCGAGCTCGACGCACTTGGCGTAGAGCGGGTAGTAGCGCCGGTCGTCGGCGGGCAGTCCCACCATGAACGGCCGCACGCTCAGCCCGCGAAAGTCGCGGTCACGGACCAGCTCCTCGAACTCGCGCACCGCATCCATCCCCTTCAGGACGTCGGCACCGGCGAACGGGATGAACCTGCCCGGATGCCGCTCCGTGAGCGCCGCGACCACGTCGTTCGGAATGAACGTCTCGTGCACGCTCGACCACTCGTCGAACCCGGTGATCAGCGTTTGCTCGATGCCCGCCGCGTCCAGCACGGCCACGAGATCCTCGTCGGACATCTGCATTCCCTCCGCCGCGCGCCCGAACTCCGCGGCATCGGGCTCGCGCTTGTAGAAGACGCGTAGGTAGCCCGCCATCTCTTTGGGAAAGTGCTGCGACACGTGTCGCATGACGTCGTGTACCGGGACGATCGGGGCCCACATGTCGATGGCCCGCCGTTCGGTCTCGCGCGTGACGGTCACGCCACCTTCAGAGCTCGCCGCTCCGATGCTCGGATCATTCGCTTCAGCCATCGCTCCTTCTCCTTCTGTTGTGCAATTCCCAAGTCCAGCACCGCGACGCGGTGACTGTCCACTCCTCGCCCGACCATGCGCGCGCGGATCGCCTTGAAGGTCTCGAGCTTCGCGGTGCAGTCGGCGAGCTGGTCCTCGAACTTCGCAAGGATCTCGGCCGGCGTCAGCCTGCTGAAGAACAGGGACTTCGTGAGGAAGGGGTGCCCCAGGAGGAAGTCGTAGGTGACCTCGTCGCGTTCGTCGTTCGTGCCGGCCAACCACTCCTCGAACGCACACCGTCCTTTGGCTGTCGGATGAAACACGTTGCGGTCGCGACTGCCCCGGCCGCGTTCCACGCGCTTGCGCACCAATCCCTCGGCCTCGAGCCGGTTCAGCAGCGGATAGAGGATCCCGTCGTTCACCTGTTGCTGTGGCGGCAGCGCCGGAGACAGCGCGCGTTTCAGCGCGTAGCCGTGCATCGGCTGGTCGATCAGGAACCCGAGGACCGAATACTTCATCACTACCTAGATTCTAGGTATTAGCGTAGCTGTGGGTCAAGGGGCCGCCCGGGACGGGCACCAACGCAAAGGGGCGGCCCGCGGCCGCCCCTTTCAACAGGTCCCGATCGCCTGCTCTAGCGCCGCCGGGCCGTCTTGCGACGGGCGGGCTTGCGGGCCGTCTTACGACGGGCCGTGGTCTTGCGAGCTGCCGTCTTACGTGCCGGACGGCGAGCCGTCTTCTTCCGTGCGGTGGTCTTCTTGCGTGCGGTCTTCTTGCGGGCTGCCGGCTTGCGTGCCGTCTTCTTCCGTGCGGTGGTCTTCCGTGCGGTCTTCTTGCGCGCCGTCGTCTTGCGTGCCGGACGACGTGCCGTCTTCTTCCGTGCGGGGCTCTTGCGCGCGGCTGTCTTCCTACGCGCGGTCGTCTTGCGCGCAGTTGTCTTCTTGCGCGCTGTACTCTTCCGCGCCGTACTCTTTCGAGCGGTGCTCTTGCGCGCCGCCTTCTTGCGCGCACCGCCGGCTTTCTTGCGCGTGGAAGATCTGCGAGCCGCTGGAGACATCTCACTCCTCTCGCTAGGGGACGAGCGATGTTTATTTCATACGCCGGATGCCAACGCAACCCGCAATTTCGAGCGCCTTGCGCATCAGCGCATGACCTGTTAGCGCAAAATGGCGGGTGCGAGCTCGCTGAAGAACCGCGAGGCGAACTCGATGTCGTCGACAGCGATGCGTTCGTCCGGCGCGTGTATCAACGGTGAGGTGTCCCAACGTGACATCGCACGCTGCGGGAAGAACCCGTATGCGACGCACTCGGGAAAGGCCTTTCGAAACCAGTGGCTGTCCGTGAATCCCGTCAGGACCAGGGGTAACAGCTGTGCGCCGGGATCCGCGCGGCCGACGTATTCGCGCAGATGATCCGCCAAGTCTGATTCGGGCGGCGAGCTGTTCCCGACCACGTCCTCGCTGAACTCGAGCGTGTAGCCCCCGTCCCCTTCGGGGCCGAGCAGCTCCTCGACCCGGCGCCGCACGTGCTGCTCGCCCATCCCCGGCGGCACGCGGCAGTCGACTCGGACCGTGCACCGCGACGGGATGACGTTTTCTTTCTCGGAGGCCCGGATCATGGTGGGAGCGACCGTCACGCGCATCATCGACTCGAACTGGTCTGCCAGTCGCGGCTCGGCCTCTCTCATGTGGGCCAGCGCAGCGGTCACGTCGTCGATTGCGCCCCCGGTGAGGGCCTCGAGACACGCCACGCCGACCGGATACGCATCGAACGGCGGCTGCCGCCCGTCAAGGCGGGAGAGCACCTGGACCATCCGCAGCAACGCGTTGTCGCCGATCCCGGGCATCGACGCGTGCCCTGCGCGACCGTGGGTGATGAGCTTGAACCGAAACACGCCCTTCTCACCGATGCACAGCGTGTACATGCGGCGCCCCTCGAAGTCCAGCACCTCCCCCGCGCCCTCGTTGACGACCATGTCACAGCGCACCTTCTCCGGAACGTGCTCGCAGAGCCACTGAGCGCCGTAGGTCGCGCCGGCCTCCTCGTCGCATGTCACGACGACGAGCAATTCGCCGCGCTCGGGCCGCCATCCGGACCGTGCGAGGCTGCACGCGGCGGCTACCTCGCATGCGACCTGCCCTTTCATGTCGAGCGCGCCCCTGCCCCATACGTATCCGTCCTTCAGCTCTCCGGACCACGGATCCACACTCCACTCGGCTGGATCCGCCAGCACGGTGTCGACGTGGCTCAGATAACAGAGCCGTCTTCCCTCGGCCCCGCCGCGCAGCCGGGCGATGAGGTTGGGCCGCTCCGCGGTCGCGCCCACCAGCTCGCACTCGAAACCGGCCGTCTCGAGCTCGGATCGCAGCATCTCCTGCGCAGCTCGCTCGTTGCCCGGAGGATTGACGGTGTTGAACCGGATCAGACGCTGGAGCAGTTCGGTGGCTTCGTGAGCGAGAGCCATTCCCTGATCATGAACCAACATGATTGCATTGATGGTCATCGATGTAATGTGATATCACTCCATGATGGCCGCCGTCCTGAAAACACAGCCCAAGGTGAAGCGTCCTGCGGGGCAGCCGTGCTGCGAGCCACTCGCGCATCCGGCGGTCACGCGCAAGGAGGCGGAGCGCATCGCCACGATTGCGCGTGCCCTGTCGGATCCCATTCGCGTGCAGCTCGTGGACGTCCTCGGCAAGCACGCCGGGAAGGTGTGCGTGTGCGAGCTGACGCCGCTCTTCGAGGTGTCCCAGCCCACCGTCTCGCACCACCTCAAGGTGCTTCGCGATGCGGGGCTCGTGGATGTCGAGCGACGTGGGCTGTGGGCCTACTACTACGTGATTCCCGAAACGATCAAGGAGCTTTCGACATGGCTGAGATGAAGCCACACCTCGCGATCACGGTCAGCGACGTTGACCGTTCCACCCCGTTCTACCGCGCGCTGCTGGACGCCGAGCCCGCCAAGCAGCGTCCCGGGTACGCCAAGTTCGAGCCGGACGACCCGGGCATCGTGCTCGCACTGATCCAGGGCGAGCGCGGCGACGGCCTCGGGGCGTTCAACCACGGCGGGATCAAGGTCTCGTCCACGGACGAGGTGCTGGCGACCAAGCTCCGGCTCAAGCGGGCCGGGCTCGCGACGTTCGACGAGATGGGCACGGAGTGCTGCTACGCGCGCCAGGACAAGATCTGGGTGACGGATCCGGACGGCACCCCGTGGGAGGTCTTCACCGTGCTCGAGGACGTCGAGCACGACGCGCCGCCGGCGACCGCCTGCTGCGCGTCATGAGCGTCGAAGTCGCGCAGCCGGGGCTGCGCACACCACAGCAGCTGTACGAGGACTGGGAGCGGGCGCACTGGGCGGCACAGGACGTCGACCTCAACCGGGACCCCACTGACTGGGCGGAGCTCGCCGAAGGCGAGCGCAATCTTCTTTACTGGGTCCTCAGTTCCCTGATGGTCGCCGAAGAGCGGATCTCGACGCAGTTCTGCGGCCTGGTGCTGGCCCAGGACGACGAGGAGGAGGGCAGCTACCTGTCCACCCAACTCGTCGACGAGGTGCGGCACATGCAGTTCTACGCGCGCTTCCAGAACGAGGTGATCGCCGACCCCGCCGCGATCGGGGCGCACGTCGCGCGGGCGCGCGAGGTGCTCGGCGCGCCGTTCAGGAAAGTCTTCGACGAGGCACTCGTCGACGCCCACGACAGGCTGCGCCACGACCCGCGCAACCGCGAGGCGAAGGTCGACTTCGTAACGATCTACCACATGGTCATCGAGGGAACGCTCGGTATCACGGCCTCCCACTTCCTCCTCGACTTCCTCGGCGAGCGCGGGGTGCTGCCCGGGTTCGTGGACGGCTACGGGAAGATCGCCGCCGACGAGCAGCGCCACATCGCCTGGGGCACGTACTTCCTGCGGAGCGCCGTGCAGGCCGACCCCGGCATGGCGGAGGTGGTGCGCCGGCGTCTGTTCGACCTCCTCCCCGCCGTCGCCGAATCCGTGTCGCCGCCGAGCGAGGGCGCGTGGGACGTGCTCGGCGTCGAGGACGGCGCGCTCGGGGCGTACGGGCTGGGCGCGCTCACCCGCCGCCTGAAGATCATCGGGGTCTCGCTCGAGCAGGCGGTGTGAGCACGGCGGCGCGCCCAGGGCTCCCCCGACGGGCGCTGGCGGAGGGACTGGCGGCATTCGCGCTCGTCTTCGCCGGATGTGGCGCGATCATCGCCGACGCCGAATACGAAGGGAGCCTCGGCACGATCGGGGTCGCGCTGGTGTTCGGGCTGGTGATCATGGCGATGGTGTACGCCACCGGTCACCTCTCCGGCGCCCACATCAATCCGGCGGTCACGATCGCGTTCACGCTGACGCGGCACTTCCCCGCCCGCGACGCAGTCGGATACGTGGTCGCGCAGTGCTTCGGCGCCGTGGTGGCTGCCCTGCTGCTGGCGGCGTTGTGGACGGGAGAGCCCGCGGCCCTCGGGGCCACCGTGCCAACCGTCGGACAGGGAACTGCGCTCGCCTACGAAGCGATTCTGACCGCGTTCCTGATGTTCGTGATCGTCGCGGTGGCTACGGACACGCGCGCGGTGGGTGCCGCGGCCGCGATCGCGATCGGAGGAACCGTTGGGCTGGACGCCCTGTTCGGCGGTCCGGTCACCGGCGCGTCCATGAACCCGGCGCGCTCGCTCGGTCCTGCGCTCGCGGCCGGCGAATGGCACGACCTCTGGCTGTACGTGATCGGGCCGATCGCGGGAGCCGCCATCGGGGCGCTCGCCTACCACCTGGTCCGCGGGGAGGCACCGCCAGCGGCACGGAGCTCCCCTCATTTGCGGCTAAGCAAATGAGGGTTCTATTCGTCTGCCTGCACAACGCAGGCCGCTCGCAGATGAGCCAGGCACTGTTCGAGCGCGAGGCGGGCGCGGCCCACGAGGCGCGGTCGGCGGGCACCACCCCGGGCGAGCGCGTGCACCCGGAGGTCGTGGAGGCGATGCGCGAGCTGGGAATCGACGTGTCCAGCCGCGTCCCCCGCAAGCTCACCGATGAGCTCGCGCAGTGGGCCGACGTGGTGGTGACGATGGGCTGCGGGGACGAATGCCCCTGCATACCCGGAAAGCGCTACATCGACTGGGACCTGCCGGACCCGCAGGGCCGGCCGGTCGAGGAGGTGCGCGCGATCCGCGACGACATCTCATTGCGCGTACGAGAGCTGTTGCGCGCGCTCAGTGCTTGACGCGGGGCCCGCCGCCGAACAGCAGCCGCAGCAGCCCGCCGCTCCAGTACCGGCGCCCGCAGTTGGGGCACCTGCGGCCGAACCGCTGCCCCGGCATCTCGCAGCCGGCGCACACGGGCTGTTCCGCAACGATCCCGTGCTTCAACTGAGGCTGGTCCAGATCGTCTTCGTCTCGAGATACTCCTCGAGTCCCGCGCGGCCGTGTTCGCGTCCGACCCCCGAGGCCTTGTAGCCGCCGAACGGCGCCGCCGGGTCCGTCAGGCCCCACACGTTCAGGTACACCGTGCCGGCGCGCAGCAGGGCCGCAAGGCGGTGTGCGTCGCCGATGTCGCGCGTCCAGACTCCCGCCGCGAGGCCGTAGTCGCCCTCGTTCGCCCGGCGCGCGACCTCCTCGATCGAGTCGTAGGGCTGCGCGACCAGCACCGGGCCGAAGATCTCCTCGCGCGTGATCGCGATGTCATCGGAGGTCGTCGTGAACAGCGTGGGCTCGACGAAGTACCCGGGGCTGCGCCCGCCGCCGCCGGCGACCAGCTCCGCGCCCTCCGCCCGGCCCTGTTCGATGTAGCCGGTGACGCGTGCGTGCTGCTCGGCGGACACGACGGGGCCGAGCTGCGTGTCGGGTGCGAGCCCGGGGCCCATCTTCATCTTCGGCGCGCGTTCGGCCAGCGCCGCGACAACCTCGTCGAACTGATCCTTGTGCACGAACAGCCGCGAGCCCGCGTTGCACGCCTGGCCGGTGTTGAAGTAGATGCCCTGGAACGAGCCGCCGATCGCCGCCTTCAGGTTGGCGTCGGGCAGGATGATGTTCGGCGACTTGCCTCCCAGCTCCAGCGTCACGCGCTTCAGCGCACGGCCCGCCTTCGCCCCGATCTCGCGCCCGACCGCCGTGGAGCCGGTGAACGAGATCTTGTCCACGCCCGGATGGTCGACGACCGCCGCGCCCGTCTCGCCGTCGCCGGTGACCACGTTCAGCACGCCCTCCGGGAAGCCCGCCTCGAGCGCGAGCTCGCCGAGCCGCAGGGCCGTGAGCGGCGTCTGCTCCGCCGGCTTGAGCACGACCGTGCAGCCGGCGGCGAGCGCCGGTGCCAGCTTCCAGGCGGCCATCATCAGCGGGAAGTTCCAGGGGATGATCTGGCCGGCAACGCCGACCGGCTCCTTGCGCGTGTAGACGAGCATCTTGTCGCCGCCCGCCACCGGGATCACATCACCCTCGATCTTGGTCGGCCAGCCTGCGAAGTAACGGAAGTGAGCCGTCGTCAGGCCGATGTCGATCTGGCGCGCATAGGTGACCGGCTTGCCGTTGTCGAGCGATTCGAGCTCGGCCAGCTCCTGCGCGTGTTCCTCGACGAGATCGGCGAGCGCGTTCAGCAGCTGCCCGCGCGCGGCCGCCGGCAGCTTGCGCCACGGGCTACCTTCGTCGAAGGCGGCCCGCGCCGCCTGCACCGCGGCGTCCACGTCCTGCGGGCCGGCCTGTGCCACCTCCGCGATCGCCTCGCCGGTGGCCGGGTCGATCGACTCGAAGGTGCGCCCGTCGGCGGCCGCTCTCCACTCCCCGCCGATCAACAGCTTCTTCGGCCCCGCGAGGAAGCGGCGCGCGGCATCGGAGAGCGAGTCGGGTGGTGCGGTGACGGTCATACAGGCCCCCTCATGGTGACATCACGATCTTCAACGCCTCGCGATTCGCGTACGCCTCGTACGCGGCGGGGGCGTCCTCGAGCTTCATGTGGCGGCTGACCAGCGGGGTCGGATCCAGCACTCCGTTGGCCATCATCGCGAGCACGGAGTCGACGTGGGCGATCACGTTCGCATGCCCGGTGATGATCTTCAGCGCCTTGATCCAGACGACGCCCATGTGCACCTCGCACCGTTCGGCGTAGACGCCGACCACCGAGACGGTCCCCGCCTTGCGCGCCATCCGACACGCCATGTCCAGGGCGTCGGGGTGGCCCACCGCGTCGACGACCACGTCGGCGCCGCGGCCCTCGGTGGCCGCCTTCACGGCGGCGCGCGGGTCCTCCTCGGTGAGATGCACCGCCTCGGCGCCGAACGAGCGCGCAACCGCGAGCCGGTCCGCCACCGTGTCGATGCCGATCACGCGTGCGGCTCCGCACGCACGGGCCGCCTGCACGGCACAGAGCCCGACGGGCCCGAGGCCCAGCACGACCACGGTGTCGCCGGGCTTGAGTCCCGCCGCGACGACCGAGTGGTAGCCCGTGCCCATCACGTCGCCGGCGAACAGCGCCGCATCGTCGGACATCCCGTCCGGCACCCGGCGCAGCGTCAGGTTCGCGCGCGGTACGAGCACCTGCTCGGCCTGCGCGCCCTGCAGCGACCCGAGCGTCGCGCCGTGCCCGAAGACGCGCGACTCGTCGCACTTGTGGTACTCGCCGCGCATGCAGAAGAAGCACGATCCGCACGCCGTCTGGAAGCAGCCGAGCACGCGGTCGCCCACGTCGACCTTCGTGACGGCGTCGCCGGCGGCGATCACCTCGCCGACGTACTCGTGGCCGATGGTGAACCCCGGCTCGATCTTCACGCGTCCGTGGTAGATGTGCAGGTCCGACCCGCACACCCCGGTCGCCTCGACCTGCACGATGGCGTCGTCGGGTGCGAGCAGGTCCGGCTCGGGACGCTCCTCGAGACGAACCTCACCAGGAGCCTGGAAGGTGACCGCCCTCACTAGCGCCGCTGTCCTGCGGGGCGCACGAGCACCTCGTTGACCGCCACACGATCGGGCCCGCCGACGGCGTAGAGGATGGCCTCCGCGATGTCGTCCGCTGCAAGCGGCTCACCGACCTCCTTTCGCATATTCTCGAGCGCCTCGAGCACCATCGGGTGCTTGTTGTGACCCTGCAGCTCCGTCGCCACGAACCCGGGCTCGATCACCGTGACCTTCACGTTGGCGGGGGCAAGCTCCTGGCGCAGCGCCTCCGAGAAGGCGTTGACGCCGAACTTCGTGAGGTTGTAGACGGCCGAGCCGAAGTTCGCGAAGCGGCCCGCCACGGACGACACGTTCACGATGTGGCCGCTGCCCTGCTCGCCCATGATCGGGAGGGCGGCGTGCGTGCAGTACAGGAGGCCGAGCAGGTTCACCTCGATCATCTGGCGCCACTCGCTCGTGTCGGCCCCGATCACGGGCCCGAGCAGCATCACTCCCGCGTTGTTCACGACGATGTCGAGGCGTCCGAGCTCCTCCTTGGTGCGGGTGATGAAGGCGTTCGCCTGACCCTCGTCCGTGACGTCGGTCTCGATCGCGAGCGCGCGGCCTCCATCTTTCTCGATGCGCTTGGCGAGCTCGTCGATCCGGTCGCCACGGCGCGCCGCCAGCGACACGGCGGCGCCGGCACGCGCAAGCGTTACCGCGGTCGCCTCGCCGATGCCGGACGAGGCACCGGTGATCGCTGCCACCCGCCCCGAGAGATCTGGTTGGTGCATTCCTGTCCCTCCTAGCTCTGGGCGAGCGTCTGGCGCAGGCCCGTGTCCATGTCGCGCGGCGCGTAACCGAGGTCACGGCGCGCCTTGTCGTCTCTTGCCCAGAACGTGACGCCGTCCGACGTGCGGATCAGCTCGCGCAGGTTCGGCGGGAAGCCCATCGCCTTGCCGACCAGCGGTCCAACCGGGATCGCCATCTTCATCAGCGCGGCCGGCAGCTCACGCCGTGGTGCCTTCCGGCCTGCGATCTCCGACACCTTCTCGACCAGCTCCCGCATCTTCGAGATCTGGCCGCCGAGCACGTACGACTGACCCGCCTCCCCCTTGTCGTACGCGAGCAGGATGCCGTCTGCCACGTCGTCGACGTGCACGAGGTTGAATCCGGTCTCGGGGAACATCAGCATCTTCAACTTCCCGGATGCGGCCCGGTCGATCATGTTGCCGAGCTCCGAGTGGTCGCCGGGGCCATAGACGCCGCCGGGCTGCACGATGACGACCGGCGCTCCCCGGCCGATCCGGTCGAGCACGACCTGATGCGACTTCCACTTCGTCTCGTCATAGCAGGACAGGAAGTCCTCTCCCTTGCGGCTATAGGTCTCGTCGACCACCTCACCGTGCGTGTTGCCGAAGACCGCCACGGTCGACACGTAGACGATCCGCGCGACGCCCGCGTCGATCGCGGCGTCGAGCACGCGCTCCGTGCCGCCGACGTTCGAGTCACGCATCGCCTCGCGCTCGGGCGCCGGGATGCCGACCTTGTAGACGGCGGCGATGTGGAACACGGCATCGCAGCCACGTACCCCGTCGCGGATCGCCTGCTCGGAGGAGAGGTCGCCCTCGACCAGCTCGCAGCCGAGGTCGCTCAGCGCAGTCGCCTTCTCCGGCGAGCGCACGAGTGCCACCACCTCGTCGCCGCGCTCCCGCAATCTGCGGACCACGCGGCTGCCGATGAACCCCGTGCCACCGGTCACGAACGCTTTCACCTGGAACCTCCCATCGTTGGCCGTTGGCGGATACTAAGGGCCTGTCGATGCCGACCCGTCCCAGAGCATGAGCTGGCTGCGGCGCCGCCCGCGGGGCGCCCGGGCCCCCGCGGGCCAGCGGGCGCTGCACGTCGGCGACCCGCGCTTCGACGACTGGGACGTCGTGCACGACTTCGGCGATGTCGAGACCGCGGGTGCCTGGCGTCAGCACCTGGAGGAGGCGGGGATGGAGGCCGTGATCACATCCGATTGGGAGCTGGATCGCTTCGGCCGAGGGGACATCTCGCTGCGGGTCCCGCCGGGGCGCTGGAGCGAGGCGGAGGAGTTCCTCTCGGGTCTCGACCTGGACTGAGGTCGCGCGCAGAGACAATTCGCGTTGACTGCTTGAGGTCGCCGGCACAAACCGTCCAGTCGCTCGGGCCGGCCGCGTTCAGCCGGCGTCTCCGCTGCATAATGCGAGCATGCGTCGCACAAAGATCGTGGCGACCCTCGGGCCCGCGACCCACAACCCCGAGATCCTGCAGGGGCTGATCTCGGTCGGTGCGGACGTGTTGCGGCTCAACTTCTCCCACGGCACCAAGGAGGACCACGCGCGGCTCGTGAAGATGGCGCGCAAGGCTGCTGCCGAAGTCGGCCGTGAGGTCGGGTTGCTCGGCGACATCCCAGGGCCCAAGCTCCGGCTCGGCGACATCGAGGGCGGCGTGATGCACCTGCGCAACGGGCAGTCGCTGACGCTGACGACGAACTCGAAGTCGGGCAAGGATTCGATCCCGGTCGGATGGCACGGGCTTCCCGGAGCGGTGAAGCGCGGCGACGTGATCTACCTGGCGGACGGCTCGATCCGGCTGCGTGTCCGCGAGACGGGCAACACCGAGGTCATGACCAAGGTAGAGACCGGCGGGTCGGTCGCGTCGCACCAGGGCATGAACCTGCCCGGCGTCGAGGCGCTGCCCGCCGCGGTGGGAGAGGCCGACCTCGATTGGGTCGACTTCGCCTGCGAGCACGACATCGACCTGCTGGCAGTGTCGTTCGTGCGGGAAGCGAGTGACCTCGACCCGGTACACGCGCGCCTGGTCGAGCGCGGAGCCGACATCCCTGTGATCGCCAAGATCGAGAAGGCGGAGGCAGCCGAGCACGCGGAGGAGATCGTGCAGGCATGCACCGGCGGGATCATGGTGGCGCGCGGCGACCTCGGGATCGAGGTGCCGATCGAAGAGATCCCGCTGATCCAGAAGCGCTTGCTCGCGCTCGCCGGCCAGTACTCCAAGCCGTGCATCACGGCGACGCAGATGCTCGCCTCCATGGTGCGATCCACGAGGCCGACGCGCGCGGAGGCGACCGATGTCGCGAACGCCGTGTGGGACGGCACCGACGCGTTGATGCTCTCCGAGGAGACCGCGATCGGGCAGCACCCCATCGACGCGGTCCGCATGATGTCGCGCATCGCCGAGGTGACAGAGCAGCACCTCCCGTATGACGAGTGGCTGATCAAGCGCACCCAGCACGACGCGCACGACGTCGCCGACACGCTCTCCTACAGCGCGGTCGTCGCCGCCTACCAGCTCGACCTGGCGGCGCTGGTCGTGCCGACCCGCACCGGGCGGACTGCGCGCCTGGTGTCGGCGCACCGGCCGCGCGTCCCGGTGCTCGCGCTGTCCGAGCGCCCCAGCACGGTGCGCCGCCTGAACCTGCTCTTCGGCGTCACCTCGGCCCACCACGAGGAGGCACCGACTCTCGACGAGCTGCTCGCCGGCTGTGCTGTGCGGGCGCGGGAATTGGGCCTTGCCAAGTCCGGTGACCTGATCGGCATCACCGCCGGCCTGGCCGGCCAGGGGCTCGGCACGAACCTGCTCGAGGTGCACCGGGTTCCGTGACCGTTCGGCCTGGCGCAGCGCCGGCAGGCCTAGGCATGCGACGTGCGGGTATCGTGCATTTGTGGGGAGCGAGATGAAAGCCCGGCACGCGGCATCCGGCCGGCCATCGAAGGCGGAGGTGGTCCAGCCGCCCGCCGGGACCGGCGTGACCCCGACCGACATCTCCGAGAGCTTCCGAAGCGCCCGCTCCTCGCTGGGCCAGATCACCACAAATCTGGAGCAACTGCGCCGCCATGCGGCGTCCCTGGTGAAAAGCGCAAAGCGGCGCGGGGCCGGCTAGCGGCTCCTTGTCCGCCCGCACGCGGCGGACAGCGCCGTCCCGGCGGACCTACGTTCCAGTGTCCGACCCGAACGACCCCGGCCTTCTGACGCCGGCCGAGACGTCGCTGCTGGTGGACCAGTACGAGCTGGCGATGGCCGCCAGCTATCACCGTCGCGACATGAACGACGTCGCCGTGTTCGAGCTGTTCGTGCGGCGTCTGCCGCCACGCCGCAAGTGGCTGCTCGCCGCCGGCCTCGGTCCCGCGCTGTCGCTGGTCGAGGCGATGCGTTACGGCCCGCGCGAGCTCGACTACCTGCGCACCATCGGGTTCGAGCAGCCGTTCCTCGACCACCTTTCAGGGCTGCGGTTCTCCGGAGACGTGGAGGCGCTGCCGGAGGGCACGGTGGTGTTCGAGAACGAGCCGCTCCTGCGCGTGACCGCGCCGCGGATCGAGGGACAGCTGCTGGAAACCCTGCTCCTCAACCAGCTGAACTTCGCCACCGCGATCGCCACCAAGGCCGCCCGGCTCGCGATCGCGATCGGCGGCGGCAAGCCCGACCGCCAGGGACGGCTGATCGACTTCTCCGCGCGCCGCGATCACGGTGTGGACGCAGCTGTCCAGGCGGCCCGGTCGGCCGCGATCGCCGGGGCCGGAGGCACCTCCAACGTCGCGGCTGCGATGCGTTACGGCCTGCGGCCCGTCGGCACGATGGCCCACTCCTACGTCATGTCCTTCGAGCACGAGCGAGAGGCGTTCATCGCGTTCATGGAGGACAACCCGCACAACACGGTGATGCTCGTCGACACCTACGAGACCCTCGCGGGAGTGCGGCATGCGATCGAGGCTGCGCGCACGGCCGGCGTTCCGCTCGGCGGCGTGCGCATCGACTCGGGTGAGCTGGGTACGCTTGCGCACGCCGCTCGGCGGCTGCTGGACGAGGCCGGGATGCCGGAAACCCAGATCATCGCCAGTGGCGACCTCGATGAGGACCGGATTGCGGACCTCGTGGCACAAGGCGCGCCGATCGACCGCTGGGGGGTCGGCACGGATCTCGGCACGAGCCGCGACGAGCCCGCCGTCGGCGGGGTGTACAAGCTGGTTGCAGACCAGGCCGAGCAGGGGGCCTGGCGCGGCACCATGAAGACTTCGCCCGGCAAGGCGACCCTGCCCGGCCCGAAGCAGGTCTTCCGCCGCTACGCGGACGGCCGGATGCAGGGGGACGTGATCGCATCGGCGGACGAGCAGCTTCCCGGGCAGCCGCTGCTGGTGCCCGCCATGCGCGAGGGCAGGCGCATCGGCAGCGAGTCGCTGGAGGTGATCCGGGCCCGGGCCCTGGCAGAGCTCGAGGCGCTGCCCCCTGCGCTGCGTGAGCTGGATGAGGGCGCGGACCGCTACTCCGTGACCCTCTCGGAGGGCCTGACAACAGCCTCATCGGAGCCGCGGGTGGACGGATAGCGAGTTTCGCCCGGAGCTTGCGAGGTAATGCAATTCGAAGTGCTGCGTCGCGGGGTCGCCGGTGGGACCATGCCACGCGGCGGTCTTTTTTCTACCGGAGGGAGATGGAGAGATGCCATCGGCGCGACCGAACGGCCGCAGCATGCGACTCTCGCCGCTCGATGCGGCGTTTCTCGAGGTGGAGTCCCCCACCGCGCACATGCACGTCGGTTGGGTGGCGCTCTTCAGGCCTCCCGCAGGCACGACGCCGCCGCGCTTCGCCGAGCTACGGCACCGGATCGAGGCCCGGGTCCCCTTCGCCCCGCGCTACCGGCAGAAGCTCGCCTGGGTGCCCCTCGGCCTGAACGATCCCGAGTGGATCGACGATTCCGCATTCGACATCCGCCATCACGTGCGGCACTCGAACGCGCGGGAGATCGGGCGACTGGTCGAGCATGTGTACTCGACTCCGCTCGAGCGCGACCGGCCGCTGTGGGAGGTCTGGATCACGGACCAGCTCGCCGACGGGCGTATCGGAGTGGTCGGCAAGGCGCACCACTGCATGGTCGACGGCATCGCCGCCGTGGAGCTTGCGAGCCTGTTCTGCGACGTGACCGCGGAGCCGCCGCCCGTCGAGCCGCTCGGCCCGTGGGAGCCTGCCGCCGAGCCTCGCCGGCGGGACCTGGTCGCGCGGGCGGTCGAGGACCGGGTCCGCAACCAGCTGCGGGTCCTGGAGATCCCCAAGCAGGTGATTCGCTCCCCCGGACGGGTCTTCGGACTCGCGGGCGAGGCGGCGCGGGCAGGGCGCGCGCTGTTTCACACGCTCACGCCCTCGACCCCGCATGAGGTGTTCAACGAGCCGATCTCACCGCTTCGCACGCTCGCGACCGTGACACGCCCGCTCGAGGACCTGCGCCGCATAAAGCAGTGCTTCGGCACGACCGTCAACGACGTCGTGCTGGCCGTCGCCGCGGGCGGCGTGCGCTCCTACCTGCGGGGCCGGGGAGAGACTCCTTCGCGGCTCAAGGCGATGGTGCCCGTCAGCCTGCGAGACGGCGCTGCCGCTGATCTCGGCAACCGGATTTCGTTCGTGTTCGTCGAGCTTCCGTGCGACGAGCCCTCGCCCCTGCGGCGCCTCGAAGAGGTCCGCCTCGCGATGACGAAGCGCAAGGAGGCGGGCGAACCCCGCGGTGCCGAGCAGGTGCTGGACGCCGTGTCCTTCGTTCCTCAACCGGTTCAGCACGTCGTCTCACACGCGGTGGCGAGCGCGCGCGCATACAACCTCACCGTTTCGAACATCCCGGGGCCACGCCAGCCACTGTGGATGGCGGGCTGTCCGCTCGAGGAGGCGTACCCAGTCGTCCCGCTCGCCGACCGCCACGCCGTCTCGATCGGCTTCACGACCGTCGCCGAGCAGGGCTTCTTCGGCATCTATGCCGACCGCAAGACGGTGCCGGACGCAGACGCCCTCGCCGTCGCGGTCGAGCGCTCCCTGGAGGAGCTGCTCGCGACCGCGGTGCGCCCGATGCCGGCCCTGGTTCCCTAGGGACATTGCTCATCGAGCTGCGCGACGGCGCGAGCATTCGCGTGCGCCCGATCGGGCCCGGCGACAAGCCGCAGCTGCAACGGGGGTTCGAGCGCCTCAGCGGGGACTCGGTCTACAAGCGCTTCCTCTCCCCCCTCACCGAGCTGCGGCCGATGGACCTGATCTACCTGACCGAGGTGGACCACCACGACCACGAGGCGCTGATCGCCTTCGACGAGCAGACGGGGGAGCCCGTCGGCGTCGCGCGCTACGTGCGATCCGCAACGGACCCTGCGGCAGCAGAGTTCGCCATCACCGTTGTCGACGACTGGCAGCGGCGCGGCGTCGGGACAGAGCTCATCAGACGGCTGTCGGACCGCGCCCGGCAGGAAGGGGTGAAGCGCTTCACCGCCGTCCTGCTGGCGGAGAATCACGAGATGCGCGGCCTGCTGGAGAAGCTCGGCGGGTTCCGCCTCAGGGGCGGCGTGTCCAGCGTGATCGACGTCGAAGGCAGCCTTTGACGTCTTCTCTACTAGCCACCGTACGTCACCTCGAGCATCGCTCTCTTGCTGGGGTCGTTGTACTCCTTGGAGGCGAAGTTCGCGCCGTCCGTGGAGTCTCCGACCAGAACGAGGCTGACCTCTCCGTTGCCCGCGACGAGCGGGGTCACGTCGTACTCGACCCATGTCTCCACGGGGATCGCGACCTTGTTGTCGGACGGTCCCGCGATGCGAGCCGTGCGGTTCGTCCAGGTGATGCCGCTCTCGGTCCAGGAGTTGCCTGCCTGATACACAGCCGGGCCGTTGTTCGTTGCGTCGTTCCAGTCCCAGACATGCAGCTTTGCGGACTGCACGTTGCCGGTGATCCCAGCGAGGTTGAACTTGAAGTACGTCTCGAACTTCGGTACGGAGTTGGTCGCGCGGAGCTTGGTCGCGGTGCCGAAGTTCGTGTCCGGGGCACCCTCCTCGAGTCGCGCGTCCGCGGTCACGTAGAAGTTCGCGGTGGTTGTGCTCGGCGGAGCCGGCGTGTCGACGCCCGCCGTGTTGCTGGCGCCCGAGCGATTGCCCGCGGCGTCCAGCGCCTTCACGACGTAGTCGTAATGGGTGAGCGGGCCGACCGTCGAGTCCGCGTAGCTCGTCACCGCGCCAACCGTCGCGATCGGGCTGCCGTCACGGGAGATCTCGTACCCGGTCACGCCGATGTTGTCGGTTGCCGCGCCCCATGACAGGTTCACCTGGTGAGCGCCCGGCGCGTCTGCGGTGACCGTGCCCGGTGCCGAAGGCGGAACGGCGTCGTTGGTGGATGCGTCGAACGTCACGGTCAGCTGCGGTCGCACAGCGGTGTCCGGAGCTTCGCGCGATCCGAAGTCCACGTTGTCGTTGTAGGTCGAGATCAACGCCATGTTCACCAGGCCGTTGCCGTTCACGAGCGACTTGGCGTTGTAGTTGGCAATGGTGCCCTTCGGGATGGCGGCGATGTCGTCGGCAGCCTGCGCGGAGTGACTCGGCCGGTTGGTCCAGGCCAGCTCGGTCTCGTTCCAGCCCCCACCAGAGCCGTAGAGCGCGGGACCGTCCTTGCTGCCGTCGGTGGTGGACGTCATCTTCAGGTTCGCCGCGACCACGGAGCCCGTGATGCCGGCGAGCTGGAAGCGCAGATAGCTCTCGCGCCTCGGTACGCCGCCGCCCGACTGCAGCTTTACGGAGGAACCGAAGTTGGCGTTGGGCGAACCGTCCTCGACGCGCGTGTCCGCGACCGGGGTGAACGTCAGCGTGGTCAACGGCGCCTGGGGCGTCGTCGCGCTTGCCGAGTTGCTCACGGGCGAGCGATTGCCCGCGGCGTCGAGCGCCTTCACCGTGTACGCGTACGTCGTCTGCGGCTGGACGGTCGTGTCCGAGAAGCTCGTCACGTTGCCCGTCGTCGCCAGCAGTGAGCCGTCACGATAGATCTCGTAGTTGGTGACCCCGCGGTTGTCCGTCGCGGGCGTCCACGATAGGTCCACGCGGCGGGCGTCGATGGCCTGCGCAGCCACATCGGCTGGTGCCGTCGGTGCAGTGTGGTCCGCGGACTGGACGAGCATCTCGAGCACGGGCTTGCGCGCCGCGTCGGCGAATTCCTTCGAAGCGAAGTCGATGCCGTCGCTCGACGTCGGCAGCAGCGCGAAGGCCACTGGGCCGTCACCGGTCACGAGCGGCTTCACGTTGTATTCGATGTACGTGTTCGCGGGAATGGCGGCGCGGTCGTCGATGATGGTGCTTCCCACACTGGGCTTGTTGGACCAATTGAGCCCGGTCTCGGTCCAGCTGGTGCCGGCCGAGCGCAATGCGGGGCCGTCGACGGTCTCGGTGGTCGCCGAGAGCCTCAGCCGCGCGCTCTCGACGTTCCCCGTGACACCGGTCACGTTGAAGCGCAGATAGCTCTCGACGTTCGCGCCTGTGACCATGTCCATGCGCAGCTTCGTCGCCGTCCCGTAGTTGGTGTTCGGATTTGCCTCCTCGATCCGCGCGTCCGCAGCCGGCAGGAACGTGAGCTTGGTGAGCTGGTCGAACGTCGCGGTGTACGTGCTGTCGGTCGACGGCACGGTCACCTCGTGGCTTTGCGCCTTGCCGTCCGACCACGAGCCAAACCCGTAGTAGGTGGAGCCCGCGGTCTGCGGCGTCTCGGCGGCGATCGTCGTGGTGGCGCCCACGATCGCCTCATGGATGAGTGGGCCCGGTCCCGACTTCTCGTCGACGCTCACGTTCAGGCCTGCAGGGGCGGACCTCACGATGAGGTTGGCCGTCTGCGGGTCGAGCCGGATCGACTTCGTGTCCTTCAAACCCTTCGAGTCGGTGGCCGTCACCTGGAGCACCAGGTGCGACGGGTACCCGTGATCGGGCCCGGTGAAGTAGCCGCTGGAGACGCCGTCGAAGTCCTGTATCGGGTGGGAGTGGCAGGCGTCCACGGTCACGCAGTGGTTCAGGATCAGCTTCCACGAGAGCGCGGAGGCCGGCAGCGCGCCGTCCTGGTCGTCCGTAGCGGAGCCTGCGAAGTTGATCGTCTCACCGACGTGCCACTTGTGCGACTCGGAAGGCGAGTCGATGGAGACCTGCGGAGGTGTCTCACCGGAGTTGATCGTGATCGTGTCGCTGTGGTGGGCGCCGTGGGAGTCGGTGACCCTCAGGGTGACCTCGTGGCTCCCGGCCGGGTAGGTGACCCGCGGGTGCTCCTCGGTGGTCTCGAACTCGCCGTCACCGTCGAGGTCCCACTCGTAGGTGAGCGTGTCCCCCGCATCCGGGTCGGTGGAGGCCGAGGCGTCGAACCCGACCTCGAGCGGTGCCTCGCCATAGCTGGGCGCAGCCTCCGCGCGTGCGGTCGGGGCGCGGTTGTCGTCGCCCGTGTAGGTGATCCGGCGGATCTGGCCGAACGCGATGTCGACGAAGAACAGGTCCCCGCCCGGGCCGACCTTCAGGTCGACCGGGTAGATGCCGAGGTTGGCGAACATCTCGATGTTGTGCGGGTCCGGCAGGCCGTTGGCCCCCTTCTTCATCACCCACATGCACTCGCGTGAGTAGTCGGCGAAGAAGAGCGCGCCGCCGAAGGATGCCGGGAACACGCCGCCGGTCTGCGGATAGAACTCGATGCCCGAGATGGAGTTTCCGCCCGGGTCGCAGTTGTCCTGGGGCGTGAGCGGCACGTCGTGCTCGTAGGACCAGTAAGGAGCCGCGGCGGTACCGTCCGCGTACAGGTTCTCGCAGATGTCGAGGTTGAGCGCGTCCCACGACGGAAGCTTCTTTGCGTAGACGGAGCCGTCGTACCCGTGGGTACCGCCCTCGTAGCACGGCCAGCCGAAGTTGCGGACGGGATCGGTCCCGCCGTTGACCTTGTTGATCTCCTCCCAGTAGCCGCCGCCCACGTCGGCGATGAACGCCTCGTTCGTGCCGGGGCGCATCGCCAGGCGGAACGGGTTACGCAGGCCGTAGGCGAGGATGCGGCGCGCGTTGGGGTCGGAGTTACCGGCCAGCGGGTTGCCCGGCGCGGCGTCGCCCGTGATCGGGTCGATCCGGATCAGCGAGCCGCTGAGCCCTACCGGGTCGCCGGGGGTGCGCAGGTCCTGTGCGCGCAGCCGGCCACCCTGGGCGTACGGAGGAGCCTGTGTCGCGCCTGCGCCGCCGGGCGGGTCACCGCAAGGGTTGAGCGGGTCGCCGTCCTGGCCGTAGTCGGAGAAGTGCCAGGCGGCACCCTCGCCGCCCGTGAAGTAGAGGTAGCCGTCCGCGCCGAATCCCATGCCACCACCCGCGTGGCTGGGGTACTGCTGGCACCAGTCCTCGACGAGCACGTGCTCGGGCCCGGTCATCTGGTTGCCCGCAGCGGTCAGCCTCGAGATGCGGCCGCTCACGACGCAGCCGTCGACGGTGCCTCCCGGAGGATTCGGGCAGTCGTCGGACGTGACGTTCGGCTGGCCGAACGTGGGCGCGGTGCCGCCGATCGGCGCATCGTGCACGTAGTAGACGTAGACGTACGGAACGGCGGGGAAGTTCGGGTGGAGGGCCAGGCCCTCGACGCCGCGGTCCCAGTAGTTGTGGACCTGCGTGCGGAGGTCGGCAAAGGTTGTGGGGGTCGTGTCACCGAGCCCATCGAAGACCTTGATGAGGCCGCTCTTCTCGGCGACGAACACCCGCCCGTCCTGCGAGAACTGGACGGCGATCGGCTGAGTCAGGCCGGAGAACGCGGCGGAAGACTCGAAGCCGGGCTGGAGGTTGACGGCGGAGGCGGTGCTCGGGAGTGCAGCGGCGAGGCCGGCGAGGGCGGCCAGCGCGATGAGCACTCGCACCATGTTCAGGCGTGCAAGCTGGGTGAAGCAACGGGGGGCGGGAAATGCGTGAAACATGGCTCTCCTTGCCGTCCGGCGAAGTCCATTTCTGCCGCGAGGGGCGCGACGGTCCAGTTCAGCCACCGTACACACGACTCGGGAACCGCGCCACACCAATTGGCGAAGGCGGTGGATCAGCCGCCGAAAGTCACGACCAGCTGCGGTCGCCGCGAGCTGGTGGAGTCCTCCCGGGCCGCGAAGTTCGCGCCGTCGTTGGACGTCGTCGCGAGGGTGAACGCAACGGCTCCGTTCCCGGTCACAAGCGGCGTGACGTTCCACTCCGCCGTGGAGCCGGCAGCGATTGCGCCCTTGTCGTCCTGAGCTGCGGAGGTGCGCGCGGGACGGTTCGACCAGTTGATCGCGGTTTCGGTCCAGGAGGTCGACGTCCGGTAGGCGGCGGGTCCGTCGACCGTCGCGTTGTTCGTGTCGTAGAGCCGCAGCCTGGCGCTGGTCACCTGGCCGGCGATACCCGACAGCTGGAACCGCAGGTAGCTCTCCACGTCGGGGTTCGAAGCCCCGTCCGTGCGCACGTAGCTCGCCTTGCCGTAGTTGGTGGACGCGTTCCCCTCCTGCACGCGGGCGTCCGCATCCGGCGAGAAGGTGACCGTCGTCACGGCGGGCGACGCCGGAGTGATCACGTTCGCGGGGTCGCTGGGGGCGGATCGGTTGCCGGCCGCGTCGAGCGCGCGGACCACGTAGGAATAGGTCGTCGACGGCGACAGGCCCGTGTCGGCGAAGGAGGTCACGTTCCCGAGCGTGGCGACGAGCGCGCCGTCCCGGTAGACCTCGTAGCCCGTCACGCCGATGTCGTCATTGGCGGCGCTCCACGAAAGGCCGGCCTGGGTGGGACCGGTCGCCTGCGCCGTCAGGCCGGCCGGCGCGGTCGGCGGTCCCGAGTCGCTCACGGGCGTGAAGGTCACGATCAGCTGCGGGCGCTGGCTCGACGTCGCGTGCTCCCGCGAGGCGAAGTTGGCTCCGTCGGCGCCGGTCGTCGCGAGCACGAACGAGGACGCGCCGTTGCCGGAGACCAGCGCGGTGACGTCCCAATCGGCGAAGGAGCCGGCCGCGATCGTGCCCTTGCCGGCGATCGGCCCTGAGGTCCGCGCCGGCCTGTTTGACCACTTGATCGCGGTCTCCGTCCAGGAGCTCGAGGTGCCGTACGCGGCCGGGCCGTCGACGGTCGAGTTGTCGGTGTCGTAGAGGCGCAGCTTGGCGCTCTGCACCGTGCCGGCGACCCCCGACACCTGGAAGCGCAGATAGCTCTCCATGTCCGGGTTGGCTGCCGCCACCGTGCGCAGATACGAGGTTGCGAAGTTCTTTGACGCGTTCGCCTCCTCCACGCGCGCGTCGGCCTGGGGGGAGAAGGTGACGGTGGTCACGGGCTCGAGCCGGGCGGTGAGCGTCGCGTCGGCGTCGGGTGCGGTCACATCGTGGCTTGCCGCGCCTGCGTCGGACCAGGACTGGAACACGTGGTTCTGGCCCGCGATCGACTGCGGGTTCGTCGCGCCGACCGAGTTTTGCGACCGCGCGATCACCTCGTGTGTGAGAGGCGCCACCCCCGACTCGCTGTTGAAGGTCACTGCTGCGCCCGCCGGCTCCGAGGCAAGCGTGAGGTTGACGGTATTCGGGTCGAGCCGGAGGGTCTTCGTGTCGGAGAGGCCGCCGGCATCGGTGGCCGTGACGGTGAGCTCCAGGTGAGAGGGGTATTCGTGATCCGGCGCGTTGAACGACTCGCCCGCCACATCCGGGTAGTCCTGGATCTGGTGCGAGTGGCACGCGTTGGGAGTCGTGCAGTGGCGCATCGCCAGCGACCAGGAGAGGGACGTCGTGGCGAGCGTGCCCTGCTGCTCGTCGGTCGCATGGCCGGAGAAAGCGATCAGGTCCCCCACGCTCCAGCGGTCGGTGCTGACGGGCGTGTCGATCGTGACGGTGGGAGGCGTGTTCCCGGCGCCGATCGCGACCGTGTCCGTGTCGCTCAGGCCGCCCTGGTCACGGACCGTGAGCTTGGCCGTGAAGTTGCCCGCCGCAGTGTAGGTGTGGGTCGGCTTGGCCGCGGTCGAGTCCGTCGTGCCGTTGCCGTCGAAGTCCCAGGCGTAGGTGAGCGTGTCCGACGTGTTCGGGTCCATCGAGCCCGTGGCGTCGAAGTTGACCTCGAGCGGCAGAGCGCCGTACTTCGGGTCGGCGGCCGCGAGGCCGTTCGGTGCGGCGTTCGCGGAAGCGGTGGCGCGGATGCGGCGGATCGCGCCGGTGCCGATGTCGACGTAGTACAGGTCGCCGCCGGGGCCGACCTTGAGATCGACCGGGTAGCTCGCGTCCTGGGCGAAGATCACGCGCTGGCTCGGGTCGGGCAGGCCGTTCGCCCCCGCCCGCAGCGCCCAGATGCAGTTGCGCGCGTTGTCGGCAAAGAACAGTGCGCCGGCGTAGGCCGCCGGGAACGAGCCGCCGCTGGTCGGGTAGAAGGCGAGCCCGGCGATCGCGTTGCCGGAGTTGGGACAGTTCTCGCCGGCGACGATCGCAGTGTTGTGGTCGTAGGCCCAGTAGGGGGCGGTGACCGCGCCACTCTGAGCGTAGAGGTTCTCGCAGATGTCGAGGTTCAGCGAGTCGAAGCTGCCGAACTTGTTCGAGGCCGGTACGCCGCTCGAGTTGAGGCCGCCCTCGTAGCACGGCCAGCCGTAGTTGCCGGCCGGGCCGTTCGGGTTGGTGTGGCGGTCGATCTCCTCCCAGTGCGCGTTGCCGACATCCCCGACCCACGCCTCGCTGGTCCCGGGGCGCATCGCCAGCCGGAACGGATTCCGGAAGCCGTAGGCGATGATGCGGCGGGCCTTCAGATCGGAGCTCGAGATGAAGGGGTTGCCGGCCACTCCCAGGCCGGTGTTCGGGTCGATCCGGATCAGCGACCCGTTCAGGCCCGCCGGATCCGAGGTCGTGCGCATGTCCTGCGCGCGCAGCCGCCCGCCCTCCGCCGTCGGCGGCGTGAGCGCCGTGCCCGGCCCGCCCGGAGGGTCGCCGCACGGGTTGACCGGGTTCCCGTCCTGCCCGTAGTCGTTGAAGTGCCATGCCGCGCCCTCGCCGCCGGTCACGTACAGGTATCCGTCGGCGCCGAAGCCCATCCCGCCGCCCGCGTGACTCGGGTACTGCATGCAGTAGTCCTCGACGAGCACCTGCTCCGAGCCCGTCATCACGTTGCCGTTGGCGGTCAGCCTCGACACGCGAGCGCTGACCACGCAGCCGTCGCCGGTGCCGCCGGGCGGGTCGGGACACGTGTCGCCCCACCGCGGCGCCGTGCCGCCGATCGCGGCGTCGTGCACGTAGTAGAGATAAACGTAGGGCCGGGTCGGGAAGTTGGGGTCGAGCACCATTCCCTCCACGCCGCGGTCCCAGTAGTCGTGGACCTGCGTCCGCAGATCGGCAAACAGCGTCGGCGTGGTGTCCGAGAGGTTGTCGAACACCTTGATGCGACCGCTCTTCTCGGCCACGAAGACGCGCCCGTTCGCGGCGAACTCGACGGCCATGGGCTGGTCGAGCCCGCTGAAGGCGGTCGTCTCCTGGAAGCCGGCCGGTAGCGTGACGGCGCCTGCTGCTGCGGGCAGGGTCAGCGCCAGCACGATCAGTGCAGCGATCAGCATGCGGCAGCGAGCCACCGGTGTCGGCCAAGAATCCACAGTTCCCCCTGCGGGCGCGGGGCGCCCGGAATACCGAATTCCAAGATAGGCGACGGCGACCGGCCCCGCTTTCTTTCCTTGTGAAAGGGTCAGGCTGCTACCGAAGGAGGCCACTTGGACTACGAGACCCTGATCTACGAGCAGCACGACCACGTCGTGACGCTCACGTACAACCGCCCCGGCCAGCACAACGCGGTCAACCGCACAATGAACAGCGAGCTGCACCACGCGTGGCAGCGCTTCCGCGACGACGACGACGCGTTCGTTCTGGTGATCACCGGCGCAGGCGAGACGACGTTCTGTGCGGGGTGGGACCTCGCGGACGCCGCGTCGCTGACGGAGGCACCCGACTACGAGGAGTTCCGTCGCTCCCTCTACAACTCGCCGGGCGAGTGCGGCTACACCCGCCGCATCGATGTCTTCAAGCCGGTGATCGCGGCCGTCAACGGGTACGCGTTCGCCGCGGGCTTAGAGACGGCTTTGCTGGCCGACATCCGCATCGGGGCCGAGAACGCCGAGTTCGGGGCGCTCGAGCGGCGCTGGAACATCGTCGGCGGTGACGGCATGACGGTGAGGCTGCCGCTGGTGGTCGGGTTCGCGAAGGCGATGGAGCTGATCATCACCGGACGTCGCATCGACGTGCACGAGGCCGAGCGGATCGGGCTCGTGAACGAGGTGGTGCCGCGCGGCCAGGCGCTCGAGCTCGCCGCGCTGCCGCAGGGCGCGATCCGCTCCGACAAGGAGTCGGTCGTCCGCGGAATCGGGCGCACGCTGGAGGAGCGGCTGCGCATCGAGGCCGAGCAGACGATCTCCATGTTCATGCGCAAGGACAGCCACACGATCGGCGCCGGGGCGTTCAAGAGAGGGGACCTGACTCCCGAGTGGCCCCACCACGGGCTGTGAGAGGATCGGGCGGTGATCCCCAGATGACGCGGGTGGCCGCGATCCAGCTCGAGACCGCCGTCGGCGACGTGGCGGCCAACCTGGACGCGTGTGAGCGGCTCGCCGACGAGGCGGGCGCGGCAGGTGCCGAATGGATCGTGCTGCCGGAGTTCTTCACGACCGGCGTCGCGTTCGTGCCCGAGCTCGCGGGCGCCGCTTTGGCGCCGGATGGCGCGGCGACACAGCTGCTGCTCGACCTGGCGCACCGCCACCGGGCGGTGGTGGGCGGCTCGTTCCTGTGCCGTGACGCCGATGGGCATGCGCGGAACTCGTTCTTCCTGGCCTCGCCGGACGGCCTCGCCGGGCGCCACGACAAGGACCTGCCGACGATGTGGGAGAACTGCTTCTACGTGGGCGGGACCGACGACGGGCTGCTTGCGGTGAACGGCCACGATGCCGGCGTCGCCCTGTGCTGGGAGCTGATGCGCTCGCAGACCGCCCGGCGCCTGCGGGGAAAGGTGGACGTGGTGGTAGGCGGCTCGTGCTGGTGGAGCGTCCCGGGGTGGCCGCCGCGCGGCGTCATGGAGCGGATGGAGGAGTCCAACGCGCGCACGGCGGCGGCCGTCGCGCCGGCGTTCGCACGGCTCGTCGGGGCGCCGGTGGTGCACGCCGCCCACAGCGGGTCGGTGGAGTGCCGGATGCCCGGACTGCCGTTCACGTACCGCGGCCACTACCAGGGCGGCGCGCTCGTCTGCGATGCCGCCGGCCGGGTGCTCGCGCGACGCGAAGCCGCTCAGGGCTCAGGCGTGGCGATCGCCGACGTCGAGCTCGCCAGGTCCGCGCCCCTCGACCCCGTGCCCGACCGCTACTGGCTGCACGACCGCGGACCGATCGGCGCGCTCACGTGGTCCTACCAGCGCGCCCATGGCCGCCGCTGGTACGCCCGCAACTGCGCCGGCCGTCCACCGCTGCGGCTCGGTCCTGAAGGGCCCGTATCCGCCGCACCGTTCGTTTCGCGTGCACCATGATGTCGTCCCAGGTCAGTCGCAGGACCCGATAACGGGCCAGCTCCAAGTCGGCATCGGTCGTGGCGTCGCGCTCCCGATCCCGGCGCGTGCGGTGGTAGGCGAACCCATCGAGCTGGACCACGAGTTTCGACGCCGGCCAGTAGGCATCGACCGCGTGCTCGTGGAGCTCGCCCCGCAGCACGACGTTCACCTGCGGCAGCGGCAGACCTGAGCCCGACACCAACTCCAGGTGCCGAGCCTCGAGCTCACTGCGCGTGTCCGACGGTCGCCAGCCTGCGATCGCGACACGCAGTGCCTTGGTCCCATGCCGCCCGCGCGCGCGGGCGATCACGTCCTCTACCGCAGCGACGTCAAACAGCTCCAGACGCTCCGCGCGGTCGAGTGCGTACTCCAGGTCACGTGAGGAGAGCGCCGTGGCGAGATCAAGCAGCGTGCGGGCAACGCTCGTGACCGGGATCCCGTCGACGTCGGTGACGTCGTCAGTCGCGAGCGCCCTCGAGCGGTGGATCACAAGCTCCCGCGGCCCGGCCTGACCACGCGGGACAGTCACCTCGATGCGCGCGAGACTCCGGCGCAGGCCCCAGACGTCAGCCGCCGACCGGTGGCTGAGCGCCGCACGCGAGCACCGCGGTCAGATACTGCCCTCGCGTGGTCAGCGATCGATGGCCGACGGTATAGACCCCACGATGCACGCGGTGCAGGTTCCCCGAGACCGCCCGCCGCCGAATCGCGTGACGGTCGAGCCCGAGCGCGTGCAGCTGGCCCACCGAAACCACGCCGTGCTGCCGGCCGGCAAGCTCCGCCATCGCGGCCCCCACGGCGGGTGGGCCATCTTTGTTGCGGTATGCGCGACTTACCTGGCCCACCCGGATAGCGTCGCCGCCGACGCGTTACCGGTGTGGGTCAGGCGCTACGGGTTCGTGCCGAGCGGTGTGTCGAAGGGCGCGGGGGTGCAGGCGATCACGACCGTGCGCTCCAGCGCGCGCTCGCGGTACTCGTGGGCCGCGAGGTATTCGGGGCTCGAGACCATCTCGATGAAGGCGGCGCGCGAGGGATACTCGACCAGCAGCACCGCGTCCCAGTCCTGCTCGGCGTCGCCGATCAGAACCTGGTCGCCGGTCCCCGCCCACAACAGGCGACCGCCCTGTTCCTCGATCAACTCCAGAGCCTTGTCGCCGTAGCGCCGGTACTCCTCGACGCCCGGAGTCTCCCCTGCCCCGTTCGCGCCGCGGAACTTCAGCAGGTTGATCATCACCACCGGCCCCGTACCGGCCGAGGTCGCCAGCTGCTGGAACTGCTCCAGGTTCGGCGTGATTCCCCCCACGGGCGTGATCCTATGCGGCCGCAGCATCCATTGCCTGCCAAACGTGTTGGAGTAGTCAGATGCGCCGCACACCGATCGCCACAGTCGCGCTCCTCACCCTTACCTACCTGGTCCTGGCTGCGGCGCCGGCCGCTGCCGACGAGCTGATCGCGACCGTCGCCCGGCCGACCACGATCAGCGCCCTCGACGGCCGCATCGTGTGGAGCGACTACGACCCGGCCGCCAAGCGCTACTTCCTGACCCAGCGCGTGAACGGCATGACCTCGCGCCTCCCGGTCGAGCCCCGCTCCGTGCCGTTCGACCTCGACCTCGGCCCGGACGCCGACGGCAAGCCGGTGGCCGCCTATTCGCGTTGCCGCCACGACCCGCCTATGCGCAACCGGGGACGCGGCGGGATCGCCCAGCTCCCCGAATGGCGCCTGGGGCGTGGCTGCGACCTGTACCTATATTCCTTCGAGCAGGGCAAGGAGGTCCTCGTGCGGTTCGCCAGCTCGCGCGGGGCCTCCGAGTTCTTGCCGACCGTCTGGACCGACCGCATCGCGTTCGCGCGCGTGTTCGAGCGGCGCAAGGGCCGTGCCGGGCGGCGAGCGTTCCTATACGTGCGACCCAACTCGCTGTTCACCTCTCAGGGCCGCCGCGGTCACACGCGCCGCCTCCCCGGCGGCCCGCGCACTGGCCCGGGCCCCACCGCCCTCGATCTTGCGACGCGCCGCCTTGCCTTCGGCTGGGATTCGACCGATCCGCGGCCGCTCTCGTCCGTCTACCTGGATGTCATGCGCAACACGGGCAGGACCGCCAAGCACCGCCTCGACCGCGGTCACTCCGGCGAGCTGCAGGGGCGGGAGTTCATCGCGCCGCAGTTCGACGAGCAGGTCCGCGTGGTGTGGCTCGCCTCCTTCGAGGGTGACAAGACCGAAGCGCTGGTACGCCGCTACTCGTTCATGGGCGAGAAGCAGGAGGAGGCCCGCATCCCGCCGTTGCCGACAGACTTCATCTGGCGCACGAACATCGCCGGTGCCGTCGACGGCGAGGACTACCTGTACCTGGCGTCGGGATTCGTGGACACCGGCGGGGGTGCGTGCAACACACCCGCCTCATGCATAGCCCATCCCGGATGCTCAGAGCTCGAGCCGTGCGAGCTGCGCCGCGCGCCCGGCGCCGGCCTTCCGCCCGCGGTAGCCCTCGGCCGACCGGCCCCGGACAGCGAGACGCGATAGATTTGCGCCGACTGTCGGTACCTGACGAAGGGAGGGCACGCGATGAGCACTACAGCCGGGAGAAGGCAGTCCGGACTTGCTCGCTGGGCGGCGCTTGGAGGTGTCGCGTACGTCGTCTTGTTCATCGTCGGCGTCGTCGTGAAGGACAGCGGCGTCCCGGATTTCGACGCTCCGCCCGCGAAGGTCATCGCCTACTACAGCGACTCGGGCAATCGCGACCAGATCGCGCTCGGTTGGGGCCTGGCCATCCTCGGACTCTTCTTCTTTCTCTGGTTCCTGAGCGCGGTGCGCGAGTTCATGCGCCGCATCGAAGCCGAGGGTCTGCTGATCAACCTCGCGACGATCGGCGGCACCGTCTACGCGGCGCTGGCCCTGGCCGGCATCGGGCTCGAGACGGGAATCCAGACCATGAGCGACGACACCTACCGCGACCAGGTCTTTCCCGAGCTGATCCATGCGGCGCGCGATGCCGGTTATGTGCTCCATGCGACAGGCGGCGTCGGCGCGGCGGCGTTGATCATCGCCGTCTCGCTCGCGATCATGCGCGCGGGGGTCGTACCTGCGTGGGCGGGTTGGGCCGGCGTCGTGATCGGGATCCTTGCAATCGGCTCGATCTTCTTCTTCCCGATGGCCCTGATCGCCGTGTGGTTCCTTGCCGTGAGCTTCCTGCTCTTCCAGGCAACGCCGCAGACCCCGGAGGGGACCCCAGGCCCGGCCTGATACCGGCTAGGCCGCAGGCTTGTAGACGGACACGACGGCCGCGCCGCCCAGCCCGATGTTGTGCTGGAGGCCGACCTTCGCGCCGTCCACCTGGCGCTTGTCCGCGTCCCCGCGCAGCTGCCACGTCAGCTCTGAGCACTGCGCGAGGCCCGTGGCGCCGAGCGGGTGCCCCTTGGAGATCAGGCCGCCGGACGGGTTCACGACCCAGCGCCCGCCGTATGTGGTGTCCTCGTTGTCGACGAGCTTGTGGCCCTCGCCCTCCTCGGCCAGGCCGAGCGCCTCGTAGGTGATCAGCTCGTTGGCCGAGAAGCAGTCGTGCAGCTCGACGACGTCCACGTCGTCCGGCCCCACGCCCGCCTGCTCGTAGGCCTGGTCGGCGGCCTTCTTGGACATGTCGTAGCCGACGATCTTGATCGAGCTGCGCTCGTCGAACGTCGACGGCATGTCGGTCACCATCGCCTGGCCCGCGATCTCTACGGCGCGGTCCCAGAGGTCGAGCTCGTCGACCAACCGCTCGCTCGCGACGATCGCGCACGCGGAGCCGTCGGAGGTCGGCGAGCACTGCAGCTTTGTGAGCGGCTCGTGGATCATCTTGGCCGCCTTTATGTCCTCCAGGGTGTACTCGTCCTGGAACTGCGCGTACGGGTTGTTGACCGAGTGCTTGTGGTTCTTCCAGCCGATCCACGCGTAGTGGTCCGGCTCGGAGCCGTAGCGCTCCATGTGCTCGCGCCCGGCGTTGCCGAACATCTGCGGCGCGAACGGGGACTGCTCCGGCTCACGCACCTCGAACATCGCCATCAGGTGCTTGTCGATGGGGTTCGTGCGGTCCGTGTACTTGACGCCCAAGGACCCTTTTTCCATTTTCTCGAAGCCGAGCGCGAGCGCGCAGTCGGCGAGGCCGCCGCGCACGGCCTGGCGCGCCATGTACAACGCCGATGACCCGGTCGAGCAGTTGTTGTTCACGTTCACGACCGGGATCCCGGTCAGGCCGAGCCCGTAGACGGCCCGCTGGCCGGATGTGGACTCGCCGTAGCAGTAGCCGACGAAGGCCTGCTCGACGCGGTCGTAGGGGACCCCTGCGTCCTCGAGCGCCTTCGTGCCCGCCTCGTACGCCATGTCGGGGTAGTCCCATTCGCGCGAGCCTGGCTTCTCGAACTTGGTCATCCCGACTCCGATGACGAACGTGCGGTTGCTCATGTGCGGCGGCCTCCCGGTCTCATGATGGAACTGACGTGGCAGGGATGGTACTGCCGTTGAGTCTTTGCTCGATCGTGCCGAGCAGCACGCCGAAAAGCGCGTGACGCCAGGTTGCGGCGGCGAGCGCGCGGCCGTTGCCCCGCAGCCCTTCGAGCTCACGCCGCGCCGGGTGGTGGCGATCGATCAGCCGCCCCAGCGGCCAGAAGGCGAAGTGCTCCACCATCGCCATCGCGATGGCGCTCGCCGGCGGCGGGCCGGGCAGCCGCGGTCGCAGCAGGGCGTAGGTCGCGCCGAACACGGCCCCGTTGCCGGCGTGAATCGCGAGCCCTGCAACCCGCCACGCGGGCCCTTGCGTGACGAGCTTCCCGAGCAGCTCCACGTCGTCGTAGCGCGTGCCGAACACGCGCTTGTCGAGCGGCTGCTGGATGGCCCAGCCGGTGGCCGCAACGGCGCCGGCGACGGCGCCGGCGACGGCACGGCTCACCCCGGGGCGAGCCACTCTTCGGGCAGGAACGGCGGGACCGGCCCCGGATACCGGGGCAGCAGGCGCATCGCGAGATCGCCGGCCGGCCGTCCTTCGACCAGCGCGCGGAGGTCCTCGTAGGCGAGGAACACGCGCACGGTCGTCGCAATCTGAAAATCGGCTGCGTTGGGCTCGTCACCGCCGATGACTCCGTCGGCGATCAACCGATCGACGTGGTCGAGCTGCGACGGAAGCGTCGCGATGTCCGTGCGGATCTGCTCGTCGGACACTCCCGCCATGCGCGCAAACGCATGCGCGAGCGGCTTCTGGACCCGCGCCATCACGTTCGGCGCGGGCATTCCCATGTCGCGGGCCATCCACACGCGCATGCTCTGGCGCCGCGAGGCGCCCCAGCGGAAGATGCGCCGCGGCACCGGCTGCAGCTCGCCCTCCCCCCACGCCTCCGCCTGCTCGACGGCACGGCGCTGCTCGGCGTCGGCGGGAAACAGGCGCGGCTCGGCCTGCAGCTCGTCGAGTGCGCGGGAGATGTTCAGCGACCCCTGCACCCGCCGCCCGTCGATCTTCAGGCCCGGCACGGTGCCGGCGCGAAAGCCGGCCAGGCGCAGCTGCGCGGGATGACCCCCGGGAAAGAGCTCCTTGATCTCGTGTTCGATGCCCTTGCGCTCGAGCATCAGGCGCGCGGCCTGCGAGGGATGCGAGAGGACGAGGGAGTAGAGCTTGGTGGGCACGTGCGGACCCTAACGAGTCCCAAACCTCGAGGCACCTAGGCCGGATCGCGCCGACGAGAGAGGGGCGGCTGAAGCCGCCCCTCTCGGAAGACCAGTGCCGCGCAGGCCTAGTCGTCGTGGTGCTTGTAGTGCTTCTTGTGCTTGCTCTGCTTGCTGTGCTTGCCGCTGTCGTGCTTGCGGTGCTTCGTGTGATGGCTGTCGCCGTGGTCACGGTCGCCGCCGTTGTGGTGGCCGCCGTCGCCGTGGTGGTCGCCATCGTCACCGTGGTGGTCGCCACTGTGGTCCGAGTCATCGCACAGACCGTCAGGCTGCGAGGTCAGGCAGTCGTTCGCGAAGAACGAGTTGCCGTTGCCCTGCTCGTCCCAGACGATGTCCGTGGCGTTGCCGAGCGCCTGGTTGGAGCCGACCTTCGCGCCGCTGGCCGGTATGAAGGACGGGTCTCCGGCGACCAGGATGCCGGCACTCGGAATGCCGTTCGGGTCCGGAGCTATGGCGACTTTGTTGCCGTACACGCCATTGTCGATCACGCGCACGTCGATCGCCGAGAACACCGCGATCCCGACTCCGCCGAAGGGCGGCTCCCCCTCCTCTTCGTCACCGGGGCAGGTGTTGTTGTTCGCGGCTGCAAGGTTGCCCTGTGCAAGCCAGTCCTTGGCGTCGATAACGGGCGGTGGAGGCGTGCCAGGGGGTCCGCCTCCCGTTGTCTCGTCCGTGTTCAGGAACAGGATCCCTGCGCAGTTGGAGAACGTCTTGTTGTCGAGCACCTTCCCGTGTGCCGCGTCGCGGATGAAGACACCGAACGTGTTCTCGTAGGCGACGTTCTTCCAGACGGTCGCGTCCGCGTTCGCGGAGTCACCGACGTAGATGCCTGCCTCGCCGTCGTTCGCCGTGACGTTCCGAGAAATCTTTGCCCCGGTCGAGTCGTTGACGAAGATTCCATACGCGTCGTTGTCCGATGCGATCACGCGGGTGATCTCACCGTCCTCGGTGTTGAAGTAGAAGATCCCGAAGACGAAGCCCTTGACGGACAGGTTGCTGATCTCCACGTCACTCACCGCGTGGTCCGGGTCCGTGGCGTCGGTCACGCAGATTCCGGCGGGAGCAAAGACACAGTCGGTCGGCGCGCCCGCGGCCGGAACCAGGTTCGTCTTCTTGCGTCCTTCTCCGACCAGCTCGATCCCGTCCTTGTCGATGCGAAGGGCCTCGCTGTACGTGCCCTCCGCGATCTTGATCGTGGTGCCGGGCCTGGCGTTGTCGATCGCGGCTTGGATCGACTCCCCGGACTTCACCTTTACGGTGCGATTCGCGGCCGACGTCGCAGGCAGGGAAAGTGCCAGCGTCGCCATGGCCAAGACCGCGATAGTCATCTTGACTCTCATGCTGCGCCTCCTCGTGGCTAACGGTTGTCGCCCGGCACCCTACTCATCCCGTTTGCCCCGCGCGCTGACGCCGTAAGGCCGATTACGCCGCCCCGTAGGGGACATTCCCGATAGGCACCGAGCCCCTGGCGCGTCAGGCTGCAGTCGATCACCGCCCCAACGAACGGAGACCGATGAACGACGAACCGCAGCAACCGCCGGAGGCCGATACTCCTGAACCCGCGCCCACCGCCGCGCCGCAGGCACCGCGGCGCATCACGCGCTCGCGCAGCGACCGTGTGATCGCAGGCGTGGCCGGCGGGCTGGGCCGCTACTTCAACGTCGACCCGGTCATCTTCCGCATCGCCTTCGCCGCGTCGCTGGTGATCGGCGGTCTCGGCGGACTGCTCTACCTCGCGGCCTGGGTCTTCATACCCGAGGGCGACGACGCGCAGCAGGCCGCCGCGCCGCCGCGCGAGCGAAGCGGCGCGCTGACGGTGCTCGCGGTCGTTGCGCTCGTCCTGGTCGCGGGCCCGCTCCTGCTCGCTCCCGTACTGCTCCTGCTGGGCGCCGGGTTGTTCGCCGGACTGCTCGTCCTGCCGCTGGCGGCCATCGCACTCGTGGGATTTCTGGTGTGGTGGCTCGTCACGGGGGAACGGCCGATGGGAAGCACCCGGGACGTGGTGATAGCGGTGGCACTGGGCGCCGGGCTGATCGTGCTCTGCAGCGTGATCTTCGTCGCCGGCGCGTGGGCCGCGGCGGTCGGCGGCGGCACCGTCGTCGCGTGTCTGGTGATCGCGGCCGGGTTGATGTTGGTCGCGGGCGCCTTCAGGGGCGGCATGCGGTGGCTGATACTGCCCGCCCTCGCGCTGGCGCTGCCGGTCGCGTTCGTCGCGGCGGCGGACGTCGACTTCGACGGCGGGATCGGGGAACGCGAGTACCACCCGACATCCGCAGCCCAGATCCGTGACCGCTACGAGCTCGGCATCGGCAGTCTCGTTCTCGACCTTCGCTATGTGCGCCTGCCGGCCGACGGCAAGAACGTCGTGTTGGATGTGGGCATCGGTGAGGGTGTGGTCGTGGTGCCGGAGAACCTGTGCGTCGCGAGCCAGGCCGACGTCGGCGTCGGCGCCGTGCAGATCTTCGACCGCGAGAGCGGCGGGGTCGACGTGGACTGGGAGGAGCAGCAGAGCGCGCCTCGCGGCAAGCCGGTGCTGTATGTCCACGGTGACGTCGGGATCGGCCTTCTGCAGGTGAAGCACGCGGCTCCGGGTGAGTCCTTCCGCGATGCGGACCTCGAGCCCGGCAACGCCACGTGCGCGACCGAAGGCGCACGCGGGTGAGCCGCTCGACCCGCCCCGATCTCGCCTCCCTCGTAGCCGGGCTTGCCCTGGTCGGCTTCGGGACGGTCCTGCTGCTCGACCAGCTCGACGTCTTCGACCTGCGGTTCGCCGCCGTCGGGCCGATGGTGTGCGCCGTCGTCGGCGCCATCCTGCTGGGCGCGGGGCTCGGCCGGCGAGCCTGACGCCACTTCACCCGGCTTCTCCCCTGCGATGATGCGGCCCGGAATGGCCACCGAGGCCGGCACGACGACCGCCAAGCCCGTGCTCCGCCGCGATCAGGAACGCCGTGTGATCGCCGGTGTCTGCGCGGGGATCGCCAACCGGCTCGACCTCGACCCCCTGGTCGTGAGGATCGTGTTCGTCGCGGCCGCAGCGGCCGGCGGCGCCGGTTTTGTCCTCTACGCGTTCGGCTGGCTTGTCATGCCGGCCGGCGGTGCGACCGGCGTGATCGACAGGCCGCATGCTTCACGTGGCGGGCGCGGGTCGGTCGAGGTCGCGCTCGGCGTCGCGCTGCTGTTGCTGGCCGCGCTGTTTGCCCTGCGCGCGCTGGACGTCTGGTTCTCCGACGCGGTCGTGTGGCCGCTGGTGCTGGTTGCGGGAGGCGGTGCGCTGCTGTGGCGCCAGTCGGCCACCAGCGGCCCGGTCGCCCCTCCCGAAGCGACCGAGCCGGACGCAGCCGAAGATCTGCGCGCGCTCGGCCGCGGCGCGGCCGTCGTCTCACGCGTGGGGCTCGGCATCGCGCTCGTCGTCACCGCGGGGCTCGTGTTCCTGCAGGCGACGGACTCGCTCAGCGCGGCTCGCGACGTCGTGCTCGCCGTCGTGGTGGTCGTCGTCGTCATCGCGGTGATCTTCGCTCCGTGGATCCTGCGCCTCGTGCGGTCCCTGTCCGAGGAGCGGGCCGAGCGCATCCGCTCACAGGAGCGTGCCGAGATGGCCGCACACCTGCACGACTCCGTGCTGCAGACGCTCGCGCTGATGCAGAAGCGCTCGTCCGACCCGCGCGAGGTCGCCGGCCTTGCACGACGCCAGGAACGTGAGCTGCGCGCGTGGCTCTCGGGCCGGCCCACCTCCGCGTCGAGTCGCATGCTCGGCGCGCTCGAGCAGGCCGCCGGCGAGGTGGAGGAGAGCAGCGGCGTGCCCGTCGAGGTCGTGGCCGTCGGGGACTGCGACCTGGACTCCGGCGCCGAGGCGGTGGTCGCGGCTGCCCGCGAGGCGATGCTGAATGCCGCGAAGTTCGGCAACGGCTCCCCCGTCGACGTGTTCGCAGAGCTCGCGAACGGCCACAAGCACGTGTTCGTCCGAGATCGCGGACCGGGTTTCGACCCCGCTGCGATCCCCCAGGACCGGCGCGGGGTGCGCGAGTCGATCGTCGGCCGCATGGAGCGCAACGGCGGGCGCGCCGAGATCCACACCCAG
>JBBRDT010000032.1:0-35133 GCA_038203635.1 Solirubrobacterales bacterium
CGCTCCGCGAGACGCCGCCGCAGTCCCCTATCAGGGAAGATCAACCCAACCCAACAACCGACGCCAGGTGGAGCCACTTCAAGCCGTCGCGCCGGGGCCACTGCAAGCCGTCGTTCCGACCAAATGACCTCGTAGAGGCGGTTGGAGAAGAAAGGCGGATCGAGATAGATCAGATCGATGCACTCGTCGGGAAACTCCTGTAGGAGTTCGTAGTTGTCGCCGCAATAAAGGACGCCCGTATCGACGTAGCGCACCGGAGCCATTGACGGCAACGGTTCGCATCTCCAGACCCCAGACCTGCCATGACGGGCGGTCCAGACCGAAATCTTGCAGAGAATTGTGTCCAGCGGCCTACCGCGCAGAGGCGGCAGTTATTGCTTGGGACGCTCGCGTGACCCGGAGGCCTTGGGTGCGAGCTTCTTTAGGTTGGAGAAGAAATCGCGGCGCTTCGGGATCGGCACTTCGTAACCCTTGGGCGTCTTCTCGGTCGGCTCTCTAGGCGAACCCGGGGAGCCGGTCTTGGGTGCTGGGGATCGGGGTGGTGGTGTCGGCTTCTCGTCTTGCATCTTCGGCCCTCCACGGAATCCAGCCGTGCTTGGCTATCTGGCGTAGATGCCGTTTACGCGGCGTCCAGACAGTCGAGCCGCTGAACGAGTAGCGTCGCACAGTCTGCGGCGATTGATTTTGCATTGTGTGTGCCCATCGATGCACAACGTCAGTCCGCCAAAAGTGCTCGGTCATGCCCTCCGGGTAGTTGTTGAGGATCGTCGCCACGGTCGCCTTAGCGTTCAGGATCTTGTCCCCATGCTCCGCTGGCATTCGGTCGTCGCCGGAAATCAGCATCCAATCCTCGGTGCCGTTGAGCTCGGCCAGCTTGTTCAGCAAGTCGGGGTCCAACACGCCTCGCCCGAACTGCCTTGCGTCGATCGCTCTACGTCCGCGAGAGACAAGCTGACGCGCCAGACTCTTTGGCAAGTCCGCGTCTACGACCAGGAGCCGCTCACGGCTCACAGCGTTAGGCGGCTACCCGCTCAAACGAAGTCGTGGCTTGCCACCATCGAACGGCATCCTGAATCTGATCCCTCGTCAGGTCGTAATCCTCGCGCAGCACGTCATCTCCATTGCGAACCGCAGCTAGTTCAGCTACTAGGGATGCCGGTACGCGGGTGCCCCTGATCGCCGGTCGCCCGCTCAGAAGGTCGGGATCAACTTCGATGTGTTGGAGGTCGGGCAATTGGCGCACTGCCCATCCGCCTCGACGTAACTCCACGGATACACGCTCAGGATTAACGGTCGCGTCCGCGATCATTTGCCAACCATGTTCGCCAAGCTCCAGGCGTTGCTCTCCGTCTCGCACCAAGAGCGAGGCAAGCGGCATTTCCGGGGACGAAAGGGTTTCAAGGCTCGCGTGCTGCAAAGGCCAATCACCCAACTGGTTTCGCAGTTCCTCAATCACTGGCCGCAAGACCGGGAGAGGCACATGCTTCTCCAGAAGCTCATGAACGATCATGGCCTCAGCCACGTCCTGATAGCTGTAGACCTTGGGGTACTCGCCTTCATCCGACTGAGAAGCCCGGATATAGCCGTAATTGGCCCACTGACCCACCTTGTGGCCAGATACTCCGGCTAGCTGCCCAACTTCCTGGGCTAGGTAATGCCCGCGGGGGGACATGTACGTGACGGTGCCCACGCGATAACCCTAGCCCCCATGCGAAAAGCCTGCTATCTGCTTGCCATGCCGAGACAATCTAACACTCCTTATACAGGGATGGGATAAGCGTGACCGTCGTCACACAAGACTTGCGATGAGCGTCGGGTTTTCCGAGGGTCTGCTGCTGCTCGGCGGCCTGCTGGCCGTGGCCGCCGCCCTGTCGGGCTGGCTGCGCGCCAGCGTGCTGAACGTCTCGGTGCTCGCCGTCGTGGCCGGGATGGCGCTTGCCGGTACCGGCGTGGTGACCGTCGAAAGCGACTCGGCGATCGTGAAGCACTCGATCGAGCTCGCGCTGATCCTGACGCTGTTCTCCGACGGGCTGCTGGTCGAGCGCGAGCTGCTCGGCCGGCACTGGGGGCCGGCGGCACGCGCCGTGATCGTCGCGATGCCCTTGACCATGGCGCTGTTGGCCGTCTTCGCCAAGCTCCTGTTTCCCGAGCTCGGCTGGGCGGAGTGCTTCCTGCTGGGAGCGGTCCTGTCGCCGACCGACCCGGTCGTCACGTCGAGCGTGGTGACGATGCGCCGCGTGCCCGCGCTTGTCCGCCACACCCTCAACCTCGAGTCCGGGCTCAACGACGGGCTCGCGCTGCCGCTGGTCCTGTTCTTCCTCGTGCTGGCGGCGCCCGGCGGAGACGCGGCGCAATCGGCGCTGGACCTGCTCGGCGAGGTGGTCGCCGGAGCGGTAATCGGGGTAATCCTGGCCTTTGCCGGGGGACGTGCGCTGGCGCGGTTGCCCGCGGGCGGTATCGCGCACAACTATGAGGGCGTCTATGCGCTCGGCCTCGCACTGTTCGCCTACGGTCTGGCGGACGCCACGGTGGGTAACGGCCTGATCGCGGCGTTCGTGGCGGGAGTGGCCCTCGCCGTCGCAGACCACGAGGTCCCGGACGTCTTCGGCCGCGTCAACGAGAACGTCGGCGCTGTGTTCCAGGTGACGACCTTCTTCCTCTTCGGGGCATTTGTCGTGGACACCGAGTGGGGGCGCAGCGCCGCCGTGCTTTTTGCCTTCATCGCATTTGCGCTGTTCGTCGCGCGCCCGGCGGCCGTGCTCGCGTCACTTGCCGGCACGCGCCTCGCACCCCCGGTGAAGCTCTTCATCGCCTGGTTCGGACCGAAGGCGGTGGCCTCGATGCTCTTCTCGCTGCTCGTGCTGAACTCGGCCGTTCCGCACAACACGCTCATATTCGAGGCCGCATCGTTCGTGATCCTGGCGTCGATCCTGGCTCATGGCCTGACCGACACCGCCGGCAGCCGCTGGATCGCGCGCCGAGTCCCGCAGGACCCGGGGCCCGGCTGAGGCGCTAGGTGCTCGGCGCCTCGAACACGAAGGGGTCGGGCCGGCGGCCCTGGCGGAACACGAACGACAGCTGGCGCGGTGGGCGCAGGCCGTCCGGGTGGGCCGGGCGGAACGTGGGACAGGGCTTCTTGTCCTCCAGCGCGCAGAGCATGTTCTGGTGAAAGAAGCAGTCCTCGCAACGCGGCTTGCGGGCGCTGCGCGCACCCGTCTTGGCAGCCTTGGCACGGGCCGTGCTCACATCGAGGCCCCTGGGGTTCGCCACCCCCGGCTGCTCATTAGTCGTAATCACGTTCATGACCGGCGCCATGGTGGACGAGCCGCCCGAGGTTGTCCAGACGAACATACGTGCGCTTCACGCAAATCGCCGGAAGTTCGCTCGGGGTCAAGGTCCGGATCGGTCGCAGGGAGCGGGAAAGAAGCCGGACCCCGTGCGTGGGTGGCCTCGGAAATCACCCATCTAGGTGAGTCGATGGCGTCTCTGAATTGGGGCAGCGGCGGGCGCGCGATGCCAGGTGATCGATGATGCCGGGCATGCGCCGGCTCCTCCCACGCCGCTCCTGGCTACGCCCTTGGCCGTTCCTGCTGATCGTCCTCGCGACGCTCGCCGGCGCGATCGGCGCTCTCAGCATCTACCGCTCCGACCAGGAGCTCTCGACCGGGACGGTGCGGCTCGGGGTCGATCCCGGTCACCGGGGCGCGCTCGACATCTACGTGCCGCTGGTGGACTGGGGAGCGCGGTTCCATGCCGTGCGGCTGCCTGCCCGCCTGCGGATCGAGGCGCGGACGATCGAGAGCCAGGCCATCGGGCGCGTCGCCGGCGGCCAGGTCGAGGTGGAGCGCCTGCGCCTGGAGGCGCGGGACGCGATCGAGACGTACATCCGCCGCCTCGTGCTGCTGGTGGCGGGCGCCGGGCTCGCGCTCGGCGCCCTCGTGGCGCTGGCGTTGCGGGGGACCTCGCGGTACGGGGTGGCCGCAAAGCTGGCCTGCGCGGCGGGCACGGCGGTGCTCGCGGCGGCCGTCGTCGGACTCCTGCTTCCACCGCGCGAGCCCGTCGAGAACCCCGAGTACTACGCCAATGGGTCGGCGATTCCCGTCGCGCTGCGGGCTGCTCAGGACGCAACCCGGTCAGCGGACGCCATCAGCCAGGACCTCGACGACCAGCTGCTCAACCTCGCGCGCCTCATCTCGATCCCACGCGAGCGTCCGGACCTCCGTCCCCTGCCCCGCCTGACGCTTGCGTCGGACCTGCACAACAACCTGCTCGCGCTGCCGGCGCTCGAGCGCGCCGCCCGGGGCCGGCCGCTGTTCTTCGCGGGCGACCTCACGACCAGCGGCCTGCCCCTGGAGGCCGCCCTCACCAGAGAGGTCGCGCGCGCCGGCCGGCCGCTCGTGTTCGTGTCGGGCAACCACGACTCCGACACCCTGTCCCGCGGGCTCGCCCGGCGCGGCGCGATCGTGCTGACACAGCGCGGGCAGCTGCTGCCCGACGGGCGACACGGAGCCACGGTCGTGCGTGCGGGAGGCATCCGCGTGGCGGGCTACAGCGATCCGTTCGAGCGCCGGCGCGCCGACGGCTACCGCGCGCTCCGCGAGCCCGACGTCACGGAGTCGCAGCAGCGCGCATTCTGGCGCTGGCTGCGCCCGCTCGTGGGACGGGTCGACGCGGTGATGGTGCACTCGCCCGCGCTTGCCGGCCTGGCGCTCGAGGAGCTGCGCGCGGCCCCGCCGGCGGCGCCGCTGGTGTTCCTGACCGGCCATACGCACGAGCAGGCGCTGGTGGAGTCGGAACGCGTCGTGGTGCTGAACGGCGGCACCGTCGGCGGAGGAGGCGCCGGGAACTTCCACGAGAACCAGCCGTACGGGCTGGCGGCCCTCACCTACCAGGCGCACCCCTCGTTCCAGCCGCTGGCGGTCGACCTCGTCCGCATCAACCCCCTCGACGGGTCGGCCAACGCGGAACGGCGCCTGCTCGACTAGGGCGCGTAGACCGGCGTGAGCGGCGCGCGTCCTGCGAGCACCGCGATCACATTCCGCGCGACGAGCTCGGCCATGCCGTCGCGGGCCCGCGACGTCGCCGAGCCCATGTGGGGAGTGAGAACGACGTTCTCCAGCGCCAGGAGCTCGTCAGGGACGTCGGGCTCGTGGTCGTAGACGTCGAGGCCGGCCGCGAACAGCCGGCCGTCCTCGAGCGCCCGGGCCAGCGCTGTGCTGTCCACCAGCCCGCCGCGGGAGGTATTCACCAGCACGGCCCCATGCTTCATGCGATCGAGCGCGGCGTCGTCGATCAGGTGATGCGTCTCGGGATCCAGCGGAACGTGGAGAGTCACGAAGTCCGAACGCGCCAGCAACTCGTCGAGGGGCAGGCGCTCGGCTCCCAGTCGCGACTCCTCCTCCGGGTGGGACGACCGGCTCGTGCACAGCAGCGTCACGTCGAAGCCGCGCAGCAGCTCCCCGACGCGCGAGCCGATCCGCCCGAAGCCCACGATCCCCACCACGCTGCCCGAGAGCTCCCGGCCGAGTAACTGCCCGGGCTCCCAGCCCGTCCAATTACCCGCGCGCAGCAAACGCTCGCCCTCCCCCAGGCGCCGTGCCGCCGCGAGCATCAGGCCGACTGTCAGCTCGGCGGTCGCGTTGGTGAGCACATCCGGCGTGTTGGTGACGACGATCCCCCGCTCCTGGCAGGCATCGACATCGATGTTGTCGTATCCGACAGCGAAGTTCGCGACCACCTTCAGCAACCCGCCGGCAGCGTCCAGCAGCGCGCCGTCGACGCGCACCGTCGGATCGCTGACCAGGGCAGCGGCGCCGGCGACACGGGCGCGCAGGGCCTCGGCGACGGCCTCGGCCCCGCCCTCGTCCACTTCGAAATGCTGCGCCAGCAACGCGCTGCCCGCCTGTGGCAGGTAGCGCGCGATCACGATACGCGGGCGGTCGTTCGTCAGCTCTGCTCAAGCGCCGCCATCGCGTCGACGAGCTCCCGCACTGCTTCCGACGAGCGATGGAGGTCGGCCTGCTCGTCCCCGGACAGCTTGATCTCGATGATCTCCTCGATGCCATCCTTGCCGAGCTTCACGGGGACGCCCACGAAGAGCCCGTCGATGCCGTACTCGCCGTTGCACAGCGCGGCGCACGGCAGCACGCGCTTCTGGTCGTGCAGGATCGAGTCGACCATCTCCACGACAGCCGCGGAGGGTGCGTAGTACGCGGAACCGGACTTCAGCAGCTTCACGACCTCGGCTCCGCCGTCTCGGGTGCGCTGCACGATCTCCTCGAGGCGGGCCGCGGCGATCTTCTGCGACACGGGGATGCCGGCAACGTTCGTGTAGCTCACGATCGGGACCATGGTGTCGCCGTGGCCGCCGAGCACGAAGCCCGTCACGTCACGAGCCGAGACGCCCAGCTCCCAGGCGAGGAACGTGCGGAACCGTGCCGAGTCGAGGATCCCCGCCATGCCGACGACCCGCTGGCGCGGAAAGCCGGAGACGTCGAGGGTCACGTGACACATCGCGTCGAGCGGATTGGTGACGCAGATGATGATGCAGTCGGGCGAGCGCTCCGCGACCTCGCGTGTCACTCCGCCGACGATGTCGCGATTCGCGGCCAGCAGGTCGTCGCGGCTCATCCCCGGCTTGCGCGGCAGGCCGGACGTGATCACGACGATGTCCGAGCCAGACGTCTCCTCATATCCATTCGTGCCGACTATGTTCGGCTCGTAGCCGACCACCGGACCGGCCTGATTGAGGTCGAGCGCCTTACCCTGGGGCATGCCCTCCACGATGTCGACGAGCACCACGTCCGCGTAGTCACGCTCAGCCAATCGCTGTGCAGTGGTGGCTCCGACATTTCCGGCTCCGACCACTGTGATCTTGCGTCTCATCGTGTTCGATTCCTCACTTTCGTGGTGACAGGCACTAAACAGATGTGAAAAGGTGGTGCATCTACTTTGGATACACACGAACTACTGAGGTGACCTGATGCCGCCCCGTACCGACTTCTTGACCAAGCAGCGCCAGCAGATCGAGGCGCGGCTGAGGGAGCTGCAGCCGGCGCACGAAGAGTATCTGACACTGCTTCAAGCGCGTGACGCGCTCGCTGGCGTGAAGCCGGGCAACGGACGGCGCGGGCCGGGGCGTCCGCCGGGGCGTCGTGGGCCGGGGCGCCCGCCCGGAAGCGGCACCAAGACGGCTCGCAAGGCCGCCGGTCGTCCGCGCCGGCGCCGCGGCGGCACGCGGCGCGACCAGGCGCTCGAGCTGATCAAGCAGAACCCCGGCATCACCGTCACGGACATCGCCAACCGCATGGGCATCCGGCAGAACTACCTGTACCGGGTCACCCAGGAGCTGCAGAAGGAGCGGAAGGTCCGCCGCCGGGACGGCGGATTTCACGCGAAGTAACGTTCGCCGTTCGCCGTTCGCCGTTCGCCGTTACGCCGTTACGCCGTTACGCCGTTACGCCGGACTGTATTTTCTCTATTACTGCGTCCGCGACGTCTGACGTGCCGACGGCGGTGGGGTCGTCGCGGCTCGGCTTCATGTCGTAGGTGACCGATTTACCTTCGCGGATGATCGCTGCGATCGCCGACTCCATCAAATTGGCAGCATCGTGCTCACGCAGGTGACGGAGCATCATCACGCCGCTCAGCATCAGCGCCATCGGATTCACCTTGTTCATACCCTTGTACTTCGGGGCCGATCCGTGCGTGGCCTCGAAGACGGCGTATTCATCGCCGATGTTTCCGCCCGGGGCCATGCCGAGCCCGCCGATCATCCCGGCGGCCAGGTCCGACACGATGTCGCCGTACAGGTTGGGCAGCACCACGACGTCGTATTCCTCCGGACGTGACACGAGCTGATTGCACAGGTTGTCGATGATGCGGTCCTCGAACTCGATCTGCGGGTAGCCCTGCGCGACCTCCTGTGCCACCCGCAGGAACAGCCCGTCCGAGAACTTCATGATGTTCGCCTTGTGCGCAGCCGTCACCTTGCGGCGCCCGTTCTCCTGCGCGTACTCGAAGGCGGATCGCACGATCCTCGTGGTCCCGTATACCGAGATCGGCTTGATTGAGATGCCGGCGTCTTCGCGGATCTCGGCGCCCGCGATCTCCTTGACCACCTCGCGCAGCCGCCTCGCCTCGTCCGAGCCCATCTCGAACTCGATGCCCGCATACAGGTCCTCGTGGTTCTCACGCACGATCACGATGTCGGTCTCGGGGAACCGGGTACGCACGCCCTCGTATGCCTTGCACGGCCGCAGGCAGCAATACAGGTCCAGGTCCTTGCGCAGCGCGACGTTCACCGACCGAAATCCGGAGCCCACCGGGGTGGTGATCGGTGCCTTCATCGCCAGCTTGTTGCGGCGGATCGACTCGAGCACACGGTCGGGCATGGGCGTGCCCTCCTCCTCGTACACGTCCACCCCCGCGTCCTGCCAGTCCCACTCGAAGCCGACGCCGGTCGCCTCGAGGACGCGCGCGGTCGCCTCGGCAAGCTCAGGACCGGTGCCGTCTCCGCGGATGAACGTCACGGTGTAACTCAACGGAATCCCCCTTTAGTCTGGACGGCCGGTAAGGCTAGACCAGAACGTCGGCGCTGGGACTCACGTGGTGCATCAAGATCGCCGAGGCCGCCGAGACCAGCTCGCGGTCGAACGTCATCGCGAAGTCGAAGCGCCGCGCCTCGTCCGGTCCCTCGTCGCCGAGGTCACGCGCCACGAACCCGCCGGCAAAGTGCGGGCCGACCACGAGCACGTTCCATTCCCGCGCGAGGTCGGATCGACCACGGAGGTCGGCACCGCGCACACCGGGGGCCGGATGCTCGTCGACCTCTTCGCCGGACACCCCGACGAATGCCACGCGCTCCGCAAGGTCACGGTACCCGGCGGCCTGCGTCTCGGTGAAAAACCGGCGGTGCTGAAAACTCGCCAGGACGACGGCTTGGTGGCCAATCTCCGCGGCCTGCGCCTCGAGCTGGCGCGAGAGTCGCAGCAACAGCTTCTTGTCCCCCCGCCGGCACGGGCGCTGCTCGCTCACAACGGTGAAGGGCGTCGCCCGGCCATGGTGGCTCGGCACCGGGTGGATCACGGGGATGTCCGCGTCCACGGCCTCGGGGACGGACACCGGGAGCGGCCCGGGAAGGCCGAACAACCAGCCCTGGCCGAGCTGCGCACCCACAGCTGCCGCCCTGAAGAGATGTGAGTCCGTCTCGATGCCCTCCGCCAGGACAAGAGCGCCGGTGCGCTCGGCCTCGGCATTGATCGCATTCACCGTCCGCGCGACCTTTGCCGTCGCCGCGTCCTCGACCAGGCGCAGGTCGAGCTTCACCACGTCGGGTCGCAGGAAGGGCATCAGCGCGAGCGAGCGGTCGTCGGCGCCGACGTCGTCGAGCGCGACTCCGACGCCCGCGCGGCGCACGCGCTCGATCGTCGCGAGCAGCTCCGCGGGGCGTGCCGTGAGGGCACTCTCTGTGACCTCGACGAACACCCGCAGACGGCTCGCGCGGATCTCTTCGAGCGCGACGTCGCTGAACAGCTCGTCACCATCGACCGCGTCAGGCTCGACGTTCACGAAAAGGGCTGCCCCGGTGCCGAGCCCACTCGACCATGCACCCTGGATCGCTGCCTCGCGGCAGGCGCGGTCGAGCTCCGCCAGCTGGCCGCCGCGCCGTGCGGCGCCGAACAGCTCGGCCGGCGACGCGAGCGGCGATCCCTCGGGCCCGCGGGCGAGCGCCTCGTAGCCGACGCCCGCGAGCGACCGGATGTCGACGATCGGCTGGTAGACGGAATGCAGGCCTCCACTGTCGATCAGGCCCCGCAACATGAAGGCCGTGCTGCCATCGGGAGGCATACGTTTTCTTTCGGCACTCAGGTCGATCCCTTGAGCCATCCGGTGCCGGCGGCGGTAGAGTTGGGGAGAGATGGCCGTCGCAGAGCCGCAGCGGACGCGGTCCGCATCGACGCACGAGGTGGTCAACCAGGTGCCGCCGCTCGAGCCGTACAACGCGTTCGAGCAGGACCAGGTCCTGATGGAGGCTCTCGAGCGCGAGGGTGGCGGATGGGCGGCCGATCGCGCGCGTGCGGTGGGCGAGATCGCGGGCGGCGAGGGCGTCGAGTGGGGCCGCCTGGCGAACGAGAACCCACCGGTGCTGCGTACGCACGACCGCTCCGGGCACCGCATCGACGAGGTCGAATACCACCCTTCGTATCACCGGCTGCTCGAGGCAACCGTCTCGCACGGGCTGCACTCCCTTCCCTGGACCGACCCGCGTCCCGGCGCGCACGTCGCGCGCGCGGCGCTCTTCATGCTGATGGGGCAGGCCGAGGGCGGTCACCTCTGCCCCATCTCGATGACCTATTCGGGTGTGCCTGCGCTGCGAGCAACTCCCGAGCTGTCACAGGAGTGGGAGCCGCGCATCACGTCGAACTCCTACGACGGGCGCCTGGTGAACCCCGACGACAAGGCCGGATCGCTTTGCGGGATGGCCATGACCGAGAAGCAGGGCGGCTCGGACGTGCGCGCCAACACCACCACCGCCCGCGCCCTGAACGGCGGTGGACCGGGCGCGGAGTACGAGATCACGGGCCACAAATGGTTCTGCTCCGCGCCGATGTGCGACGTCTTCCTCGTGCTCGCGCAGACCGACGGCGGCCTGTCGTGCTTCGTGCTGCCGCGCATCCTGCCCGACGGCTCGCGTAACCGGTTCCACCTGCAACGCCTGAAGGACAAGCTTGGGAACCGCTCCAACGCCTCGAGCGAGGTCGAGTTCGACGGCGCTTTGGCGCGCATGCTCGGGGAGGAGGGCCGCGGGGTCCCGACGATCATCGAGATGGTCAACCACACGCGACTCGACTGCGTGCTCGGCTCGGCGACGGGCATGCGCAGCGGGGTCGCGCGGGCCACTCACCACGCCGCGCACCGCGCGGCGTTCGGCAAGACGCTGATCGATCAGCCGCTGATGCAGAACGTGCTGGCCGACCTGTGCGTCGAGTCCGAGGCCGCGACCATCACCGGCATGCGTCTGGCGCGCGCCTACGACCAGGCCGGCGACGACTCACGGGAGAACCTGTTCAAGCGTCTAGCCACGGCCGTCTCGAAGTACTGGATCTGCAAGCGCGGGGCGGCCCACGCGCACGAGTCGCTCGAGTGCTTCGGCGGCAACGGGTTCGTCGAGGAGTCCGGCAAGCCGCGCCTGTACCGCGAGGCGCCGCTCAACTCGATCTGGGAGGGATCGGGCAACGTGGCGTGCCTCGACGTCCTGCGCGCCATGGTCAAGAGCCCCGAGTCCGTGGAGATCTTCTTCGAGGAGATCGAGGAGACGGCCGGCTCGGATCCGCGTGTCGGCGCGGCCGTTTCCGGCCTGAAGCGCGAGCTGTCCGACTTCGAGCACGCGGAGACCCGCGCGCGCCACATCGTCGAGCGCATGGCGCTCACCCTCCAGGGCGCGCTGCTCGTGCGCCACGGCGACCAGGCAGTCGCCGACGCGTTCTGCGCATCACGGTTGGGTGGCGACTGGGGTCACGCCTTCGGCACCCTGCCGGCCGGCGTGGACACCCGGGCGATCATCGATCGCCACCTGCCACACCCGGCCTAGAGCCACTAGGGCCTCGCGGGTCCCAGCTCCCTAACCCCTACCATCAAAGGTGATGCTCGGCGGTCGATCGATACCTCTCGCGCGGATCTTCGGCATCCGCATCGGCGTGGACCCGAGCTGGTTCCTCGCGCTCTTCATATTCATCTGGTGGCTGTCCGACTACTACCGCGACGCGATGCCGGGTGACGACGGCGGGGCGTTCGCGCTCGCGACCGTCAGCACGCTCCTCTTCTTCCTGTCGATCCTCCTGCACGAGCTGGGCCACGCGGTGGTCGCGATCCGCAACCGCATCTCGATCGCGGGAATCGACCTCTGGCTGTTCGGCGGCGTGGCGAAGATGTCCCGGGACACGCAATCGCCCGGTGTGGAGTTCAAGGTCGCCGTGGCGGGTCCGCTCGTGACCCTCGTGATCGCGATCGTCTGCGCCGGCCTCGGCGTGCTGGTCGCCGGCAGCTGGGGTGACTTCGGGAACGCCGCGGCGTTCGACGGAAATGGGACCACGGGCGGACTCAACGCGATGCTCGCGTTCCTGATGAGCATCAACGTCGTCCTGCTCCTGTTCAACCTGATTCCGGCCTTCCCCCTCGACGGCGGGCGCATCGCACGGGCGATCATCTGGAAGGTCACGGGCGACCGCACGAAGGCCACCAACAGCGCCGCGATGCTGGGTCAGGGCTTCTCCTACATCCTGATCGGCCTGGGGATCGCCGGCCTGCTGGGCGCCGACGTCCCGGTCGTGGCCGGCGACTTCGTCTCGTCCGTATGGCTGATCTTCATCGGCATGTTCCTCGGTCAGGCAGCGCGGTCGGCGACGTACCAGAACGCCGTGCTCTCACGCATCGAGGGAATCACCGTCTCGGACGTGATGGACGCCGAGCCGGTCGCGATCCCTGGCGACGTGTCGGTCGGCGACGCACTGCACCAGTACTTCCTGCGCTATCGCTACGACTGGTTTCCCGTCGTCGACCCCAAGGGCCAGTTCCTGGGGATCGTGGATCGGGACCGCGCCGAACGCATCGCCGAGGACCGCCAGGCGGTGTTCACGGTTGGAGAGATATTGAGAGCCGATGACGACAACCTGCGCGTGCGGTCGGACGAGCCGCTGGAGGCCTTGCTTGGCTCCCCTGCGCTGATGCGGCTTGGAGCGCTGATGGCTGTCGACCGCGACGGCCGCCTCCAGGGAGTCGTCACGTGGGACCAGGTCCGGCGTGCACTCCAGCAGCCAAGCGGCGTCGCCACACCGTAGCTCGCGAGCCTCTCTTGCGGCCTATGCATAGAATCCCGCGCCGTGCCCGAGCATGATGTCCTCGTCATAGGCGCCGGCCTCGCCGGCCAGCGCGCCGCTCTCAGCGCGGCTCAGGCGGGGGCCTCTGTGGGCATCATCTCCAAGGTCCACCCGGTCCGCTCCCATTCCAATGCCGCCCAGGGCGGGATCAACGCGGCACTCAACCCGGAGGACTCCTGGGAGTCGCACGCGTACGACACGGTGAAGGGATCGGACTACCTGGGCGACCAGGACGCGATCGAGATCATGTGCAGAGAGGCTCCCGACGAGCTGCTCCACCTCGAGCACATCGGCGTCACGTTTCACCGCAACGAGGAGGGGCTGCTGGGGACCCGCGCGTTCGGGGGCGCCTCCGCCGCCCGCACCTATTACGTCGCGGACATCACCGGTCAGGCGATCCTGCACGTTCTCTACGAGCAGCTGATGAAGCACGACGAGGTGCACCGCTACGAGGAGTGGTTCACCACCGGGCTGGCGCTCGACGAGACCGGGCACTGCGCCGGCGCGATCACGCGCGACATGCGCGACGGCTCCATGGAGCTGTTCAGCGCGAAGGCGGTGATCCTCGCGACCGGTGGCAACGGACAGTGCTTCAACCCCACCACCAACGCCCTGATCTGCACCGGCGACGGCATCGCGCAGGCCTACCGGGCGGGAGCGCCGCTGATGGACATGGAGATGATCCAGTACCACCCGACGACGCTGGCCGGGAACGGGCTGCTGATCACGGAGGGCGCGCGCGGCGAGGGAGCCCACCTCTACAACGCCCTCGGCGAGCGCTTCATGGAGAAGTACGCCCCGAACAAGATGGAGCTTGCCTCGCGCGACGTCGTTTCGCGCGCGGAGCAGACGGAGATCAACGAGGGCCGCGGCTTCCCCGACGGCACCGTCGCGCTCGACATCACGGTCGTGCCGCGCAAGCGCATCCACGAGGCGCTGCGCGAGATCGTCAACGTGGGCCGGGACTTCGCCGGTGTGGACATCACCAAGGAGCCGATCCACATCAAGCCCGGCAACCACTACGCGATGGGCGGCGTGAAGACCGATGTCAACGGCCAGACGGAGGTACCCGGCCTCTACGCGGCCGGCGAGTGCGCCTGCGTCTCCGTGCACGGGGGCAACCGCCTGGGAGCGAACTCGCTGCTCGACACGCTCGTGTTCGGTCGCCGCTCGGGCGCGCACGCGGCGGAGCGCGCCGCGAACATGTTGTTGAACCCGGCATCCGAAGCTCTGCTCGCGGACGAGGAGCGGCAGATCTCCGACCTGATCGGACGGGAGCCCGGCAAGGCTCGTCGCGTGTCGGAGCTCAAGCACGAGCTTGGCGCCGCGATGGACAAGGACGTGGCCGTCTTCCGCCAGGAGGCCGGCCTCCAGCAGGCACTCGAGACCGTGCAACGGCTGAAGCAGGAGTACGAGGGCGTCGCCATCGACGACCACGGCTCGGTCTTCAACCAGGACCTCATCAGTGCGATCGAGCTGGGCTACATGCTCGACTGTGCCGAGGCGAGCGTGATCTCGGCCATCCACCGCACGGAGAGTCGCGGCGCGCACTTCCGCACGGACTACCCGGAGCGAAACGACGAGGAGTGGCTGAAGCACATCAACGTGACCCTCGACGGCGACCGCAAGCCGCACATCAGCTACTCACCTGTGACGATCACCCAATGGCAGCCGGAGGAAAGGAAATACTAGGTCTGCCCCATGGCTGACTACACGCTGAGAATCCGCCGCTACGAACCCGAGAAGGGCCTGCCCCCTTATTGGCAGGACTACAAGGTCGACCTCGAGGGGCACCGCAGCGTGCTCGACGGGATCCTGCAGGCGAGGGACCGCGAGGACGGCTCGATCGGGATCCGCTGCTCCTGTCAGGCCGCGATCTGCGGCTCCTGCGGGGTGCGGGTGAACGGGCAGGCCAAGCTCGCCTGCAACACCAAGCTTGCCGACGCGGTGAAGCGCGGGGATGACGGCGCGATCGTGGTCGAGCCGATGGGCAACATGCCCGTGCTCAAGGACCTGATCGTGAACATGGACGCGGTCCACTGGAAGAAGGTCCAGCGCGTGGTGCCGTGGCTGCTGCCGGAGGGCGACCCGCCCGAGCGCGAGTACGTCGTGCCGCCGGAGTCGATGATCGACATCACGCAGTCGATGGCGTGCATCCACTGCGGCGCCTGCAACTCGGACTGCCTGTCGCTCGAGGTGGACCCGCTCTTCATCGGGCCCGCCGCGCTCGCCAAGGCCTACCGGTTCGTCGGCGACCCGCGTGACGCGCAGACCGAGGAGCGACTGCGCGACCTCGCGGAGGACCCGCACGGCATCTACGACTGAACCCACTGCTTCAGCTGCATCGAGGTGTGCCCGAAGGGCGTGGCGCCGATGGACCAGATCATGCGCCTGCGGCGCAAGGCGGTGCGCGACCACGGCATCAACGACCAGAACAACGGCGCGCGCCACGAGCAGGCCTTCACCAAGATCATCCGCAAGAAGGGCACGCTCGACGAGCGCAAGCTCCTGCAGGACAGCTTTGGCCCGCTGCGACCGCAGGGCGGGATCGCACTCCTGAAGGCGCTGCCCACCGGTCTGCGCGGGTTCGCGCGGGGCAAGATCACGCCGAAGACCGCGCTCCTGCACGAGACGCTGCCGGGTATCGAGAACGTGCGGCGGATCTATGAGCACGCAGAGGAGCACCGCACCGAGCTGAACCTCTACATCGTGGGCGAAGGCGGCGAAGCGGAGGACAAGGAGCCGGCGATGGGCGAAACGCCCGAGGTGACCACGTGAAGGTCGCCTACTGGCCCGGCTGTGTCTCCCGCGGGTTCACGCCCGAGCTGCACGGCTCGATGGCGCTGGTCGCCGGGCGGCTCGGCATCGAGCTGGTCGAGCTGGACCGAGCGAACTGCTGCGGCGCCGGCGTGATCGCCGAGCACAACCAGGAGCTGGCCGACACGCTCAACGCACGCACGTTCGCGATGGCGCAGAAGACGGGCCACGCGATGATGAACATCTGCTCCACGTGCCAGGGCGCCCAATCGGAGTGCCAGCAGCGGCTGGACGCGGACACCGGCTACCGCGATCACATCAACGAGGTGCTGGCGGCGGAGGGACTGCGCTACGAGGCCGGCATCACGAACAAGAACTTCCTGTGGCTGCTGGTCGAGGACTACGGCCTCGATCGCCTGACCGGTCTCGTGAAGCGGCCGCTGAGCGGGCTCCGTGTGGGCCCGTTCTACGGCTGCTACGTGCTGCGGCCCACCACCCGGCTCGGATACCAGGAGCACCCGGAGCGCGACCGTTACATGGAGCGCGTGATCGAGGCGCTGGGGGGCGAGGCGGTCGAATACGACGGCTCGCGCAAGTGCTGCGGCTTCCCGGTGATCACGATGAACCGCGAGACGTCGCTGCGCCAGGCGGGCCGCCACATAGGCGATGCGATCGACGAGGGCGCCGACGCACTCGTCACGCCCTGCCCGCTGTGCCACCTCAATCTCGACCTGCAGCAGCCCGACGCCGCCGGGGTCGTCGGCCGCGACCTGGGACTGCCGGTGCTGCACCTCCCCCAGCTCGTCGGCCTCGCTCTCGGCCTGGAGCCCAAGGAGCTGGGGATGAACAAGCACGTCGTGCGCACGACCGGTGTCGAGCGCAAGCTGTCGGCGGTCGCAACCGCCGCCTAGCGCGTGGCGCGCCGCCGCATCGTTTTCCTGAAAGACCTCGCCGGTGACCTGCGCCAATCCGTCAGGCGCCGCCCGGAGCAGCCGCCCGACCCGCGCGCACCCGATCGCAGCACCGCGGAGGAGCTCGAGCGCCGGCTCGACGAGACCCGCGAGCGGCTGCGCCGCGAGATCCCGCCACCGGACGACGAATCCCGCGGCTAGCGGCTCCGCCTGGTGTGGATCACGAGCGGCTGCGAGCCGTCGCCCGTGCTGTTCTCGTCGCCCGCCCATTGGGCGACGAATGCCGCGGTCTTGACCAGCTTCCAGTTGGTGGTGAAGGTGCCGTTGGACGCCACCGTGGCGGTCCGGGACATCCAGCCGCGCTCGCCGCGCTCGCGCCGTGAGACGACCACCGCGGCGCCGCCCTTTGCTCCGGAAACCCGGCCCGTGATCCGGATCACCGCACGTCGCCGAACGGTGCGGTGGGTGGTCCGCACTGTCACCTTTGACGGATCGCCGCTGTCACCCCCGCTCGTGGTGAACAGCAGCGCACGGCTGTCGGCGAGAAGGAATGCTCCGCTCGCGCCCGTCGCGACGAGGCCCTCCGCAGAGGGTTCGTCCGTGCCCACGAGCTGCGGGCGCCAGGTCCGGCCACCGTCAGTGGTGCGCAACACGTAGCCGTAGGGCTCGGATCCGAACCGCCTGAGAGTGAGGTAACCGTCGGATCCGTTGGAGAACGAGAGTCCGGTGGCATCGTCGTTGCCGACGCCCGAGAGGTCGAGCCAGCGATCGCCGCGGTCGCGCGTCTTGTACACCTGCCCGTCCTGGCCGAGCGCGAAGCCGGTGCGTGACGAGACGAAGTCGACGCCCTGGATCAAGGTCTTGCGCGGCAGGCGGACCTTGCGCCACGTGCGCCCGGCCGTCGTCGAGACGAGGATGTTCTTCGAGCCGTAGACGAACACGGATCCCCCGCCCCGATCGACGTTGAAGAGCTTCGAGCGGTTGAGGAGCCGCCCGCGCACGCGCGCAAACGTGTTGCCCCCGTCGATCGACCGCAGGACTCCCTTGGGACCGACGAGCAGGACCGTTTGCGTCCCCAGCGCGAGCACGGCCTGCGGCCGCGTCGCGGTGCCGGTGTTGAGGATCTGCCACGACTGCCCTGAGTTGTCGGTGCGCAAGAGCGTCCCCGCGGCATCGAGCGCGTAACCGGTGGCCGCATCGGCGAAGGAGACGTCGATCACGTCCTCCGACGTAGAAACGCCGACCTCGGACCACGTGACTCCGCCGTCGTCCGATCGCGCGAGCGCGCCTTCCGAACCGGTCGCGAACACGACCTGAGACGAGAGCGCCCGCAGGCGCGAGAACGACGTGTCGAGGCGCTTGCCCACGGCGCCCCATGTCGCGCCGGTGTCGTCGGACAGCACGGTGGTGCCCGCCTCGCCGGCCGCGACCGCCCTGGTGGACGAGCTGAAGGCGGCGGCCAGGATCTTCTGGGTCGAGGGAGTGATCGAGGACCAGCTCGCGCCGCCGTCCACCGTCCGCAGGACGGTCTGAGCGCCGGTTGTCACCAGGCAAATGAGCGTCGTGGCGCAGCGGATGCCTCGCAGCCCCGGCACGGGGAGCTGAGCCTTCGGCGTCCAGGTCAGACCGCCGTCGTCGGTACTCAGCACTGCCCCAAGCGCGCTTACCCCGTAACCCACCAGCGCGGACGGGAAGTGAACGCTGGTGAGGGCGGCCGTGCCTCCATGAACGAGGCTCCAGCTGTTCGCCGCGTCGGTGGTCCGGTAGATCCGGCCGGACCGGCTGACGGCCACTCCAGTGTTTGGGGTAAGGAACACCACATCGCTCGGCTGGTAGGGAACGCTCCCCACACCGTCCCCCGGTATTGATGTCTTGCGCGACCAGGTACGCCCACCATCGGCAGTGCTCAACACCGACCCGTCCTCGAGCGCGAGGTAACCCGCCTGGTCGGTGGTAAAGTCGAACGCCGCCACCTTCGCCGAGCAGCGCAGGTCGGTTGCCGTCCACGGAAGTCGCGTGAACGTCTGGCCGCCGTCGTCCGAGCGGCGCAGTGCGCACTCTCCGCCGATCACGACCGAGTCCGTGTCGATGAGGCTGATGCGCTGGAGCGGGACCGTCAACCCGGTGGCCGAGCCGCTCCACGTCGTTCCCCCGTCGTCGGTAGTGAGCAGCGTCCCGAACCAGCCGGCTGCATACCCGCGTGACCCCTCGAACTCGAGCGCCTGGATCGTCTGTCCCTGGGGGCTCGGGTTGCCCCACTCCCAGCCCGAATGCCCGACGTTGACAGCGGCCGGAGCCGAGGCCGCGGTGGCCAAGCCGAGCACAGCAACAACTGCCAGTGCAAGAGCTGTTCGACTCGTGATCATCCGCGCATCTCCATGTCTGCTCGGTCGGTCGGTTCGGCGGCTTTAACTCGCCGGGCGCCGCGGAGTTGCGCTTGGTGTGCGAGGCGCTTTGCTACGGAGCGATGTTCTGGTTCACCCGGAACAGGTTGTCCGGGTCATGGCGTCGCTTGACCTCGACAAGCCGGTCGTAGTTTCCGCGATAGGTGGCCTTCACGCGTTCCGGCCCCTCGTCATGCATCAGGAAGTTCACGTACGCGCCACCGGCCGAATGCGGGTGCAACGCCTCCCAATAATCCTTGGCCCACTGTGTGATCGCGGCCGCGTTTCCAGGGTCGGGATCGACGCCCACGATCACCTCCGCCCAGCGCGAGTCGCGGTAGGCGAACGGGGTCTCGTCCTCACCGACGTCGTGCACCGCCCCGTCAATCGGATACAGGTGCATGGTCGAGTGCATGCTCGGCAGCTGTGACCCGTGTTCGACGTGAGCAGCGATGGCCTCGTCGGGCAGCGCGTCGGTGAAGTCCGCTTTCCAGTACCACTGGAGCCCTGGCGTGTAGACCCCGTCGAACGCGCTCTGGAGGCCGGGGAAGGGTACGGGTGCGACGCCGTCGAGCAGCGGCGGGCCGAGCTCCCGAGCGGGGCGCAGCGCTTCCTCGGCCTGCTCGAGATCGCCGGTGCAGCACCAGACCACGCCGCACACCTTCCGCAGGTGCAACTCCGCGGGAAATGGATCTCCGGGCGGGACAGTCAGGAAGGCGAAGAAACCGTTCACGTCGCGTGGTGCGTTCGCGATGAACTCGTCGTAGAAGCGCAGCACCTCCTCGCTCTGCTCGAGCGGCCAGAACATGGGACCGGCCAGCACCGTGTCGACGGGGTTGGCCCGGAACACGAAAGATGTGACGACGCCGAAGTTGCCGCCTCCCCCGCGGATCGCCCAGAAGAGGTCTTCGGCCTGGTCCTCGCTCGCCGTCAAGCTGCTGCCGTCGGCCAGGACCATGTCTGCTGACACGAGATTGTCGATCGAAAGACCGAACCTGCGGCTCAGGTGGCCGATCCCGCCGCCCAGCGTCAGGCCGCCGACACCCGTCGTCGAGATGATGCCGCTCGGCACCGCGAGCCCGTGCTCGTGCGTGGCGCGGTCCACCTCGCCCCATGTCGCGCCGCCCTGGACTCGCACCGTCTTCTGCTGCGGGTCGACCTCGACCTTCCGCATCCCCGACAGGTCGATCACGAGGCCGTCGTCACATACGCCGAGGCCGCCCGCGTTGTGACCACCTCCGCGGATGGAGACGAGCACGCCCTCTTTGCGTGCGAAATTGACCGCCGCGACCACGTCGCTGGCGTCGGCACAGCGGGCGATCAGCCCGGGCCGGCGGTCGATCATGGCGTTGTAGACCTTGCGCGCCTCGTCGTAGCGACCGTCGCCTGGAGCGATCAGGTCGCCCCCGAAATCCGCCCCCAACCGACTGCTCGCAGCTTGATCGAGAGTTGTGCTCGTCGCCATGAGTCTTCCCCTTTCGAGCACGACCACCGGGGGTCGTGCGGTCGCCTGTCGGGAAAGATACGCCGACTAGACTTCGCAGGCGCTACAACACCGGGAGAACTCTTGGGCAACGTCGAAGTCATCACTCAGTTCCTGGAAGCCACGAGCCGCCGAGACATCGACGGCATGACCGCGCTCATGCACGTCGACGCTGAATTCGTGCCGATCACCGCCGCGATGGAGGGCGTCGAGTATTGCGGCCATGCCGGGATCCGGCAGTTCGTCGAGGACCTCACCGAGCACTGGGAATTCTTCGAGACGGTCCAGGAGGAGTGGCACGATCTCGGCGACCGCGTCGTCACGATCGGTCGCTGGCACGCTCGCGGGAGAGGGAGCGGCATCGAGATCGAGGATCAGCCTGCCGTGTGGCTCGCGTACGTGCGAGACGGCAAGATCGTCCGTTGGCGTACCTACACGAACGTCGCAGAGGGCATCGAAGCCGCCGACATCGACTCTCCTACCCCAGGCGGCACGGGACCCTGAACCGATCACGCGTGTTTCCGGCCGCGTCGATCGCGCGGCCGTGGAACTCGTGATCGACGACCCGGATGCGCAGGCGGTGATAGAACATCCCGCGCCGCGCGGACCACTTCGGCCGGCGGCGGGTGACGAACGGGTTGAGCTTCGCACCGCCACCGCCCGTCACGACGTAGACGATTCCCTTGCGACTGCGCCGCCCGGAGCGCAGCGGCTTTGAGCGTTCGTAGTTCTGTACGTGGCCGTTGAGGACCAGGTCGACGCCGCCGCGCTGCAGGATCGGAACGAAGCGGCTGCGGCGCAGGTGCCGGCCGTGACCGCGATACCCGCGTCCGCTCGACCACAGCGGATGATGGAAGTACGCGACCTTGCAGCGGGCGGTCGACGCACGCAGCTCGGCCCGCAGCCAGCTCCGCTGGCGCCGGTCGAACCGGTTCGAGTCGAGCGACAGGAAGAGCACGCCGCCGTAGGTGAAGCTGTAGTACAGGCCGCCGTTGGGCAGCGCGAAGAACCGCTGGTAGTTCTGCAGGTTGTAGTAGTCGTGGTTGCCCACAGTGGGCCAGAAGGGCTTCGTGGCGATCAGCTCACGCAACGGGCCCAGCACGAAGCTACGGTACTCCTCCTCGGTACCGTAGATCTGAGCGTTGTCACCGGTCGTGATCGCGAAGTCCAGGCGCGAGTCCTGCGAAAGGCGGCGCAGGTTGGAGCGCGCGGAAGGCGTGCCGATGCCGAAGTCGCCGATCACGCCGAACGAGAACTCGCCCGGAGCGGCGGGCGGGGTGAGGAAGCGCGCGAGGTCGCCCAACTTGCCGTCGGACTCCCACCGGTAGTCGTAGGCGGTCGCCGGTGCGAGCTGCGGCAGCGCAACGACATGCCGCCGGGTCAGCGCCGCGTCGCGCTGGACGACCTGCAGCGGTCCTCCCGCCGGTCCGAAGGCGAGCGCGGTCGTGGCCGGCTCGTATGTCTGCCAGACGACCGCCGCGCCGGTCGCGGTGAGCTGCTGCAGGTAGGGACCGATCTCGAACGCCCGCGAGGGCGGAGTGGTGATGCGCGCGGCGGGGGAATCGGCACTCTCGCCATCCGGGCCGATCGCCCGCACCACGTACTCGTACGTCTTGCCCGCGAGCAGCCACTCGTCCACGAACCGGGGCTCCGCGATCTCGGCGATCTTGACTCCATCGCGATAGACGGCGTACAGCTCTAGCGGGGGCGCGGGGTCGGACCCCGACTTCCACGTCAGGACGATCTGGTCCGGGCGCGTGGCCTCGGCGTACGTGTCACGTGGGGCCGCGGGCACGTCCGCGCGGGCCGGCACCGCCGGCAACAGGAGCGCGAGGGCGAGCAGCAGTGCGCGGGTCAGCCGGCGGATAGGCTCGCAGCCCTGGCGCCGACCAGGTTCCGTTCGACCAGCTGCTCGGCGACCTGCACCGCGTTGGTCGCGGCGCCCTTGCGCAGGTTGTCGCCGACGATCCACAGGTTCAGGCAGCGCTCGTGCGAAGGGTCTCGCCTGATCCGCCCGACGAACACCTCGTCGTGGCCCGCGGCGTCGATCGGCATCGGGTAGCGGCCCGCGGCCGGTTCGTCCACGACCACCACGCCGGGGAAGGCGCTGAGGATCTCGCGGCAGCGCTCCGGCGAGAGGTCATCCCGGGTCTGCACGTTGACCGACTCGGAGTGCGCGTTGTAGACGGGCACCCGCACACACGTCGCGGAGATTGCGATGCCCTCCTCGCCGAGGATCTTGCGGGTCTCGGCCATCATCTTGCGCTCCTCGGTCGTGTAGTCGTCGCCGTCCTTGAAAGTCTCGACCTGCGGGAGCACGTTGAAGGCGATCTGGTGCGGATAGACGGACGCCTCCGTGTCGCGGTCGCCGAGCACGGCCTCTGACTGCATGCGCAGCTCCTCGACGGCGTTGTGGCCGGTGCCGGACGTGGACTGATAGGTGGAGACGATCACGCGCTCGATCCCGACGGCGTCGAGGATGGGCTTGAGCGCCATCACCATCTGCACCGTCGAGCAGTTGGGATTCGCCACGATGCCCTGGTGCGATGCCAGCGCGTCGCCGTTCACCTCGGCCACGACCAGCGGCACGTTGGGCTCCATGCGCCACGCGCTGGAGTTGTCGACCACCACGCAGCCGGCGTCCCTGAACTTCGGTGCCCACTCGCGCGACACGCTGCCGCCCGCGGAGAAGAGCGCGACGTCGAAGCCGTCAATCGCGTCGTCTGCGAGGAGACGCACCTCGAGCTCACCGTCGCGGTACGGGACCTTCTTCCCCGCCGAGCGCAGGGAGGCGAGCGGAACGACCTCGTCGGCAGGGAAGCGGCGCTCGCCCATCACCTTCAGCATGGTCGATCCAACGGCTCCCGTTGCCCCCACGACTGCGACCCGCAGGCTCACCGCGGTCCACCGTCCTCTCGCTCGATCTCGTCCTTGCCGAGCTCGAACGCGTCATGCAGCCCGCGCACCGCATCCGGGACGCGGTCGGCCGCGATCACGCACGAGATCTTGATCGGAGAGGTGGAGATCATCTCGATGTTGATCTCCTTCTCCCCCAGGGTCTGAAACACCTTTGCGGCCACGCCGGGGTGGCTGCGCATCCCCGCGCCGACCACCGACACCTTGCCCATCTGATCGTTCGCGATCACCGCGTCGAGGCCCAGATCGCCGACCAGCGCCTCGAGTGCGCGCCGCGCGACGTTGACGTCGGACTTCGGCACAGTGAACGAGATCTCGGCGCTGCGGTTGGTCGAGACCGGCTCGTTCTGCACGATCATGTCCACGTTCACGTCGGCGGCGGCCAGCGCGCCGAAGATGCGCGCGGCTATTCCGGGCCGGTCCGGCACGCCCGTGAGGGTGATGCGGGCGTCCTCGGTGGAATGGGTGACGGCTGTGATGAGAGGGCGTTCCATGGTCTCGTGCTCACCGAGGACGAGAGTACCGGAGCCGTCGCCGAAGCTCGGCCGTACGTGGATGCGCACCGCGTAGTTGCGCGCGTACTCGACCGAGCGCAGCTGCAGCACCTTCGCGCCGGAGGCCGACATCTCCAGCATCTCCTCGAAGGAGAGCACCGGCAGCTTGCGCGCGTCCGGCACGATTCGCGGGTCGGCGGAAAACACGCCGTCGACATCCGTGTAGATCTCGCACACGTCCGCGCCCAGCGCGGCCGCCAGCGCGACCGCCGTCGTGTCCGACCCGCCGCGCCCCAGCGTGGTCACGTCGCGCGAGGTGGAAACGCCCTGGAAGCCGGCGACCAGCACGATCCGGCCCTCGTCGAGGGCTGCGCGGATGCGGTCCGCACGCACGTCGACGATCCGTGCCCTCGTGTGCGAGGTGTCCGTGACGATGCCCGCCTGCGAGCCCGACAGCGAGATCGCCTCGGTGCCGAGGTCGTTGAGGGCCATCGCGCACAGGGCGCAGGAGATGCGCTCGCCTGTGGACAGCAGCATGTCCATCTCGCGCGGGTGCGGCTCCGGAGAGATCTCGTGCGCCATCTCGACGAGCTGGTCAGTGGTCGCACCGCGCGCCGAGAGCACCGCCACCACGGAGCTGCCCTCCTGGCGTGCACGCACCATGCGCTTCGCGGCGCCGATCAGCCGCTCGGCATCGGCCACCGAGGTGCCGCCGAACTTCATGACGGTTATGCCGTTGGGGCCCACGCTCACGATTGGTCAGGATAGGTGGCTAGAGAGCGCGGCGGCCCGACAGTGCCTTGCCGAGCGTGATCTCGTCCGCGTACTCGAGGTCGGCGCCCACGGGCAGCCCGCTCGCCAGACGGGTGACCGCGACCTCCTTGCCGAGCGCATGCAGCGCCTCGGCGATGAAGAAGCCCGTCGCCTCGCCGGAGGTGGTCGGGTTGGTTGCGATCACGACCTCCTGCACGTCGCCGTCCCGCACGCGCTCCACCAGTTGAGCGATCTTGAGGTCCTCGGGGTCGACACCGTCGATCGGTGACAGCGCGCCGCCGAGCACGTGGTAGAGACCGCGGTACTCGTGCGTACGCTCGATCGGGACCACGTCGGCGGGCTCCTCCACGACGCAGATGACCGAGCGGTCGCGGCGCTGGTCCTGGCAGATCCCGCAGCGCGGCCCCTCGGACAGGTTGGAGCAGATCTCGCAGAGGCCCATGCGCTCCTTCACCTCCTTGATCGCCGCGCTCAGCCCGAGCGCATCCTGCTCCGGGACCCGCAGGATGTGGAAGGCGAGCCGCTGCGCCGTGCGCTGCCCGATTCCCGGCAGCTTGGAGAGCTCGGTGATGAGCCTGTTGACCGGCGGCGCGTACAACTACATACCCGGCAGGCCGAGGCCGCCGAGGTCGAGCCCGCCGGTGAGGCCGCCGAGCTTTCGGTTGGCGAGCTCCTGGGCGGAGCGAACGGCCTCGTTGACGGCCGCCAGGACCATGTCCTGGAGCATCTCGATGTCCTCGGGCGCGACCTCGCCCTCGCCCCCGAGCGCGTCGGGGCTGATGACGATCTCCTTCACCTCGAGATCGCCAGAGACCTTCACCGTCACCATCCCGCCGCCGGCGGAGGCTTCGACGACCTCGTCCTTGAGCTGCTCCTGGGCCTTCACCATCTCGGCCTGCATCTGCTGGACCTGCTTGAGCATCTTGTTCATGTTGGGCTGGGGCATCTTGGTTCCCTCGTATCTAGTCCTCTGGGGTGTCTGGTGTGCCGGAGTGCTCCAGGTCCTCGGCATCGAACGTGCTCTTGAAGCGCTCGAACACCTCGTCCTCGGTCAGCCTGGGGGCGGCCGCGGCGGCCTGCTCGTCCTCACTCAGCTCGATGCGAACTCCGTAAGAGCGGCCCGCGGCGAGCTGAAGCGCGCGACCGAGTCGCTCCCCGTTTGCGCGGTCCTCGATCTTGCGCTTGCTGAACGAGGCGGACGCCGGATACGACAGCACGAGCACGTCGCCCTCGAGGGCGACAGGGCGAGCATCCGCGAGGAGCGCAGCCAGCATCTCGCCGCCCTCCCCCTCACCCACCCGCTCCAGCACGGCGGGCCAGAGCGTCAGGAGCTCGGTGGGATGCGGAGGTGTGGGCGCCCGGGCAGGCTCCGCCGGCGCTGCGGCCGGCCGGGTGGGCGCCCGTGTCACGCGTGGCTCATCGGGCGGCGCCCCGGATCCGCCCTGCTCGAGGCGCTCGATCCGCGTCAAGAGGGCCTCGATCGACGCGTCGGCGCTCGGCCGCGCGGCCTTCAGCAGCGCGACCTCGAGCTGCGTGCGGGGGTCGGACCCCTCCTTGACCTGTGCGATCGCGTCGGCAAGCAGGTCGATGCTGCGCACGGCGTCGGCCTGCGGCAGGTCCCTTGCCTGGGCCTCGAGGCGAGGCACCTGGTCCGCGGTCACGCTGAACGAGTCCGGCGGCTCGCCCAGCGTCTGCACCACGATCAGATGTCGCAGATGCGCCGTCAGGTCGCGCATGAACTGGACCGGGTCGCGCCCGGACTCGCTCAGCTCCTGCACACGGCGCAGCGCACCGGCGGGGTCGCGGGCGATCACGGCATCCGTCGCGGAGAAGATGAGGTCCGCGTCGGCCACGTCGAGCAGCTCCAGGACCTCGTCAAACGAGACCTGCTTGCCGCCGTAGGTGACGAGCTGGTCGAGGGTCCCGATTGCATCGCGGAAGCTGCCGCCCGCCGACCGCGCGATCATCGCGAGCGCGCGCCCGTCGGCGTCGATGCCCTCGGCATCGGCGATCCGTTGCAGGACCGTCGTGATCTGCTCCAGCGAAGGGCGCTGGAAGTCGAACCGGTGACAGCGATCGACGATCGTCGCCAGCACCTTGTGGGCCTCGGTCGTGGCGAGCACGAAGATCGTGTTGGGGGGCGGCTCCTCGAGTGTCTTCAGGAACGCGTTCCAGGCCTGCGATGACAGCATGTGCGCCTCGTCGAGGATGTAGACCTTCCACGAGCCCTGGCCCGCGGGGGCGAACCCGACCTTCTCGCGCAGGTCGCGGATGTCATCGACCGAGTTGTTCGACGCCGCGTCCATCTCGATCACGTCGAGCGAGGTCGAGTTGGTGATTGCCGTGCACGACTCGCACTCGCCGCACGGCTCGAGAGTGGGGCCGTTCACGCAGTTGAGCGAGCGCGCAAGGATCTTGGCGACCGACGTCTTGCCCGTGCCGCGCGCGCCGACGAACAGGTAGGCGTGATGGATATTGCCGCTGGAGACGGCATTGCTCATCGTGCGCACGATCGGAGCCTGGCCGACGACGTCGGCGAAAGTCCGCGGGCGGTGTCTTCTATAGAGGCTGGTCATCGGGCGGCGGGATCTCATCCTAGCCTGCCGGTCCAGCGGCTCTGGGTACTACCCGATATATCGTCCGCGCTGCGTGCGCGCCTTTCTCCGCCTCCCATCCGGGCTGCAACACGCGGCCGCCGCGGCGGCGATCGGCGGGCTCACGTGGCTGATCTTCAGCCGCGGGTTCCTCAACTACGACACCCTCTACTCGCTGATCTGGGGGCGCGACGTGGTTCACGGCTGGACGCCCGGCTACGAGCACACGCTCGCACCCACCCCACATCCGCTCGCCGAGGCGGTGGGCATGGCCGCCTCGCTGCTGGGCACGGACGGCGGCTACACCGCGATGCTGGCGCTGGCGATGCTCGCGTTCGGGGCGTTCGTGTGGGGTGTGTTCCTCCTCGGGAGGGAAACCTTCGGCCTCGCGGCCGGTGTGCTGGCCGCGATCGTGGTCGCCACGCGCGACCCGTTCCTGTCGCAGGCCGCGCGCGGCTACGTCGACATCCCGTTCCTGGCCCTCGTGGTCGCGGCCGCGGTGCTCGAGGTCCGGCGGCCGCGCCGCGGGCTGCCGGTGCTCGTGCTGCTCGGGTTGGCCGGGCTCCTGCGCCCGGAGGCGTGGCTGCTCGGAGGGGCCTACTGGCTCTACGTGGCGCGTGGAATGGAGGGGCGGCGGGCGGCGGTCCTTGCCGCCGTGGCGGTTGCGCCGCCGCTGCTGTGGGCGCTCAGCGACCTGGCCGTCACAGGCGACCCGTTTCACTCGCTCACCTTCACCCGGGACACGGCGGAGACCTTGGGGCGCCCGCAGGGAGTCGAGAACGTGCCCGAGATCTTGCCCAGGCGACTCGGGGAGATCCTGCGCTGGGTGCCGCTCGTAGGCGGCACGGCCGGGTTCTTCCTCGCGCTGCGCTTTGCACGCGACCGCGCGCTGGTGCCCGCGGCGCTGGCCCTGTTGGGCGGCCTGGCCTTCGTCGCGATCGGGGTCGCGGGACTCTCGCTGCTGGGGCGCTACCTGTTCCTGCCGGCCGCGATGCTGGCCGTCTTCTTCGGCTACGCGGCGTTCGGCTGGCGCGAGATTCCGCATGACCGCGCCCGCAGCCTGTGGATCGGCGGCGCGACCGTGCTGCTGATCGCGTTCGTCGGCTCGACCATCTCCCACCAGACCGACCGCCTCGACCGCCTGCGCGATGGGATCCAGCTGCGCGGCGAGATCCAGGACGATTTGCGAGATCTCACCCGTGACGACGTGGCCGAGCCGCTGCTGGAGCGCTGCGGGCCCGTCTACGTCCCGAACCACCGCCCCGTGCCGGTCCTCGCCTGGTATCTCGACCGGGACGTCGAGGACTTCGTCTCGGCGCAGCTCGAGCGGCCCGTCCGCGGTCTCTACGTGGCGCCCGCGAACAGCGAGGTCGAGGAGAAGTTCGTCCTCGACCCGCGCGACCCGAAACGACTCGAGGCAGCGGTGCCGGCGGGGTTCCGATCCGTCGGCGGCAACGAGTCGTGGGTGCTCTACGAACGGGGCTGCTAGTGCGTCGACAAAGGCAATGGACCGTGCACCCGTCGTCGAGCACGGGCCCCCAGGCGTGTCAGCCGCGTTGCTGCTCCAGCCAGGCTGTTCCGCGGCGCATAGAGAAGACCGCTTAAGGCTGCTTCCTTCCGGATCTGACCTGGTTCACGGGACTCCATCGCGCGGGACCTGGCCATCAACGCTTCGCGCGGCGTACTGGCCCTGAAGGTCGAACCCTCGGACGGGGATTCAGCCCCGCTAGAGCGGATTGCGGGTACAGGGCACCGCTAGCGCCCCGCCTAGCACGGTCCGGTTGGAACTGTAGCGCCCTGGCCTCCCCCGGGTGTGCCCGTGCGGCGGCGCTGAAACCGTTTTTAGCCTTCGCACGGGCACACCCGGCGCAGGCCTTGTCTCACTGCTCCGCCTTTAAAGGGAAGATGCTCGGATGCTTCGCAATGCTCGTTGGAAGATGTGGAAGGAGATTGTGTAGATCACCAATGCGTTTACTACGTGGAAGGCGGCTACGTAGCCGTCGTTGGCGTCGGCGAGCATGAATTGGACCGTTGCCAGCCGGTTGCCGGAGCCCATGGGCGCGGTTAGGGTCTCTTGGAGGACATAAGGGTTGAAACCGCTTCAATGGCAAGCATGCCTGGCGGCGCTGGGCGTTGCCGGTGCGCTGGCGCTCCCACCGGCTCTCGCCGGCAGCGGTGAAACGCCCACCCGCGCCCCGCACGGGGGCGCCGCGAAGACGCCTGCAGCGGAGCGGGCGCTGCGCGCCTACGAGGAGCAGGTGCTCGGCCCCGTCCACGCGGCCGAGCACGCTGCAATGCGAGCACGGGCGCGGCTGTCGCCGGACGCGGTGCAGGCCGCCGCGAATGACGTGCCGGCGGCCACCCCCATCGCTGCGACCCCTGCCGACGTCGGGCAATGGCAGCCCAAGTTCTCCATCCCGGGCGTGGCAGTCCATGCCGTGATGCTCCACACCGGGAAGGTCCTCTACTTCACCGGCACCGCGTCGGGCCGTGCATTCCTGCTCGACCCGGTCACCCATGCCACGAAGGCGGTGTACCCGCCGAAGATCCCGGGTGGCGAGGACGAGCCGGCCAACATCTTCTGCGCCGGTCAGTCGTTCCTCGACGACGGCAGGGTGCTGGTCATGGGCGGCACCGTGGGACGCCGCGAGGGCCTCAAGACGATCTTCATCTTCGACCCCATCACCGAGAAGTGGCGACAGGGGGCGGACATGCGCCACGGACGCTGGTATCCGACCCAGGTGTTGCTCGCCGATGGACGCACCGTGGTCATCGACGGCCTCGATGAGCGCGGCGAGCCGCACGTCAACAATCAGATCGAGAGCTACACGACCAACCTCGACTTCGTCACGCTGCTGAGTGTCAGGGGAGAGGCCGATCACCCACCGACGGGCGGTCTCTACCCGCACACGTTCCAGATGCCGAGCGGCCGTGTGCTGGTCGCAGGGCCGGAGCCGAGCGACAGCTGGTTCTTCAGGCTCAGCAAGATCGGGGCCCTGTCCTGGGAGGACGCGCCCAACCCGACCCGGCACACGTTCGGCAGCGGCGTCCTGCTCCCCGGCACCCCGCAGGGCTCGACGCGCGTCGCCCTGATCGGCGGAGTGGACGACCGGGGCGCCCTCCCCGACACCGGTAGCTCCACCCCGGTGCCTCGTGTCGAGGTCTTCGACGAGGCCAACCCGGCAGCCGGATGGACGCCCGCGCCACCGCTCAACCATGGTCGCGCGCACCACAACACCGTGCAGCTCCCTGACGGGTCGATGGTGACCGTCGGCGGCGGCTACGGAATCCTCAATGGGAATAGGCGGGCCGGTGACCCCGCGGTGCACCGCAACATCGAGGTGTACGACCCGGCCACGGGGCAATGGACCCTGGGGCCCGCGCAGGACGAGCTGCGCACCTACCACTCCACCGCGCTGCTCTTGCCGGACGCGAGGGTGATGTCCGCGGGCGACGACGGCTACGGCGGCAGCTCCAACGACACGGCGGAGATCTACGAGCCGCCATACCTGTTCCGCGGCGCGCGGCCACAGATCTCCTCCGCCCCGGCCGAGATCACCTATGGGCAGACGTTCACCATCGACACGTCGACGGACGCCACCAAGGCCGTGCTGGTGGCGCCGGCGGCGGTCACGCACGCAAACGATATGAGCCAGCGCGTCGTCCCGCTCACCTCCACCGTGGGACCGGCGGGGAGAATGACGATCACCGCACCAGGCGCGCCCGCGCTCGCACCGCCGACCTACTACATGCTCTTCGTCCTGAACGCGAACGGCGTGCCGTCGGTCGCGAAGTTCCTGCGCCTGAAGTTCGGTTCGCCGCCCGGCCCGCCGGCCACGGTGATCTCGTCGGGCCCGCCGTCCGAGACGCAGGCCACCTCCGCCAGGTTCGAGTTTCATACCGACGACCAGGGCGCTACGTTCCGGTGCCGCCTCGACGGCGGGGCGGCGGAGTGGTGCGCATCTCCCTGGGACTACTCCGGGCTGACTGCGGGACCGCACTCCTTCGAGGTGACCGCGATCGACACGAGGGGCACGGCCGACCCGACTCCCGCAACGCGATCCTGGACGGTGAACCCGGCGTTGCCGGACACCACTGCGCCCGAGACGTCGTATGCATACGGTCCCGTGTCCACGAGCGCAACGACGGCGCGGTTCGAGTTCGTGTCGAGCGAGGACGGCTCCAGCTTTGCCTGCCGGCTCGACTCCGGCACGTCGGGGGCCTGCGTCTCCCCATCCAACTACTCGGGACTTTCGCCCGGTGCCCACACGTTCACGGTGCGCGCAACGGACCCGGCGGGCAACGCCGACCCGACCCCGGCCGTCTGGAACTGGACCGTGCTCGACGCTCCCTCCATGGCATCCGACCTGTCGGCCACGCCCGGGGCGACAATGCTGGTCGACTCAAGCCCACCGCTCCTGAGGACGGTCGTCAAGCGGCGAAAGAGCCGCGTCGTCGTGGAGGTGACTTGTCTGAACGAGGCCTGCACCGCCACCGCCGGTGGACGGATCGTCGTGCCCGGAGCAGCGCGCGCGTACAAGCTGCGTCCCGCGTCGGCGCAGATCGCGAAGGGCGCCAAGGCGAAGCTCCAGCTGCGCTTTTCGAAAGCGGCATCGCGAAGGGTGAGGCGCGCACTCAGGAGACGCCGGCAGGTGAGAGCCAGGGTGGTCCTGACCGCGAAGGACTTCGCCGGCAACACCGCCACCTCGCGCCGCCGCCTCAGACTGAGCGGTTGAGCATGGAGGCCAAGGTGCGCGACGCGATGTCCGGCGAGCACGTTTCGGTCGACGCGGATCATCTCCTGGCCGATGCGGTGGAGGTGATGAAGCGCAGCGGCATCCGCTCGATGCCGGTTGTGGGGACCGGCGGGGCGTTCGCGGGTCTGCTCGTGTGGAGGGATGCCGATGAGGCGCTCCGCCGAGGTGCGAATGGCCGGCTGACCGTTGTAGACGTGTGCAGGAGGGGCCTCTCGGTTGGCCTCGATGAATCCCTTCAGGCAGCGCAAGCGCTGCTGGACGCCGAACGGGTGGGACGGGTCCCGGTCGTCGAAGGGAGCAAGCCTGTGGGCGTCATCAGCAGAAGCGACATCCGGTATTTCCTCGAGGGCCAAAGCGCGCGAGCGGCCTTCGTAGAGCTGCGCCCCCCGGACGAGCTGGTCCACCGGTACGAAGACTCGGCCGACATCTTCTTCGAGACCGGGAGAAGCGGCGTCGCCACACTGAGGCACCTCGGGCTCGAGCCTCATCATCACATCCTCGATCCCGGTTGCGGCGCCGGGCGGCTGGCCATCGCCCTCACGCGGTACCTGACGCCGGACGGAGGGTACGAAGGGTTCGACCTGTTCCGTGACTGCATCGAGTGGTGTGCCGAGACGATCACCCCGCGCTACCCGAACTTCGGGTTCACGCACGCCGACATCTTCTACAAGCTGCACAACGACTCCGGCAAGGTCCTCGCCAAGGACTACACGTTCCCCTACGACGACGAGCAGTTCGACTTCGTCGTCCTCATCTCCGTCTTCACGCACATCCGGTCGGATGGGTTTGAGCAATACCTGTCCGAGATCGCGAGAGTGCTGAAGAGCGGAGGCCGGGTCTACGCCTCCTTCTTCCTCTTGAACGACGCCACATTCGAGGTGATCGAGGCGGCGCAGAACCCCAAGCAGCCGCTGCATGACTTCGGCCGCTACCGCGTGGCGAGCAAGGACTTCCCCGAGAACACGGTGGCGTATCAGGAGGACTATGTACGTGGGCTCTACGAGCGGCTCGGGTTCGAGATCACGGGGGTCACCCGGGGCACGTGGGCGTCCCAGGAGCACCCCGGCTTGGGGATCCAGGATGCGGTCCTTGCCACGAAGGGCGGGCGCGCCGAGACAGACCCCGCCCTACAATCTGCGCTCCCGGGCGCGTAGCTCAGCGGGAGAGCGCTCGCTTCACACGCGAGAGGTCGCTGGTTCGATCCCAGCCGCGCCCATGCTCGAGCCCTTAGTGGCGTCGGGTTTCAATCCTTCCGACCGATCGTCGACGTGGCGAGAGCGAGATTGCTGACCACGGTTACGATCAGCGGATGGCGGAACCGACTGGCCTTCCTACCGACGAGCAATTGCGCGCCACAAACGGCGCGACGGACCTTTCACAGGTCTTTCGCGACGTAACCGAAGATGCATGGCTTTGGGCGAACACGGGTGCGGGATCGAAGTTCGCGAGAGTCCTTCCGAGCTTGCCGGAGGAGAACATCCAACGTCGTTTCTCCGGGAAGGCGGGCGACGAGGCGCTCATCGAGGCTCACACGATTGCACGAGCGTTCAAGGACCTGTACCGAGACCACGTTGGGCCGTTCACCGAGTCGACGCGGGTGCTCGACTACGGGTGCGGTTGGGGGCGGATCACCAGGTTCTTCATGAAGGATGTCGCCAAAGGGAATCTGTGGGGCATCGACTGCAACGAAGACCTCATCAACTTTTGCCGCGAGAGCAACCCATGGGCTCGCTTCGAGCTGAACGACCCACTGCCGCCAACCGATCTCCCCGCTGACCACTTCGACCTTGCGTTCGGTTATTCAGTCTTCACCCACCTGCGGGAGGACGTCCACTGGGGATGGCTCGACGAGCTCCGGCGTGTGGTCAAGCCCGGCGGCCTGCTGATCCTCACGGTCCGGCCGCGTCACTTCATCTCGTACTGCGCCAAGTTGACCACCGAGTCCACGCCGCAGCCGGGCCTGGTCGACCTCTTCACCGACCCTGAACAGGCGCTCGACGACTATGACGGCGGCAGGTTCGTGTACGTCCCGTATCCAGTCTCGCAATACGGCGAGTGGTGGGGTGAAGCGTGCATCTCACGCGTGTACGTCGAGAGAGAGTGGGCATCCAGGCCGTTCGAGCTTCTCGATTTCGTCGAGGATCCCAGCCAGTTCAAACAGAACCTTGTGGTGCTTCGCGCGTCCGAGTGATGAAAGGCCTTATCGCTGCCGGGCGAGCGATGAGCATGATCGCCATCAGCGCGAGCAGCAGTCCGCTGTTCGGGTCGGTGGCTTGGCCTGTGGTGAGCTGGCGAGGTGTTGGCCGTACGAACCCCGGCTGCCCCTGACCGGCGGTGGCGATCACCCGAGCTTGCAGGCAGCGACGTAGACCCGCGAGCGGTTTCGGCGATCGACAACAAGCAACCGCCGATCGCCCGGCGGGCATTAGGCGCTGCAGGCGGGATACTGGGCGGGCGATGTCGCAGGAGAACGTGGAGATCGTGCGCGCGATGCTCAAGGCTATCGGCCCTGACACCGACACCGATGACTGGATAGACGAATTCTGCGATCCCGAGATCGAGTGGCACGATGTGCCCATCTACCCGAGTGCTGGCGTTCACTCTGGGCGCGATGCCATCCGTCGCCATGCCGCCGAATTTGAGGACGCCTGGGCGGACTGGGGCATCGAGATCGAGGACATAAGAGCCGCGGAGGATCGCGTCGTCGCCCGCATTCGGTACCGCGGCGTAGGGAAGCAGAGCGGCGCGCCGATAACAGGCGCACTGAAGAACCCGGCAACCGGCGCTGTCTTCGAACTTCGAGCAGGTCGCATCCTTCGCGTACTGCAGTTCGTCACGCATACCGAGGCCCTCGAAGCCGTGGGCCTGTCGGAGCAGGACGCTCAGCGCTCGACCACGAGGCCCAAGTAGCGTCCTGCGCGCTTAGCGGCAGCCGACCCGTCCCTCGCCGTGAATGGGCAGAAAAGCGGTTCTTCTGCCCAAATCGACAGTAATCGAGCCTAATCCCCCGGCATCGAAGAAGTGACCAGGGGGCCGCAATCTGGCCCTGACCCGCTTTCGTGGACACTTTGATCTGACCCCGCTTTGACGGACTCGCTTTCTTAGAATCCTCCGGCGTGCAGCGAGGAGGAATTAATGCCCAGCAGGTATCCAGCCGAGGTGCGCCGACAGGTCGTGGATCTCGC
>JBBRDT010000033.1:0-34630 GCA_038203635.1 Solirubrobacterales bacterium
GGGGATCAGCGGCTCGACGATCTCCCACAGCTCTTCGGAGACGATCTGCTTTGCCATCGCGCCCTCCCTTTCGGAGTTGACGCTTTATGGGATTCGCCGAGTTGAGCTCAGCTCCTCTTTTCGAAAGGGGCTCTTAGCCGCAAATGACGGGAGCTCCGTAGCTCGGGCGCGCCGCCCAACGGTCGCTCGGGGGGTCGAAGTAGCCTTATCCGCATGGCGGATCTGCGTTTCATGACTGCGGGCGAGTCCCACGGGCCCGGCCTCGTGGCGATCCTGGAGGGACTTCCGGCCGGTCTGGAGGTGACTCCGGAGGACATCGACTCCGATCTCGCGCGCCGCCAGCTGGGCCACGGGCGCGGCGGGAGGATGAAGATCGAGTCCGACCGCGCGCGCGTCTGGGGCGGCATCCGGCACGGCCGCACGCTTGGGAGCCCCGTGGCGCTCCTGGTAGAGAACCGCGACCACGCGAACTGGGCGGACCGCATGAGTCCTTGGCCGGTCGACGCGGACATCGAAGAGGTGCACCTGCCACGTCCGGGCCACGCCGACCTCGCTGGAGTGCTCAAGTTCGGCCACACGGACGTCCGCAACGTGCTGGAGCGAGCGAGCGCGCGCGAGACTGCCGCGCGCGTGGCGGTGGGGGCGCTGGCGAAGGCTTTCTTGAGGCAGCTCGGCGTGAGCGTGCACAGCCGTGTGGTGCGCATCGGGGGCGTGGCGGCGGCCGCCGACGAGCCGTCGGGCCCGGCCGACTTCGACGGGGTCGACGAATCGCCCGTCCGCTGTCTCGACGAGGGCGCGAGTGCCGCGATGGTCGCCGAGATCGATCGTGCGCGGAAGGCCAACGAAAGCCTCGGCGGGATCTTCGAGGTGCGCGCGTACGGCGTGCCGCCCGGTCTCGGGACGCCCGTCTCCTGGGATGAGCGCATCGATGCGCGCATCGCATTCGCGCTGATGTCGATCCACGCGATGAAGGGCGTGGAGATCGGTGCCGGCTTCGACCTCGCCTCCCGCGACGGGTCCCAGGCCCACGACGAGATCTTCTGGGACGAGGAGCGCGGCTACGTGCGCGAGACCAACCGGGCCGGCGGTATCGAGGGCGGCATGACGACGGGTGGGCCGGTCGTTGCGCGCGTCGCGATGAAGCCGCTCCCCACTCTCACCAAGCCGTTGCGCTCGGTGGACACCGAGACCAAGCAGCCGGCCGAGGCCCTGCGTGAGCGCACCGACTCGTGCACGGTCCCCGCAGCCGGCGTGGTGGGCGAGGCGATGCTCGCGCTGGAGCTGGCGAGGGCGGCGCGCGACAAGTTCGGCGGCGATGCGATGAGCGACGTCCTTGCGGCGCTGGACGCCTATCGAGAGCGTCTCGGGATGTAGGTTGGAGAAGCTCGTAGTCATCGGCTTCATGGCGGCGGGGAAGTCGACTCTCGCCAGGCACTCCGCGGAGCGCCTGGGCTGGCCGCTGGCCGACGCCGACGTCGTGCTCCAGGAGCGGCTCGGCGAGCCGATACCCGAGTTCTTCGACCGCGAGGGCGAGGCTGCCTTTCGCCGGCGCGAGCGCGACGTCGTGCTGGAGTTGCTCGGCTCGTCGGGGCCGGCCGTGGTCGCACTCGGCGGCGGGGCCGTGGAAACAGGCGACGTGCGCGCGGCGCTCGAAGGTCACATCGTGATCCACGTGGACGTGGACGTCGACACGGCCTGGGCGCGGGCCGAGAAGTCCTCCACCAAACGGCCGCTGGCGCGCGACCGCGCGCTCTTCGAGGCCCTCTACGAGCGGCGCCTCCCGCTGTACGAGTCCCTGTCGAGGGCCGTCGTCGACGGCGGGAAGGAGGCTGACGGCGCCTCGGAGGCGGCGCTCGCGCTCATGCGCCCGGGCGTCCCGGCCAACGTGCGGATGCTGTGGTCCCGCGCGGGGACGGGCCACCCGGTATACGTGGGCACCGGCGCCCTGGGCGCCGCGGGCGCGCTGTGGCCGGGATCTGGCCGCTGCTTCGTGGTGGCGGACGAGCACGCGCTGGCGCTGCACGGCGAGCAACTGCTGGCGGCGCTTGCCGGGGCCGCCGACGTGGCCGCGACGATCGCGGTCCCACCGGGCGAGGGCCACAAGACTCTCGCCGAGGCGGAGCGCGTGCTGCGGGCGCTCGCGCGTGGCGGCATGCAGCGCACCGACACTTTGCTCGCGCTCGGCGGCGGGGTCGTGGGCGACCTCGCCGGGTTCTGCGCGGCGACATACCAGCGGGGGGTCCCGGTGGTGCAGGTCCCGACCACGGTGGTCGCGCAGGTCGACTCCGCCTACGGCGGCAAGACCGGCGTGGACCTGCCCGAGGCGAAGAACTACGTCGGGGCCTTCCACCAGCCGGCCGCCGTGCTCACGGATCCAGCGGTGCTCGCGACGCTTCCCGTCGAGGAGCTGCGCGCCGGGTATGCCGAGGTGCTGAAGACGGCGCTGATCGCCGGCGCTGGGCTGTGGGAGCGCGTGCTTGCGCTCGGCACGCTCGAGCGGGCGGTCGAGGAGGACCTCGAAGGGCTTGCCGCCGTGGTCGAGGACTGCGCCCGGACGAAGCTCCATGTGGTGGGCGCGGACGAGCGCGACATGGGGATCCGGGCGTCGCTCAATCTCGGGCACACGCTCGCGCACGCGCTCGAGTCCGCCACAGGGTATGGCGCCTTCCGGCACGGCGAGGCGGTCGCCCTGGGACTGCTGGCGGCACTGCGGGTGTCCGAGCGCGAGGTCGGCCTCGACGCGGGAGTGCGCGCGCGCGTCAGGGACCTGATCGCCGCCAACGGGCTGGCGACGACGTTCGAGGGACCGCCCAGCGACGAGCTGCTGGCTCACATGGACCGCGACAAGAAGCGCCGCGGGGCGCAGCGCAACCTCGTGCTCTTGCGTGCTCCCGGTGACGTGGTGATCGGCGCGGAGGCGGCCGACGAGGTGCTCGTGCACGCGATCGACGAGCTGCGCGCATGACCGGGAGCACGCGCAACCGCGTGGAGGTGCTGCACGGGGTGAACCTCTCCATGCTCGGCAAGCGGGATGCCCGGCACTACGGCACGCTGACGCTGGTCGAGCTCGAAGTGCGGATCCGGCACTGGGCCCGCGAGCTGGGGCTGGAGACGAGCTTCTTCCACACCAACTCGGAGGCCGATTTCATCGAGCGCCTGCATCAGGCCCCGCAGCTGACCGACGGGCTGATCTTGAACCCCGGGGCCTGGACGCACTACAGCTACGCGATCAGGGACGCGGTCGAGATCGCAGACGTGCCCACGATCGAGGTGCACCTGTCGGATGTCGACCAGCGCGAGGACTGGCGGCAGGTGTCGGTGCTCTCCGGCCTCGTCCTGGGTCGCGTGGCGGGCAAGGGCCCGGACGGATATCACGAGGCGCTGCAGATGCTTGCGCAGGAGCTGGGCGTGGAGCCGCCCGCCGCCGCATGAGTACCTGGGCGGCACGCGCTGATCGCCTCGCCCCGCTGGTCGAGCAGCGGGACCTCGACCTGCTGCTCGTCACGAACCTCGTGAACGTCCGCTACCTGACGGGGTTCGCGACCACCAACGCCGCCGTCCTGCTGAGCGCCGAACGGCGCGCGCTGATTACCGACTTCCGCTACGTCGAGCGGGCCGAGCGCGCGGTTTCGGACTACGACGTCGTGCGCGGGCGCGACGACCTGCTGGAGACCGTCGCCGGCCTCGCGCGGGAGTGGGACGTGAAGCGGATCGGCTTCGAGGACTGGCACATGACCGTGCGCGCTCACGCGAAGCTTGCAGGCCACGTCGGGGACACCGCCGAGCTGGTCCCGGCCAGCGGGCTCGTCGAACAACTGCGCGCGGTGAAGGACGAGGACGAGATCGCGGCGATCCGCCATGCGGCCGAGCTGGCCGACGAGGTGTACCGCTGGCTCGTGTCCGACCACGGCCTCGCCGGGCACACCGAGCGGCAGGTTGCCCTCGCGATGGAGCTGCGGGCAAAGGAGCTCGGCGCGGACGGGCTCTCGTTCCCGCCGATCGTCGCCGCTGCGGACAACGGCGCGCTGCCGCACGCGGAACCGCGGGCGGACCCGCCGATCCCCCGTGACACGCTGGTGGTGGTCGACTACGGCGTCCTGTACGCGTCCTATTGCTCGGATTGCACGCGGACCTTCGCGACGGGCAACATCGACGCGGAGGCAGCGGAGTGCTACGAGCTCGTGCGCTTGGCCCAGGCCGCGGCCCTGGCGGCGGTGAGGGCCGGAGCAGACGTGCGCGCGGTGGACGCCGTCGCGCGCGACCCGATCGTCGCCGCCGGGCGGGGGGAGCAGTTCGGTCACGGCCTGGGACACGGGGTGGGCCTCGAGGTCCACGAGGCACCGCGCCTGGCGCCCTCGGCTGACGGCGTGCTCGAGACGGGCAACGTCGTGACCGTCGAGCCGGGGGTCTACGTCCCGGGCCGGTTCGGGGTGCGCATCGAGGACCTCGTGGTCGTCGGCGCCACGGGCCCGGAGACCCTGACCTCGGTCCCGAAGGAGCTCACGATCGTCTGAAGTTCCTGCAATTCGCCGGGTTACCTAGGACCGGTCGCGGGGGTATGTGACATTAGTTACGAAAGGAGCGACCATGGACTCTGCTGAACGTACGACCCCGGCCATGCTTTATGCGGGCGTCGTCGGAGCCGTCCTGGTGGTCGCCGGAATCATCGGGTTCTTCTACAACGCCGAGTTCACCACCGACGAGTCGGTGCGGGACGCGGTGTTCGGAATCCTCGACGTCAACGGGTGGCACAACCTGGTGCACATCCTGACCGGCGTCCTGGGCCTGCTGGCCTACGGTGCCAGCGTCTACGCCGCGCGCAGCTACGCGTCGGCGCTGGGCGTCGTGTACCTGGCTGTCGCGGCCTGGGGATTCGTCGTCGGCGACGGGGACTCGATCCTGAGCATCATTCCGGTCAACACCGAGGACAACGTCCTGCACCTGCTGCTGGGAGTCGGCGGCGTCTGGGCGGCATACGCCACCCCGGCGCCCCAAGCCGTACGCCCCGCGGCACAGACCTGACCGTCTGATCGGCAGACGGCTGACCCGGACGCCCGGCTCGACGAGCCGGGCGTCCGCCGTCCGTGGGTGATCGTGGAACCGATCATCTAGTGTTTGGGGTCCCGTGATCCCCACAAACCAGTTCAAGAACGGCAGCCACATCGAGCTCGAAGGGCAGGTCTTCAGGATCGTCGAGTTCCAGCACGTGAAGCCGGGCAAGGGGGGCGCATTCGTGCGCTCCAAGCTCAAGAACGTGGGCACCGGAGCGGTGATCGACAAGACCTTCCGGGCGGGTGAGAAGGTGCGCCCCGTGCGCACCGAGGTGCGCCGCATGCAGTACCTGTACGAGTCCGGCGACGAGGCAGTGATGATGGACATGAGCGACTACGACCAGGTCTCGCTGTCGAAGAGCGTGGTCGGCGGCTCGCTCGACTGGATCCTGCCCAACGACGAGGTCGACGTCCTCTACGTGGACGACAAGCCGTCGGACCTGCAGATCCCGATCGCGGTCGAGATGGAGGTCAAGCAGACCGATCCGGGCGTGCGTGGCGACACCGTGTCGGGCGGGGGCAACAAGCCGGCGACCCTCGAGTCGGGCGTCATCGTTCAGGTACCGCTGTTCGTCAACGAGGGCGACCGCGTCAAGGTCGACACGCGCACCCGCGAATACATGTCGCGGGCCTAAGGGGCCTTGCGGTGCGTCGTACCGATCAGCGCCGGGCTGCCGTGTTCTCCAGCTATCAACACGAGGTGACGGGAACGCCGCTGGCGCAGCTCGTCGAGCGCGGCCCGTTTGCCGGCGAGCACAACGGCACCGGCGAGTCGCCGGTCTCCGGCGGACCGCTGACCGACTTCGGGCGCGACCTCGTGCTGGGCGTCGAGCAGCACCGCGACGAGCTCGACCGCCTGATCGCCGAGCACGCGGTGGACTGGTCGGTCGATCGCATCGCTCCGCTTGAGCGTTCCATCCTGCGCACCGCGCTCTACGAGATCCTGCACCGTGAGGACGTGCCCGTGGAGGTGGCGATCGACGAGGCCGTCGAAACGGCCAAGGTTTTCTGCGGGTCCGAGGCTCCCGGCTTTCTAAACGGCATCCTGGGAGGCGTCGTGCGGGAGCTTGCGACCAGCCGGGAAGGCAGCTCTTGAGCGAGGCCGAGCAGACTCAGCAGCGTCTGGCCGACCTGTCCCGCCGGCTGGAGGAGAGCGCCGGTCGCCTCGGCGCGGACGACCTCGAGCCCGACGAGGCGATGCGCCTCGCGGGCGAGTGCGCGGAGCTCGCGTCGCAGGCGTCGGTCGAGCTCGACCGCCTCACCCGGGTCGCACCAGGGGATCCCGTGCCCGGGCAGGAGGAGCTGCTGTGAGCGGCAGCGCCGCGCCCGAGGTGTTGCCCGCCGCCCCCTATCCCGACGACCTGCGTGCGCTGGTCGACGACTACGTCGCGTCTCTGCGGTTCTCGGCCGGCCCCGCGACCGACGGCCTCGAGCAGGCGATGCGGTATTCGCTGCTGGCCGGAGGCAAGCGGATCCGCCCGGTGCTCGCGCTCGCCACCGCACGCGCGGTGGGAGGCAGGGCGGAGGAGGTGCTCCCCACGGCCGCGGCGATCGAGCTCGTGCACACCTACTCATTGATCCACGACGACCTGCCGGCCATGGACGACGACGATCTGCGCCGCGGACGGCCGACGTGTCACATCGCGCACGGCGAGAACGTGGCGATCCTCGCGGGCGACGGCCTGATGGCCGAGGCCTACCGGCTGATGCTCGAGCGCCAGGAGGGGGACGCCGAGCGGGTGCTCGCCGCGGCACGCGCGATCTCCGACGCGATCGGCGTGGGCGGGATGGTCGGCGGCCAGTACGTCGACGTCGCGGGCGATGCGGACCTCGACGAAGACTCCCTGCGCCAGATGCACTCGCTGAAGACCGGCAGGCTGATCGGCGCGAGTGTCGCCGTCGCACCGCTCCTGCTGGGCGCCCCCGAGCCGGCCAGGGTCGCACTCGACAGCTACGCGCAGGAGCTCGGGCTGTTGTTCCAGATCGTGGACGACATCCTCGACGTGACAGGCTCCGAGCTGGAGATGGGCAAGGCCTCCGGCAGCGACGAGCGCCTCGGCAAGCGCACCTATGCGAGCGTCTTCGGCCTCGGCCGGGCGCGCGAGCTGGCGGCGAGCTCCCACGAGCGGGCGCGGGGCGCGCTCGACGCGGCGCGGCCCGAGCTGGCCGGCGACGCCTCCGGCCTCGAGCAGCTGACCGACTTCATGTACGCGAGGAACACGTAGTAGATGATCGAACCCACAATCATCTAGATGGCTGATCTCCTCGATCACATCGACGGCCCGGACGACCTGAAGGCGCTCGGCGAGGACGAGCTCCAGCAGCTCGCGCAGGAGGTGCGCGAGTACATCATCGACACGGTGGGGGAGATCGGTGGCCACTTCGGCGCGAACCTCGGCGCCTGCGAGCTGGCCGTTGCGCTACACAGCGTGCTCGACTCGCCGCGCGACAAGATCCTGTGGGACGTGGGCCACCAGGCCTATCCGCACAAGGTGCTGACCGGCCGTCGCGAGGAGCTGCTGACGATCCGCCAGTACGGCGGCCTCGCGCCGTTCTGCTCGCGGGAAGAGTCGCCACACGACATCATGGGCGCGGGGCACGCCTCCACCGCCGCGAGCTATGCGGTCGGCATCAAGGAGGCGATGCGCAAGCGGCGCGAGCTCGGAATCACCAGCGAGGGAGACGAGCCCGAGGGGCGCGTGGTCGCCGTGGTCGGCGACGGTGCGATGACCGGCGGCGTCAACTTCGAGGCGCTGCTGAACGCGGGCGGGCTGGAGACGCCGGTCGTGATCGTGCTGAACGACAACGGCATGTCGATCTCGCCGAACGTCGGGGCCCTTTCGCGCTACTTCAACCGCCTCCGTCTGAACCCACGTGGATGGCAGGCACGGGAGGCGGTGGAGGCCGGGCTCACGCGACTGCCCGCCGGCATCGGCGAGCGCATCGAGCGCCTCGGCCCGCAGCTGAAGGAGTCGATCAAGGCGTTCTGGGCGCCCGGCCTGTTCTTCGAGGAGCTCGACCTCGCCTACGTCGGTGTGATCGACGGGCATGACGTGAAGGCGGTGCGCCGTGCCCTGAACCAGGCACTCGGCGCGAACCGCCCGGTGGTCGTGCACGTCAAGACCGTGAAGGGCAAGGGGTTCGCGCCCGCGGAGGAGGGCGGCCTCGAGGGCATGGAGAAGTGGCACGCGGCGAAACCCGGCAGTGTGGAGAAGGGAGGTCGCCTCGCCGACAAGGGTTCGAAGGGGACGGCGACCCCACCCCAGTACACGGAGGTGTTCGGCCAGGCATTGGTCGACGAGGCGCGCGATGACCCGCGGGTGATCGGCATCACCGCGGCGATGGCGGGCGGCACCGGCCTGTCCCAGCTGGCCCGGGAGCTGCCGGAGCACTATTACGACGTCGGCATCGCGGAGCAGCATGCGGTGCTGTTCGCGGCCGGCATGGCGCTCGAGGGCATGAAGCCGGTGTGCGCGATCTACTCCACCTTCCTGCAGCGCGCGTACGACCAGATCATCCACGACGTCTGCCTGCAGCAGCTCGACGTGGTGTTCGCGATGGACCGCGCCGGTCTGGTCGGCGACGACGGCCCGACGCACCACGGCTCCTACGACATCTCCTACCTGCGTGCGATCCCGAACATGGTCGTGATGGCGCCTCGCGACGAGGCGATGCTCGTGCACATGCTGCACAGCGCGATCGCGCACGAGGGGCCGGTGGCGCTGCGCTACCCGCGGGGCGCCGGCGTCGGGGTGCCGCTGCCCGAGCGCGCGAACGAGATCCGCGTCGGCACGGGAGAGACCCTCGCGCAGGGCGAGCGGGTCGCGCTGGTCGGCTACGGGACGGGCGTGCAGATCGCGCTCGACGCGGCCGCCGTGCTGCGCGAGCAGGGAATCGAGCCCACCGTGTGCGACGCACGCTTCGCGAAGCCGCTGGACCGCGAGCTGCTGCACTCGCTGGCGGCGAGCCACGACCTGCTGGTGACCATCGAGGAGAACGTGCTCGCCGGCGGCTTCGGGTCGGCGGTGCTCGAGCAGCTGTCGGACTCGGGCACGCTCGCGGCCGGCCCCGCGGTGATCCGCTTCGGCCTGCCGGACCGCTACGTTACACACGGCAAGCCGGCGCTCCTGCACGAGGAGGTCGGCCTCACCGCCGAGCACATCGCCGAGCGGGTGTCGGCGGCGCTCGCGCGGCGCGAGACACTTCGCAGCGCGTAGTCCTTGAACGTCCTCGGCATCCATGACGGCGAGGAAGCCGGCGTGGCCCTCGTGGTTGACGGGCGTGTGGTCTTCGCTGCGAACGAAGAGCGCTACTCGCGGCAGAAGATGCACTTCGGGTTCCCGCACCTCGCACTCCAGAAGCTCTTTCACTACATGGGGGTCGAGCCCGCGGAGATCGACCACGTCGCGGTGGGCTTCGAGGCGATGGTCGGCCGGCCCGGAGCGGGATACGACTACGAGGCCGAGCCCCAGCTGCACCGCAAGGTCTACTCCGCGCTGACGCGCACCTTCGGCGGCGTGATGGACTCGAAGCCGGCGATCTACGGCTCGCTGCAGGTGCTGAAGCTGCTCAGCCGCAACAAGGCCGAGCTGAAGGCGAACCTCAACGACGCCGGCGTCACGGCGCGTGTGCAGTTCTTCAACCACCACCTCACCCATGCGGCCTCCGCCTACTACACGTCGGGACGCGACGAGGCGCTGATCGTCACCTCCGACGGCGGCGGCGATGCTGCCTCCGGCGGCGTGTACGTCGGCCGGGAAGGCGCGATCGAGCACAAGAGCTCCTTCTCCAAGCTCAACTCGGCGGGAATCTTCTGGGAGATCATCACCCAGCTGTGCGGGTTCGATCCCGAGCGCCACGGCGGCAAGATCACGGGGCTTGCGGCGTACTCCGACGGCGACGAGGCGTACCGCATCCTGAGCGAGATCTATGGCTACAACGCCCGCGCCGGCGGCATGGAGAACCATGGGAAGCTGGCCTTCCGCGACGCCTTCGAACATGTGAGCGCCAGGTGCGGAGATTTCAGCATCGAGGAGCTCTCGGCCGGCGCCCAGCGCATCCTGGAGGAAACGTTCGTGAACACGGTGAGCGATGCGCACGCGCGCTACGGGCTCGCGCACGTGCTGCTCGCCGGGGGCACGTTCGCCAACGTGCGGCTCAACCAGAAGATCCTCGAGATCCCCGGCATCGAGAGCGTGTTCGTGCATCCCAACATGGGCGACGGGGGAATCGCCGTCGGCGGCGCGCTGCTGCTTGCCGCGCAGCATGGCGACGCACGCCCGTACGAGCTGCGCGACGTCTACTGGGGCGACGACTGGAGCGACGCCGCCATTCGCGCGGAGCTCGAGCGCAGCCGCGGGCTGCAGTGGCGGCGCCTCGACGATCCATCGGACGCCATCGGGGAAGCGATGGCGAGCAAGAAGGTGGTCGGCGTGTTCCAGGGCCGCATGGAGTACGGCCCGCGCGCCCTCGGCCATCGCAGCATCCTCGCCGAGCCGACCGACACGACGATGATGGACTGGCTCAACAAGCGCCTCAGCCGCACCGAGTTCATGCCGTTCGCGCCGATCGTGATCGAGACCGAGGCGCCGCGGTTCTTCGAGGACTTCGCCCGCTCGGCGTACCCGTCCCGGTTCATGACCATCTGCATGGGATGTACGCCCTATTGCAAGGAGAAGGCGCCGGGAGTCGTGCACAGGGACGGCACCGCGCGGCCGCAGTCCGTGCGCGAGGACACCGACCGGTACACGTACGACGCCCTGCGCGCGTACGAGCGGCGCACGGGCCTGCCACTCGCGATCAACACGAGCTTCAACAAGCACGAGGCGCCCATCGTGGGCAGCCCGGCCGATGCGATCGACGAGCTCAAGCGCAACAGCGTCGACATCCTCTTCCTCGAGAACTACGAGACCACGGTGGAGTGAGGATGCGGCGCCTCGCGGACCACTTCAGGGACGGGCTCGGCGAGGAACCGCAGGCCGATCCCGTCGCGGCGGAGCGGGAGCACGGCCGCCCGGTGCTTCACGAGGGGCGCTTCCGCGGCCTTCCGCTCTGGTACCACGATGGCGTCGTGTCGGGTCCACGGACCGACGGGGGCGACCTGTTCGACGCCGACGACGCGATCGCCTGCTTTCAGTTCGAGCACTACATAGGTGCTACCGCTCAGATGGGTGGGGAGGACCGGCGGCTCAAGCAGCTCTACTACCTGCTCAAGCCGCTGATGCCGCGCTCGGCGCAGCTGGCGCTCCAGCGCGTGAACGCGCGACGGCGGCTGAAGGCCGTGGAGTTTCCCGCCTGGCCGCAGGACGCGACGCTCACGGAGCTGCTCGGCGCCCTGATGGCGGAACGGATGCGGGCGGCCGGCGTCGATCGCGCGCCCTTCGTCGGCTTCTGGCCCGGCGCGAATCGGTGGGCCTGGTGCCTGACGCACGACGTGGAGACGCGTGACGGCCAGGCAAAGCTCGATGCGATGGCGCACGCGGAAGAGGAGCGCGGTGCTCGCTCGAGCTGGAACTTCGTGCCCGAGCGCTACCCGGTCGACCGTGGCCGCATGGATGCGCTGCGGGAGCGGGGCCACGAGATTGGCGTGCACGGCCTCGAGCACTCGGGAAAGCTGTTCTCCAGCCGCGCGGAGTTCGAGTGGCGCTGCCGGAAGATCAACGCCTACGTTCAGGAGTGGGGGGCGGTCGGATTCCGATCCCCGGCGACCTACCGCAATCCCTTCTGGCTGCCCGAGATCGACGTCGACTACGACAGCTCGTTCATGGACAACGCCACGCTCGAGCCGCAGCGGGGCGGGGTGTGCACCGCGTTCCCTTACATGCTGAGCGACCGGATGGTCGAGCTGCCGATCACGCTTCCGATGGACCACACGCTGATCAACGTCCTGCGCCAGGACGTCGTCACCGCTTTCGCATCCAAGCTGGAATGGATCCGGCGACAGCACGGGCTGGCGCTCGCCCTGTTCCACCCCGACTACAACGCCACGCGTGAGGGGATCGATCGATACGGGGCTGTGATCGCCGGTCTGCAGGAGGAGCCGGGCGGCTGGTATGCACTCCCGCGGGAGATCGCCGACTGGTGGCAGCGACGGCGGCGCTCGCGGGTCGTCATGCGGGACGGCACGCCGGGCATCGACGGCCCCGCCGCTGCCGACGGCACGATCTGGTGGGCCCAGCGCGACGGTGATCGCATCCGGATCGAGCCGCCCGCGTGAAGATCTGGATCGACCTCGCGAACTCCCCGCATCCGCTGCTCTTCGCTCCCGTCGCGCGAGAGCTGGAGCAGCGGGGCCACGAGGTGCTCGTCACGGCCCGCGACAACGCGCAGACCGTGGAGCTCACACGCGAGCGGTGGCGCGACTTCGTCGTGCTCGGCGGCGAGAGCCCGAGGAACCTCGCGCCCAAGGCGGCGGCCCTCACGCGCAGGTCGCTGGCGCTCAGGCGGTGGGCGCGATCGGCCCGGCCGGACGTCGCGCTCTCGCACAACTCCTATGCCCAGATCGTCGCGGCGCGCGCGCTGCGGATGCCGATCCTGACCGCGATGGACTTCGAGCACCAGCCCGCCAACCATCTCGCCTTCCGCGCCGCCGACTCGATCCTGGTCCCGGACGTCCTGCCGCGCGGCGTCATCCGCCGCCAGGGCGCCACCGCCCGCAAGCTGCGGCCCTATGCCGGCTTCAAGGAGGAGCTCTACCTCGGCGACTTCGAGCCGGACCGCTCGGTGCTCTCACAGCTGGGCCTCGACCCGGACGGCGAGCGGGCGGTCGTGGTACTGCGCACCCCGCCGGGGCGCGCGATCTACCACCGGTTCGAGAACCCATTGTTCATCGAGGTGCTGAGGACACTCGGCTCGCAGGCGAACGTGCAGTCGGTGGTCCTCACACGTGTGGCCGAACAGCGGCACATGATCGCCGGGCTCGGCCTGCCGAACTGCGTGACGCCCGATCACGCGGTCGATTCGCGGTCGCTCCTGTACGCGGCCGACCTCGTGATCGGAGCGGGAGGCACGATGACGCGCGAGGCCGCTCTGCTGGGCGTGCCCACGTTCAGCGTGTTCGCCGGCAGGTCGCCGGCCGTGGACCAGGCGCTGCAGGCTCGCGGACGCATGCAGCGCCTCACCCGCCCGGATCAGGTCGCGGCGGTCACGAAAAGGGCCGGCGATCCAGAGCCGCTGACAGACGTTCGCGCGCGGGGAAAGCGGATCATCGACGTGTTCCTCGACGCTCTCGCGCGGCTGTAGCTGCCGCTGCCGTAGGATCTCCTCGGGAGGCAGGGATGGTCAACGGAGCGGGTATCAACAAGAGCCACGGCTCGAGCATTTGCCTGGTGGGCGAGGACGGACGACCCGTTTTCTGCGCGATGGAGGAGCGCTTCACGCGCGTGAAGCTCCAGCGGGGGATGCCCCACCGCGGGTTCGAGCACGCGGCGCAGCACTACGCGCTCGACGGCGCGCCGCTGGCCATCGCACGCCTGGGCACCAGGCAGCGCATCCGCCGCGAGCTCGAGTACATGCGTGCCAGCGCGCGCAAGGGGCTCTTCTCACCGCCGATGCGGGCGCGCCTCACAGAGCTGGCGGGCCTGTGGGCCCGCAAGAAGCTGCTGCGCGATCGCGCGCTGCACCGCCTCTCGATCGACACCCGGTACTTCGCGGGCCGGGGAGTCGACGTCGCTCTCGACCACCACCTCTGCCACATGGCCTCGGCGTACTACTGCGCGGGGCACGAGGAAGCGGTGATCGTGTCGGTCGATGGGGTCGGCGATCTGCTCTCGGCCATGGTGGGCCGCGGCCGCGGGGCCGACATCGAGATCACCGACCGCTATTTCCAGAGCGAGCAGATCTCGGGCCAGGCCTACGAGGTCGTGACGGCGATGCTCGGCTTTCACCCGGACAAGCATCCCGGCAAGGTCACCGGCCTGGCTGCGTACGCCGTGGCGCCCGCCGCGCTGGTCGAGGAGCTCGACGAGTGGTTTCGAGCCCAGTACAGCCGCGGCTCGAAGGAGAACTGGTTCTACCTGATCCACAGGCCCGACGCGGAGCGCCGGCTCGAGCGGCTGCGCGAGCTTCGCCACACGCGGTTCGGACAGTGGACCAGGGAGGAGATCGCGGCAGCCATCCAGCACATCCTCGAGCGGGACGTGCTCGGGCTCATCCGTCGCCACGTCCCCGACCCGGAGTCCCACCACATCGTCCTGGCGGGCGGGGTATTCGCGAATGTCAAGCTGAATCAGCGGATCAAGGCACTCGGGTTCAAGAGCATCTTCATCCAGCCCGCGATGGCCGACGAGGGCACCGGGCTCGGAGCGGCGATGCTCGCCGCCCATCGTCAGCGGCCGTTTCACCCTTACCGCCTCGAGCACGTCTATCTCGGCCCGGAGCATCCATCCGCCGACATCCGCACCGCGCTCGAGCACGCCGGCCTGGCATTCCAGGAGCTACCGGGCGGCCGCCTCGAGCGCAGGCTCGGCGAGCTGCTGGACGCGGGCTACATCGTCGGGCGCTATCAGGGACGCATGGAGTTCGGCCCGCGGGCGCTCGGCAACCGCTCGATCCTCTACCACGCAAAGGACCCGGCGGCGAACGACTGGCTGAACAGGCAGCTGAAACGCTCCGAGTTCATGCCGTTCGCTCCGGTTACGCTCGCCGAGCACGCGCACTCCTGCTACCGGGGGCTCGCGGGTGCGGAGCACACGGCTGAGTTCATGACGATCACGTTCGACGCGACCGACGAGATGCGAGCGCAGTCACCCGCCTGCGTGCACGTCGACGGCACAGCTCGGCCGCAGCTCGTCACCAAGGACAGCAATCCCTCGCTCCACGCAACGCTCACTCACTACCACGAGCTCTCGGGCATCCCGTCGATCATCAACACGAGCTTCAACATGCACGAGGAGCCGATCGTCTGCACGGCGGAGGACGCCGTCAGTGCCTTCCTCGCCGCCCATCTCGACGCGCTCGCGATCGGCGACTTTCTCGTCCTGAACGACTCCGAACAGGCGCGCGCGCGGCGCGAGGCTGCCGAAGCTGTCCCCAGTGGCGGCTGAGCAGGGTCGCTGGATACCAGCCCGGCTGGAGCAGCTCGACGAGCTGCTCCGGCGGCACGACTACCGGGGCTGGGATCCGTTCGACCTGCCGAACACTCCGATCTTTCGCCCGATCCGCGATGACTGGTGGCTGCCGCAGCTGATCCTGTCGAAGACCGGCTCGCGGGCCGTGCCGGACTGGCTGCGCCGCGCGCTGCGCGTCCCGGCGATCGAGGACCCGAAGATCTATGCCTGCGCCTACTTCGGGTACCGCCGGCGCGACGCAGCGCAGGCACGGGAGATGGTGGACCGCCTCGCGCGGCTCGCCGTTCGAGATGCAGCCGGCGGCGCCTTCTGGGGCTACGACTACACGTGGGCCACGCGCAGCGGCGAGGTGAACCCGCGTGGCGCCTCGACCATCGTGCCGGGTGCGTTCGCACTGTTCGCGCTGCTCGACGATCTCGTGGCCTCGGGACGGGACACGCACCGCGCCCTGATCGCCGCCGCGCTCGACCACTACCGCACGTGCCACCGCTCGTCAGGTGAGCGGGGCGAGTTCTTCGGCTACTTCGCGGGTGCGTCGGTCAACACGCACAACGCGAACCTGCTCGCGAGCGCCGCACTGACGCTCGGCGGCCGCGCCCTCGATCGCGACGACTGGCTGAGGGATGCCGCGACGGCAGCCACGACGAGCGTGCGTGCGGTGGACGCCACGGGCTATCTGGCGTATGTCGACCATTCCTCGGGGAACTGGACCGATTGCTTCCATCACCTGTACGTGATCGCCTGCGCCACGGTGCTCGAACGCATGAACCCGCACGTCGATCGATCCGAGTTTCGCGACGCGCTCACGAGGCTTCGCGGCTACCTGCGCGAGCAGTTCGTGCGCGACGACGGCCTCCTCAACTACTACGCGGGAAGCCTCTACCCGATCGACCCTCACAACTATGCGGCCGCGGCCATCTTCGCCGTGATCTTCGGCGAGCAGGGCGATCTCCCACCCGCGGCGGCCGAGCCGCTGCTGCGGCGAGTGGACGAGCTGATGTGGGACCCGGAGCGAGGACGCTACCGCTACCGGCGCCACCGGCGGCGGCGTGACTCCCGCCTGTTCCTGCGCTGGACGCAGGCCTGGATGTTCGCCGCGCTGAGCATCGTCGATCACGAGGTGACGCGCTCACGGAGCAGCAGCGAGTCGACGAGGAACTTCGTCGCCCAGTTCGGGAACTGAAGCGGGGCGTAGCGGCCGTAGATCGGGTAGGAGCCGGCGAGCGCCCCATCGATCGCCGGCCATGAAGATCGCACCTGCCGCGAGGCGGCCCGCTCGACGGCTCGCAGACCCGCATCACGGAAGCGCGGCTCTCCCGTCAATTCGAACAGTCGCAACCACACGCCGCCGAGCTGCGCGATGCCCGTGAGGCACTCGTAGCGCGACGTCGGCGTCCATGTCGAGTCGAACGTGGCGGAAACGCGGCCGCCGAACTTCTCGAGACGGCCGATCAGCGCCTCGGACGTGCGCCGCACCGCTGCCAGATACGGCTCGTGCTCGAGCAGGGCGGCGCTCTCCAGCAGCCCGCGCAGCGTGTAGGCGATGCCGTGCGTGTTGGGGTCCCGGCCCGGCTTGAAGTTGCAGGATGCGAACCACCCGTTTGCCTGCTGCATGCCGAGCACCCAGTCGAGCTGCCGCCGCGCGGCCTCGCGGTATGAGTCCTGACCGGTCGCGCCGGCGAGGCGGATCAGCGCCCAGGAGACGCGCGCGCAATACGTGTGTGGGATCCCGAAGTACTCGGCCGCACCGCGCCATGCGCCGTCTTCCTGCTGGTGTTTCAGCAGGAACTCCCCGGCCCTGACCGCGGCTGCGAGGCGCTCCTCACTCGGCGCCGGCTCTTGCAGATCGACCCACCCGTGAATGACCATGCCGGTGTTGAAGACCGTCGAGGGCTTTGGCGCTCCTGTCAGGAGCCCCTCCATGACGCCGCCGTCGGTGCCCTGGACCTCCACCTCCCAGTCGCCCATCTCGATCGCGCGCTGCCGGTATGAGTTGTCGCCCGTGCGGCGCGCCTGGGCCAGCAGGGTTCCGATGATGTAGCCGGTGGTCTCCGGGAACGCAGGGAACCACCCGCGCAGGAGCGAGTAGCCCTTCGAGCTTCCCCGACGGCCGGTCACGTCGTGGGTCAGGCACAGCCACCGAATGCCGGCGTCGATGCCGTCGTCACGGGGTTCGCGGGATCTACCGACCGCGTCACGCGCGCCGATCGCGACGAGCTCGGCGAACCGGCGCGGCTTGGAGTCGCCGCCATTCTCCACTCGCATGCGGCCCGAGCCTACTGACCGCGGTCCTGGTGCTAGAGGGCGCCGACCAGCTCGCCCTCGCGCTCGAGTGGCGCCGCCGACGGCACGGCGACCGCCGCGGGCACCGGTTCCTGAACGCGGCCACGTGTGGTCGAGTACTCGCCGAACAGGGCGACGAGCAGGAACGGCGTGAACCACACGATGTAGAGGTAGAACCAGTGGATGGCGATCAGCTGGGTCGCAAGCAGGACGGCCGCGCCCAGCGCCGCGACCTGGAGCGCGTCACGCCGGCGCGGCACGAACGCCACCAGGATGCCGAGGCCGATCACCGCGACCTTCACCACCGACAGCAGCGGGTCGAGACCGGAGTTCTGGCCCCAGATGCTGAACGGCGACTCCCTGTCGAACTGGAACCCGATGGTCTGGTCCCAGAACACGCGCCAGCCGCCCTCGACGGGGATCAGCGGGACCACGGTCAACAGGCCGACGAGGGCGAAGACCATCGAGAACGAGATCCACGCGCGCAGGCGTGAGCCCTCACCGCGCCCGGTCGCGAACAGCGGCGCGAGCGCGAGCGGCGCGAACTTCGCCGCGGCGGCGAGCGCGACCATCGCCCCGCGCGCGGGCGGCGAGGACAGTGCCAGCAGCGCATAGACGACCAGCATCGCGATCAGGGTGTCGTTGCTGTTCGTCATCAGCGGGAACAGGGTGTAAGGGAAGCTCACCCACCCGTAGGCGAGCGCCGCTCCGAGCAGGCGTCCCGCACGCCCACGCCGAAGCCGCATGCCGAGCAGGAACAGCCCGAGCACGGTGAACGCGTCGAACGCGAGCGTCGCCACCCTGGCCGCCGGCAGGTCGTAGTCGTCGGGGGCCTCGATCTCCTTCTGCGTCGGCTGCCAGATGCGTACGAACGGGTCGTAGGCGAGGTAGTTGACAGGCCCGTAGGTGTCGAAGTGCTGGTCGGCCTTGCCGCTGTCGGCGTAGAGCGGCTGGCCTTCCTGGATCCTGGTGGCGCCGATCGCGCTCCCGTACCCGACGTCGCCGACCTTGCCCTCGACGAGGTCGAGACCGATGCGGAAGCCGCCGAGCAGCACGATCCCCGCGACGAGGACGGCGGTGGGGACGATCGGTACGAGCGGCTCACCGGTGCGGCGGGGGCGGAAGGCGGCGACCAGCATGCGGGCGAGGAAGTACGCGAGCACGGGGTACACGAGCGGTACCGACGTCCCGATCTCGCCCTTGTTGAAGAAGAAGTGCGAGGCGCCGAAGCCGGCCAGCAATACGAGCAGGTCGGCGTGCAGCATGCGGAATGGGCGGCGCGGATCGAAGAAGGGCGCCACGAACAGCAGGCACAGCGGCAGCCACACGTACCACTCGTCGAAGGTCCCGCCGAAGTAGCCGTCGTGACCGCGCGCCATCACCCAGGCGGCCTGGGTTCCCTGCCACGCCTCCACGATCTTCCCGGTCCGGCCGTCGACGGTCACGTCCGCGAGCTTGTCGTCGCCGGCCAGGTAGCTGATCCCCCAGTTGCCGCTCTTGCGGTAGAGGGCCACGTTGTCGGGCCGCAGGTCCGGGTGGGCGCGGCGCTGCGCGCGCACCTCCGGTGTGCGGTCGGCCAGCGCGATCGCGCGCTTCGGGGGGATCGGCGGCAGGTTCTCCTCGACGTCTGCGGCGACCACGAGGTCGGGCGCCGGCCGGGCGGCCGGGCGGGTTGCCGCGTCCGCCGCGAAGGCAGGCTGCTGCCCGGCCGGCAGCGCGAGCGCCGCGAGCGCGAACAGGACCATGGCCATCCTGGCGAGTGAGCGGGTGCTTCGGCTCCTCACCTTTACCCAATCGGCCTGCGGCCGATCGGGCTTTACGCCTTGCGCGAGCCCGCAGAGTTCCCGTCATTTCCGGCTAAGGAAATGACGGTTAAAAGGAGAGCGCCCCGCTTTCGCGGGGCGCTCTTGGGGAGGAGAGATTCGCTATGTGATGTTGCGCGGAAGGTGGGTCTTCGCTATGAGGCGCTATGCCCGCGCTGAATAACGCGTTGTGACCGTCAACAGACACTGCGCGATGGCGATCGTCACGAAAAACGCTGCCGCCGCGAATTCGCCCACGATCGCAAAGGCAAGCGCGGAGAAGGCGGAGGCAAGAGCGATGCCGAGGTCGACGTCGAGGTGCGCCGAGACCCGCAGTCCCTGAGGCGCGCCACGACCGCTCAAGAGCGTCGTGGTGGCGAGCCCCGTGCCCATCATCAGCACGCCGATGATCAGGCCAACCACGTACGCACCGCTGTCGAGACCGAGCACGAATGGCGCTGCGATCACGATTGGAGCCAGTGCGACCTCGAGTGCCGCGTGGATGGGGAGGGGAACGAGCCTTGCGAGAGTCATGTCGATAATCATTGTGACCGTCGAACACGTGTTCCTATGTGAACGTGGTCACAGAGGGTCGTCGCAGTACCTTTACGCCATGAGGGAGCGGCTCCGCCTGGACACGCTGATGGTCGACCGCGGGCTCTTCGCGAGTCGCAGCCGTGCCGCCGCGGCGGTGATGGCGGGGGAGGTCTCGCTCGGCTCCGACGGGACGCGCGCCTCCAAGCCCGGCATGCCCGTGTCTCCGGACGTGGTGATCACCGTCGCCGACCGCCCGCGCTTCGTCTCGCGCGGGGGGGTGAAGCTGGAGCGCGCGCTCGAGTGCTTCGACATGCCCGTCGAAGGCCGGCGGTGTCTCGACGTGGGAGCCTCGACCGGAGGGTTCACCGACTGCCTGCTGCGGCGCGGCGCCGCGCACGTGACCTGCGTCGACGTCGGCTACGGAGACCTCGACTGGCGGCTGCGCGAGGATGCGCGCGTGACGGTCCTGGAACGTCTCAACGCGCGAACCCTGCAGCGCGCGGTGCTGCCCCATGCGCCCGACCTGATCGTGATCGACGTCTCCTTCATCTCCCTGGCCAAGGTCCTGCCTGCCGTGGCCGCCGCCGCGCCCGCGCGCGTCGACCTGCTCGCCCTCGTAAAGCCGCAGTTCGAGCTCGGCAAGGGACGTGTGGGGAAGGGGGGAGTGGTGCGCAACGCCGAGGACCGGGTCGAGGCGCTGGTGGTCGCCGGCGAGGCTGGGCGCGGAGCCGGGCTGAACGTCCAGGGCTATTGCTCCTCCGGCCTACCCGGGCCGGCGGGCAACCGCGAGAGCTTCATGTGGTGCACCGAGGCTGCACGCGCCGGAGTGGAGGACCTGATCACGGCCGCCGGTGGGACGGAGCTCGAGGCGGCGACGTCGTGAGCGGGACCACCGTTCCGAAGATCCGCACGGTCGAGGTCTTCACCCACGACCGTCCTCACGAGACGGCGGAGGCGATCCGGCTCCTGACGGAGGCGGCGGAGGCGGCCGGCGTGGAGCTGGTGTTCGATCCGGGCGAGGGGGCGCAGGCCGACATCTGCATCGTGTTCGGTGGCGACGGCGCGACGCTGCGCGCGCTGCGCAAGCACGCCGGCACGGGTGTGCCGGTGTTCGCGATCAATTTCGGGAGGATCGGTTTCCTTGCGACGGTGGACCGCGAGGACATACCCCGCTCCCTCGAGCTGGCGCTCAGCGGGCAGTTCGAGATCGTTTCGCTTCCCGCGCTGGTGGCGGACGAGCACTCCTCGTCGGAGTGGTTCGCGATCAACGAGATCTCCTTCCAGCGCCGCCCGGAGATCAACATCACGCACCTGTCGTACTCGCTGGCCGGGGAGTGGGTGGCACGTGTCCGGTGTGACGGCCTGATCGCCGCCACACCGGCCGGCTCGACGGCGTACAGCCTGTCTGCAGGCGGCCCGATCGTGGCGTGGGGAGTGAAGGGGTTCGTCGTGAACCTGATCGCGCCGCATGCGCTCAGCTCACGCGCTCTCGTTGCGGCACCGGAAGACGTGCTGCGCGTTGTGAACGACGGCGACGACCCGGTCGACATCGTGATCGACGGCGTTCGCACGGGTGAGCTCGGTGCGAAGGAGGAGTGCGAGATCAAGCTCACGCCCGACGTGGTCGGCCTCGCGCAGCTCCCCGGCTCGAGCTTCTACCGCCGCTTCCGCGAGAAGCTGCTCCAGCTGACCTCGTAGTCGGCGAACTGTCCGCCCTCGCGCCCACCCCCCGGTAGCGATACCGGTCAGTTCAGCTGGCGCAGCGCCTGCAGCGAACGTTCGCCCGCGTCATCGCCGGCGGTGGCGGGCACCAGGACGAGGTCGTCGACGCCGGCGTCGAAATATTCACCGGAACGGCGCCGAGCCTCGTCCACCGTACCCACCAGCCCCACGCTCGCGGCCAGATCCGGGGGCACCTGCTCCAGCAGCTGTCCCGGGTGTACCCCGCCACGCGCCGCCTCTACGACGTCCCCGAACCCGGCTGCCGTGAACATGTCCGAGTACCCCTCGGCTGCCAGATAAGGAACAAGGCCCCGCGCAAGCTGCGCGTGCGTCTCCGGCGTCGGATCCACCGCCGCCACGACCCACGCCGCCAGGCGTGGTGGCTCGGAGGTCTCTGCGCGGAGACTGCGCGCCATCCGCGAGACCAACTCCGGAGTCACGAGGTTCAACACCATCCGGTCCGCGACGCGGGCCGCGACCCGGACCGTCGCCTCGCCGAACGCGGCCACCGTCAGCGAGGTGGTCGGAGCAGGCAGCCGCAGCCGGTAGCCGTCGGTGCGCACCAGCTCCCCTTCGTACCGCGCCTTCTCCCCGGCGAGCAAAGGGCGCAGCGCCTCGGCGGTCTCGCGGATGTGGCGCGCGGTTTGCTCCCGCACCCGGCCGTGCCACCGTTCGACCACCATCCGGCTCGAACTGCCGATCGCGAGGTGCACCGGCCGGCGTGCCACCGCGGCCACACTCGCGACTCCCATGGCCATGGCCATGGGGTCACGCACAGCGGTCGAAAGGGGACCGACGCACAGCTCGATCGACTCCGTGCGCTCGGCCACCGCCGCCGCGAGCGCGAATGCATCCCACGTCGCCATCTCGCCGATCCACAGCTCCGGATAGCCGAGCTCGTCGGCAAGGCACGCGGTCGCGAGGGACTCCAGCGGATCCCGGTCCTGCCACAGACCGAGGCTGACGCCGGTGCGCGTCAGGCCGAGCCGCCGGGCAGAGATCCGCCCGGAATCCAGGTGGCGTGGAAGCCGAGTGGCACCCGCACGGGCAGTCCCAGCCGGCACAGGGGCTCCGCGGCCATGTCACGCGCGTCGAGCACGTGCACCTCGGAGGTGCCGTCGCGCTCGTCGTGCACGTAGGACACCAGGTACCCGTCGTCCTCCGCGCTCGACCCGGGCCGCGGCGCGAACGGCGCCTCGCTGCCCCAGCGCCCGTCGCCGAACCAGTGCGTGTCGGCGGTGCCCTGCTCCACGTCGTACTTCATGAGCCCGTCGAACAGCAGCGTCTTCTCCGGCGAGATGTGCATGTTGTAGGTGTAGCGCGCGCGCCGCCCCACGAGCCCCTGGTTCATGGACGGGAACTCGCTGTTGTCGTCGTCCATGACCTGCTCGGTCGTGCGGCCGGTGCGCAGGTCGAAGCGGTAGCGGTGCAGGTGGGCGTCGAGGCGCAGGTAGGTCAGCATCTGCGCGAGCGGGCCGGCGTCGGCCGGCACGGGCTGGGGCTGCTTCACGCGGCACACGTCGAGGACGATCTCGTCGCCGTCGTCGCGGGCGTTGATCGAGTGGTAGATGTAGCACGGGTCCGCCTCGAACCACCGGATCGCGTCGGCGGCGCCGTAGCGCGGGATCACTCCGAACCGCGCCGGCAGGTCGCGCTCGAACTGCAGCTTGTGGCGCCCTTGTCGTGTCGCCCGGGGGTCGGCCACCAGCGGCAGGTCCATCAGGATGGAGTGGCGCTCGGTGATCGCCATGTCGTGGGGCAGCCGCGGGCCGGGCAGGTCGATCGGCACGAAGTGACGCACCGTGCCCTCGGGCCCGACGACGCCGTACCTCATATAGGGCGGCTTCACGCCGAAGTCGAAGAACATCAGCTCGCCCGTGTGCTCGTCGACCTTTGCATGCGCGGAGACCTCGCACCGCAGTGTCCCGCCGAAGTCCTCGGGCCCGAGCGTCTCGAGCGTCACGGGGTCGAGCGCGTACGGCTTCCCGGCGCGGTACCAGAGCGCGATCAGCCGGTCGCCGTGGAACACCAGGTCGGTGTTGGCCGTGTCCTTCTCGGGCGTATCGGGTGGGTTTGCGCCGAACGGCTCGATGATGCCGCGCCAGATCGCGTGGCCGGCGTCGCGCTCCGCGAGGAAGCCCTCCGTGCGAACCCACCGGTTGCGGTAGGTCGCCTCGCCGTCGGCAAAGTGCACGGAGTGCACCATGCCGTCGCCGTCGAACCAGTGGTAGCGGCCGACCGGGTGGTGCCGCGGGTTCGGCCCGTTGCGCACATACACGCCGTTCAGGTCGTCAGGAATGCGGCCGTCGAGAACCTCCAGCCCGCGCAGCGTGACCTCGTCCTGCGTGGCCGCGTACGCGCCCTCGAGATACGGGTTGGTCTCGGTGACCGCCGCGCTTGCTTCGACGTGCAGGCTCATTGCGACGTACTACACCAGATATCGAGAGGGCTGTCGCCCTCACCTAAAGGCCGGAGGCGTCGCTGAACGCTCCGCCCAGAACGAATGACCGGGTCGACTGCTAGTAGTCCTCGCAGCCCATGCTTGCCGAACTGAGAGTCAGGAACCTGCTGCTGATCGAGAGCGCCGAGCTGGCGCTCGCTCCGGGCCTGAACGTGATCACCGGCGAGACCGGCGCTGGAAAGACGATGGTTGCCCACGCGCTCGACCTGCTCCTGGGCGGCAAGCCGCGGCGCGGCATCGTGCGGCCCGGCGCGGAGGAGGCCTACGTCGAGGGAGTGTTCGAGCCGCCGGCAGGTTTCTCCGCTGACCCCGACCTGGCCGACCTCGCAGAGCGGGTGCCGCTCGACGAAAGCGAGCTGGTCCTCGCGCGCCGCGTCGTGCCAGACGGGCCGACCCGCTCATATATGCAGGGGCGCTCCGTGTCGGCGGGGGAGCTGCGGCTGGTCGGGTCGCGCCTGCTCGCGTTCTTCGGGCAGCACGAGCACCGCAAGCTGATGCTGACCTCCGCACAGCTCGAGATCCTCGACGCGTTCTGCGGCGCCGAGCATCTGGCGGCGCGCGCCCGCTTCGCCGGCATGTTCGCGCGGGCGCGGGAGATCGAGCGTGAGCTGGAAGAGCTGCATGGGCGGATCGGGGCGCGCGAGCGGGATCTCGACTTCCTCGAGTTCGAGATCGCCGAGATCGACGGGGTCGCCCCGACCGAGGACGAGGAGAACGAGCTCGAGCGCGAACGGGGGCGCCTGGGCGCCGTCGAGTCGCTGCGCGCGGCGGCCGCGACCGCGGCCGAGGCGCTGGATCCGCAGGACGGTGACGCCGACGGCGCGCTCTCCCGCGTGGCGGGCGCGGGGGCTGAGCTCGAACGCGCGGCAGGCGCGGACGAGGCGCTCGACGCGCTTGCGTCGAGGTTCGGGTCGTTGACGTTCGAGCTGCAGGACGTCGCCGGCGAGCTGCGTGCCTATCTCGACTCGCTCGAGGCCGACCCGCAGCGACTCGCCGAGGTGGAGGAGCGGCTCGATCAACTCGGGCGCTTGAAACGAAAGCACGGTGGGACGATCGCGGGTGTGCTCGAGCACGCGGAGCGTTGTCGCGCCGAGCGGGACCGCCTGGCCGGCGCCGACGAGGCCACCGGCCGGCTCGAGCGCGAGCTCGCCGCGGCCGGCGAGGAGTTGCGCGCGGCCGCGGCCAAGCTGCACTCGGCACGCGTGAAGGCGGGCGGGCGACTGGCCCAGCGGGTCGTTTCCGAGCTCGGCGAGCTCGCACTCGCTGACGCGTCTTTCGAGGTCGTGGTCACCGAGCGCGAGATGACCACCGCCGGCTGCGACGCCGTGGAGTTTGTGATCGGCCCCAACCCGGGGGTTCCTGCGGGACCGTTGCGCGAGACCGCCTCCGGCGGCGAGCTTTCGCGAGTGATGCTGGCGCTGCTGAGTGTGGCGACCGCCGAGGGATCCGAGGCGGTGGTGTTCGACGAGATCGATGCGGGCGTGGGCGGTGGGACGGCCCGCGCCGTCGGCGAGCGGCTCCGCACGCTGTCGGCGGGGCGCCAGGTCGTGTGCATCACCCATCTGCCGCAGGTCGCTTCGCTGGCAGAGAGGCACTTCAGGGTCGTGAAACGTGGCCGGCTGCGCGACGCAACGGAGCCCGACGTGGCGCGCACAGAGGTCGAGCGGCTCGGTCGCGCGGAGCTTGTCGAGGAGCTGTGCCGCATGCTGGGCTCCGACGGGGGCGACGAGGCAGCCCGGCGGCACGCCGAAAACCTGCTCCGGGCCGCGTAGAATCACCTTTCGGCGCGCGCCGGGGGCCGGGAGGGAACGCCGGCGACGTGGCCGCCAGCCCTTGTCCGCATCGAAAGCGACAACCCGTCTGCCGGCCACCACAGGCCTGTCGCCGTTCGCGGCGCTCGTGCCGGAGGTGCACGGCACGGCGCGGCTCGGCAAGCGCACAAAGCATCTCGTGCGCCGCCTGACGCCGCAGGATGTCGCCGTGATCGACCACTCCGACCTCGACCGCATGGCGGCCGAAGACCTTGTCGAGTCAGGGGTGCAGGCGGTCGTGAATGTCGCATCGTCGACCAGCACCCGGTATCCCAATCCGGGCCCGCTGATCCTCGCCCGGGCGGGCGTGCGCCTGGTGGACGCGGTCGGCGCCACGCTGTTCGATCAGCTCTCCGACGGCGACCCCGTCACGATCCGCGGCGGGACGGTGATCGGACCCGACGGGGTGCTGGCCGAAGGACGCCTGCTGACGGTCGAGGAGCTGACGCGCACCGCGCGCGAGCAGCAGCATCTGATCGGCCAGGCGATCCAGGACTTCGCCGAGAACACGCTCACGCACATCCGCGAGGAGGGCGAGATCCTCGCGGGACGGCTCCAGCTGCCGGACCTCGGCACCGAGTTCCGGGACCGGCACGCGCTGATCGTGGTCCGCGGCACCGACTACCGTCGCGACCTGCGGATGCTGCGGCAGTACATCCGCGACCTGCGCCCGGTGCTCGTGGGCGTGGACGGCGGGGGGGACGCGCTGATCGAGGCCGGGCTGAAGCCCGACATGGTCTTCGGCGACATGGACTCCGCGTCGGACCGGGTGCTGAAGTGCGGGGCCGAGCTCGTCGTGCACGCATACCGCGACGGCAGCGCGCCGGGGCGCGAGCGGCTCGAGCGCCTGGGCCTGGACCACAAGGTGCTGCCCGCCGCGGGCACCAGCGAGGACGTCGCCATGCTCGTCGCGTTCGAGCTTGGGGCGAGCCTGATCGTCACCGTCGGGTCCCACTTCAACCTGATCGAATTCCTCGACAAGGACCGCGAGGGCATGTCCTCGACCTTCCTCACCCGGCTGCGCGTCGGCGACAGGTTGGTCGATACGAAGGGCGTCAGCCGCCTCTACCGCTCCGGCACGAGCCGGCTGCTGATCTTTGCGCTGGTCGCGGTCGGGCTCGTGACGCTCGTCGTGGTGGCGCTCAGCTCCCCGCAGATCGAGCGGCTGATCGACCTGCTCGTGCTGAAGCTCGAGGTCCTGCTCGAGGGAAACTAGGCCCACTAACCCGTTTGTTCACCCCGCGCTATCACGCGATCTCGCTCGTGGCGGTCTTCCTCGCTCTGGGGATCGGCGTCGTGCTCGGCGTCGCGGTCGGGGAGGAGGGCATCGTCTCGAGTGCCAGCCGCGATCTCGAGAAGTCTTTGCGCGGAGACCTCGACCATGCTCGCGGCCGGGCATCCGAGCTGCGCCGCGACCTCGCCCAGCGGCGGGACTTCGAGCGCCAGGCCTATCCCGCGCTGGTCGGCGGGCTGCTGCCCGACTGGCGGATCGGGATCGTCGCGATGAACCGCCTGCCGTCCGGTTATGTGTCGGAGATACGTGACGCGGTGGAGCCGGCAGGGGCGACGATCGAGTCCGTCTCGGTCGTCGAGGCGCCGCTGCCGCTGGATAAGGCCAAGGGCGAGCTGGACGGAACGAAGCTCGAGCGGGTGGAACGCGACGACGAGGTGCTGGAGCGCTTCGGCCGGCGTATCGGCCGCCAGCTCGCCCAGGGCGGCCAGCTCGTGCGGCGACTGCGACAGGAGATCTTCTCGACGTCCCGAGGCAACTACGAGGGAGTGGATGGGATCGTGCTGGTGCGAGACCCCGACGACCTCAAGGGCAAGGACAAGTCGACCCAGGACCGTTTCGAGTCCGCGCTGGTCGACGCCGCTCAGGACACGGACGTCGAGGTCGTCGGTGTGGAGAAGAGCGACACCGATCCCTCTCAGGTGTCGTGGTTCTCCGACCAGGGAGTCACGAGCGTGGACTGCATCGACCTCGTCGAGGGCAAGACGGGACTCGTCTACGCACTGCTCGGGGCGAGCGGCAGGTTCGGGGTGAAGGACTCGGCCGAGCGGTTGCTGCCTCCACCCCCCGAGCGCCCCGCGACGAGGAGATAGCGATAGATCACGCCGCCGCGGAATCGATTATCTAGTGCGGTGGCTCGGCCTTGCTGCGTCGCTGGGGCTTGCGGCCCTGCTTGCGCCGACCCTGCTGGCGCGCCTGCAGGCGGCGGGAGTGGTGCGCGAGAACTACCGGGGGCTGGTGCTGCCGGCGGCCTCGGGGATGCTGATCGCCGTCACGGCCGCGATCGTCGTGGGGCCGCTGGCCGCCCTCGAGGAGCTGGCCGACGAGGACACGCTCGCCCCGGAGGTGGGGCTGGCGCTGGTGTTCGTGCTCGGCGTCGGAGTCCTGGGGCTCGTGGACGACCTGCTCGGCGGGCGCCGCCCGGCCGGGGCGGGCATCGACCCGAACGCGCCGCGGGGGGTGCGGGGACATCTCCGCGCCGCCTCCCATGGTGACTTCAGCACCGGCATGCTGAAGGCGCTCGGCACGCTCGGCCTCGCGCTGTTCGTCCTCGCGTCGGAAGGCCGCTCGGCCGCCGACTACCTCGTGGGCGTGGGACTCCTGGTCCTGAGCGCGAACCTGTTCAACCTGCTCGACCTGCGGCCCGGTCGCGCGGGCAAGGCGTTCGTCGCCCTCGGGGCGGTGCTGACGATCGGCTCGTGGGACACGTACGCGCTCCAGGCGCTCGGCCTCTTCATCGGCCCGGCCCTCGTGCTGCTGCCCTACGACCTGCGGGAGCGCGCGATGCTCGGCGACGCGGGCTCGAACGTGCTCGGCGCCGTCGCGGGGCTCTGGCTGATCCTCGCGCTCGGGCCGACCGGTGAGGCGATCGCGGTCGGCGTGCTCGCCGTTCTCACTCTTTACGGGGAGTTTCGCTCGATCAGCGCGGCGGTCGAGCGGAACCCTCTGACGCGTTGGCTAGACTCAATCGGCAGGCGCTCTCGGGCATGGTCAAATACATCTTCGTGACAGGCGGCGTAGTTTCGTCCCTCGGCAAGGGGATCGCGTCAGCCTCCATCGGCCGCCTGCTCGTGAGCCGCGGCCAGCGGGTCCAGATCCAGAAGTTCGACCCGTACATCAACGTGGACCCGGGCACGATGAGTCCGTTCCAGCACGGCGAGGTGTTCGTGACCGAGGACGGCGCGGAGACCGACCTCGACCTCGGTCACTACGAGCGCTTCACCGACGAGAATACGTCGCGCACGTCCAACGTGACCGCCGGCGCCGTGTACTACTCGGTGATCCGCAAGGAGCGCCGCGGCGACTTCCTCGGTGGCACGGTGCAGGTGATCCCGCACGTGACCGACGAGATCAAGCAGCGCATGAAGCTGGTCGCCGAGTCGCAGGACCTCGACTTCGTGATCACCGAGATCGGCGGCACCGTCGGCGACATCGAGTCGCTGCCGTTCCTCGAGGCGATCCGCCAGCTCCAGACCGAGCTCGGCCGCGACCGCTGCATCTTCCTGCACCTCACGCTCGTGCCCTGGATCGGGCACGCGGGCGAGCTGAAGACCAAGCCCACGCAGCACTCCGTGAACGAGCTGCGGCGAATCGGCATCCAACCGGACATGGTCGTGTGCCGCTCCGAAGGGGCCTTGTCGCGCGAGATCCGCCAGAAGATCGCGCTGTTCGCGAGCCTCCCGGTGGAGGCCGTGATCTCCGCGCGCGACGTCGACGACATCTACAAGGTGCCGCTGATGTTCAGGGCCGAGGGCGTGGACGACCTCATCCTCGACCACTTCAAGACGGACGCCCCCGCGCCGGAGCTCGGCGATTGGGAGGCGATGGTGCGGCGTGCGGGCGAGGCACAGGAGCAGGTGCGCATCGCGCTCGTCGGCAAGTACGTGCAGCTCGAAGACGCCTACCTGTCCGTGGTCGAGGCGCTCAAGCACGCGGGTATCCACAACGGCGCCAGGATCGAGGTCTTCTGGGTCGACTCCGAGTCGCTGGACGACGAGGAGGGGCGCGAGCTGCTGCAACAGGCCGACGGCATCCTGATCCCCGGCGGCTTCGGCGTCAGGGGCATCGAGGGCAAGATCAACGCCGCCCGGATCGCGCGCGAGCGCAACATCCCGTTCCTCGGCATCTGCCTCGGAATGCAGCTCGCCGTGGTCGACTTCGCGCGTCATGTGGTCGGCATGGAGGGGGCGAACTCAGCCGAGTTCGACCCCGAGACGCCGTTCCCGGTGATCGACCTGCTGCCGGAGCAGAAGGAGGTCGACGACATGGGCGGCACGATGCGGCTCGGCGCCGACCCGGTGAAGCTCCACGACTCGACGCGCGCACGCGAGGCGTACGGCGAGCAGGTGATCTACCAGCGCCATCGCCACCGCTACGAGGTCAACAACCTGCTGCGCCGGCGCCTGGAGGACCATGGACTCGTGTTCAGCGGGACGTCGCCGGACGACCGCCTGGTCGAGGTGGTGGAGCTGCCCGATCACCCGTTCTTCATGGCGTCGCAGTACCACCCCGAGTTCAAGTCGCGCCCGAACCGGCCCGAGCCCATGTTCAGGGAGTTCGTGGCCGCTGCGCTCGAGCGGGCGCGCGAGCGGACCTCCTCGGAGCACGAGATCCGGGCCGAGCGCACCGACGGGGCTGCCGGAGACGCCGGCGAGGCGAGCGAGCGGGCCGAGCGCGGCAGCTGGTGAACCATCTAGAGGCGGCTCCCCGGTCACTCGGGGCGGACCGCCTGGGTGAGACGTTCGTGCGGTTGTGCGAGATCCCGAGTCCGAGCGGGAGCGAGGCGCACGTCGCCGAGTACGTCATCGCGCAGTTGCGCGGCCTCGGGATCGACGTGACCGAGGACGACACCGCCGAGGAGACGGGCGCCGGGTGCGGGAACCTCGTCGCGCGCATCCCCGGGCCGCCGGGTGCGCCCACCGTGATGCTGTGCGCCCACCTCGACACCGTGCCGGTCGCGGACCGGATCGAGGTCGAGCTGGAGGACGGCGTCTACCGCAACCGCCGCGAGGCGATCCTCGGCGCCGACGACAAGGCCGGCGTCGCGGTCCTGCTCGAGCTTGCGCGCCGGCTGACGGAGCGGGGGGCGCCGGCGGGATGCGAGCTTGTGTTCACGGCCGGCGAGGAGGTCGGGCTGCGGGGCGCGCGTGCCTTCGACGTGGCCGCCCTCGACTCGGAGTTCGGTTTCGTCCTGGATCACGCTGCGCCGCTCGGCCGCATGGTCCTCGCGGCCCCCACCTATTACCACGTGCACGCCGAGTTCCTGGGCCGTGCGGCACACGCGGGCATCAGCCCCGAGGACGGGCGCAGCGCGATCGCGGCCGCGGCGGCGGCGATCGGCGCGATGCAGCTCGGGCGCATCGACGACGAGACGACGGCGAACGTGGGCGCGATCCATGGCGGGAACGCGGCGAACGTCGTTCCCGAAGGCTGTGTGATCGAGGCCGAGGTGCGCAGCCTCGACGACGCCAAGGCCTCCGAGGGCGTGCGCCGGATGGTGGACGCGATCACCTATGCCGCCAGCGCCGGCGAGGTGGACGTCGACACGACCGTGGAGGAGCAGTTCCGCGCGTACCGGATCGCGGAAGACCACCCCGCGGTGGGGCTGGCGGCAGCGGCGCTGCGCGACTGCGGCGTCGACCCCGTTCCCACCTCCACCGGTGGCGGCAGCGATGCCAGCGCCTTCGAGGCCAAGGGCTTTCGGTGCGTGAACCTCGCGATCGGGGTCGAGCGCAACCACACGCCGCACGAGCAGGTCAGCCGGCGGGCGCTCGAGACGACGCTCGACGTCGCGACGCGCCTCGTCGAGCGCGCCGCTGCGTGACAGGCCCGTGCTGAAGCTGCGCAGAGGGCGGGTCGCCTCGGTCGCGGAGGCGGGCACGCGCATCGTCCGCCTGACCGTGACGCTGGAGGAGTCGGGCGAGGCGCGCGACGCGATCGCCTATCCCGGCCTCACCGGCCCCATCGAGGCGGGCGACGACGTAGTGGTGAACGTGGAGGCGCGCGACCTCGAGCTCGGCAGCGGCGGCTTCGACATCGTGCACTGCAATCTCACGCGGGGGCTGGCCGGCGGCACGCGCGACGCACACGTGATGAAGCTGAACTACACGTCCCTTCAACATGCGGTGCAGCCGGTCGAGGATGGTCTGGAGCACGCGCCCGAGCGCGCCGACCTGCCGGTCGCGGTGCTCGCGCTGCACGGGCAGCTGCCGTGCGTCGCGTTTGCGCTTGCGCACCTGCGGCCCGGAACACGCGCCGGCTACGTGCAGACGGCCGGCGGCGCGCTGCCGGCCGGGTTGTCGGACACCGTCGCCGACCTGCTGCACCGCGGGCTGCTCGCGGGCCACGTGACCGCGGGCTCCTGCCACGGCGGGGCCGAGGAGGCCATCACCGTCGAGGGAGCACTCGACGCCGCGGTGCGGCGACTCGGGTGGGACTGCGCCATCGTCGGTCCGGGCCCCGGCATCCTGGGCTCCAACTCCTCCCTGGGCCACGGCGGGCTCGCGGCGCTGTCGAACTCGCACGCGGCGCTGTCCCTCGGCTGTCCCGTTGTACTGGTGCCGCGCATGTCGAGCGGGGACGAGCGCGAGCGTCATCGCGGCCTCAGCCACCACACCGAAACCGTCCTGATGCTGCTGCTGCGGCCCGTGCGTGTGGCCGTCCCCGCGCGGGTGTCGCTGCCCTCCGGCGCCGGTCTCGAGCGCGCGCTCGCGCAGGGCACCGGCCACGACGGTATGCGAGTTGACGTGTCGGGGCTCGTGGAGCCATATCGTTCGAGTGGGCTGCCCGCTCGCACGATGGGCCGCTCGCTGGACGAGGACCGCGATTTCTTCCTCGCCGCGCTCGCGGGCGGAACGGTGCTTGCAGAGACCATCGAGAAGGGACAAGACCTGACATGACATTCGAGCGAGTGGACGGCGAGGTCGTCTACGAGGGCAGGATCGGGAAGGTCCGGGTGGACCGGTTCCGCCACGACGACGGCGAGGTGGTCAAGCGCGAGGTGATCGACCACCCCGGCGCATCCGTGATGCTGCCGCTCGACGGCGATCGCATCTGGCTCGTGCGCCAACCGCGCGAGGTGGTGGGGGAGCAGTCCCTGCTCGAGCTGCCGGCCGGGAAGCTCAACGGGGTCGACCCGCTGGAGACCGCGAAGCGCGAGTTGCGAGAGGAGATCGGCAAGTCGGCGGCGACCTGGCAGCACCTGAAGACGTTCTACGCAAGCCCCGGTTTCACTGACGAGCGGATCTACGCGTACCTCGCGACCGACCTCTCCGACGACCCGCTCGACGCCGAGGAGAACGAGCGGATCGAGATCGTGTCGGAGCCGCTCTCGCGGCTCGACGACGTGATCCGCGAGTGCGAAGATGCGAAGAGTCTCGTGACTCTGTTGTGGTTTCGGGCGTTTCACCTCTAGTGCCGTCCGTTCGCGTGACCGAGCTTGCCGCTGCGCCTCCCGAGCGGGTGTGGGCGACCCATGTGGACGGCCCGCGCATCGCGGAGTGGTTTCCGGGCGCCCGTTCGGTGCAGCGGATCAGCGGCCCGCTCGATCGCCCGGGGACGACCTACGTGCTGCGGTTCAACCCCATCCTGCGCAGCCGGGTGGAGGTGACGGAGGTGCAGGCGCCCGTGATGCACACACGGGCGTGGGACACCCGCCCGTTCGGCTCGCATGGGACGGCGACCGTGCTGCTGAGGGCGGAGGACGGTGGCACACGCGTCGACCTCGACGTCAACTTCGAGCTGCCACTGGGGCCGCTGGGGCGGTTGCTCGAGCGCCTGTCATTCGTCCGGCGCCGCGCCGCGCGTGACATCCGGCGGGAGCTGCACGCGTTCTGCGAGTTCGCGGAGCGGGTCGTGTAGCGCTGCGGGCGTCAGGCCAGCGCTAGACGAAGGTGAATGCCAAGCGGAGGTCAAGGGACGAAGACGCCTTGCACTGCGAACAGTGACCGGCCGGCGGTCGTCGTGACGTCTCCGTCAGGGCCCGCGTCGTACACTCGCACCTGATCGAGCGCCCAAACGGCCCGCTTCCCGTCTCTCACGAGCGCCGGCACGACCGCATTTGCCGCCGTGGCGAGTGCGCATGAGGCACCGATCGCGGTGCTGCCTGTGCCGGTACACGAAAGAGTTAACGGCAAGTCGTCGTCCTGCATGGTCCCGGCCTCCGTATCCGTGGAGCCGTTGAGCATGTCGGTGATCCGCAAGCCGACGTTCGCCTCTAGGTCGCCGGTGTAGTCGGAGCCGCCCGCGGCATTCTCCCCACCGCAGGTCGACACGCCGGCACCGCAGCGGACATCGGAAAGCGCGACCTGGATCGACACATCGGAGTCCTCCGGCGGATTAGGGACTCCGACAACCACCGTGTAACTCACGGATCCGATGAAGTTGGCCGCCCCGCCACCGGCGTCCGGGCTGCCGACGGTTAGGTGAGGCGACGCCTGCGCCGGGGGATGGCAGGAGCCGGAGGAAAGCGGCGGCCCATGCGTGCGATTGGGTCCGATGCACGGCACGAACGCGGTGACAAGAGAGGCGCGGAGGCGCGGAGCCGCCTTTGGGCGAACGTACCCGGGTGCCGGCGCGATCGCGGCGTACAGATCCGTTGCGCCGTCGTTGTCCGAGGCGACGAGTTTCTCGTCCGTGGTGAAGAAGATGCGCAGCGCGTCTTTCGACATGCCGCCCCAACCGACGCTTGCCCCGCTGTTCCCGCCGGCTGGCCCTTTCGAGATCATGGTGGTGGCAGAACCGCTGCGCTCGTACACATCACCCTGGAAGTCCGTGTCGCCGGCGACCAGTTTCTCTGCGGTGCCGAAGAACACCCGTGAGCCGTCCGAAGAGGCTCCGAGCAGTGTGACCGGGTCGCCGCCGTTCCCCCCTGCTGGACCCGTCGAA
>JBBRDT010000034.1:0-32486 GCA_038203635.1 Solirubrobacterales bacterium
CGAACCGTCGCGCTTGACGGATGGCTCTGGCACTACAACCATCAACGCAGACATTCAGCTCTCGGCCACAAACCCCCGGTCGCTCGACATCTAGAGCGCACCAACCAGCTCGGTACTTAAAGCTAGTCGCGCAGCTCCGGCTGGTGCCGGACGAGGTGCGCGTCGATCGTCTCGCGCACCCAGCGCTGCGTGTCCTGGTCGGCCATGCGGTAGCGGGCGAGCAGTTCTTTCTGGCGCTCGAGTGGCAGGTCCGCGATCACCCACCGCACGGCGAACCGCTCGAACAGCAGTTCCGAACGGCGCCGCCACATGTCGTCGGCCGAAGCCGCCGCGCCGCCGGCCGGCTCGGCGAGCTTTGCTGCCGTCCCGGCCGACACGGACTCGCGCAGCGTGAGCACGTTGCCGTCCGCGTCGGTGTAGTCGACCGTCGCAGCCGGCGCGGGCTCGGGGCGGCGCTTGCGTTTCTTCGCCATCGCTAGGAAGCCGCGAAGCGTTGCAGGCCCGACCGCACCCAGTCCGGCATCTCTGTCTTCTTCCAGGTCTGCGCGTCGACGCAGACATGCTGGAGCCGTCCCTCGACCAGCAGCTCGCCGTCGCGCATGACGTCGATCTGCGTGGTCACGCTGGTCGTGCCGAGCTGCGTCACCTGCGCCTGCAGCGACAGCACGTCGTCGAAACGCGCGGGCACGCGAAACCGGGCGTTCGCCTCGGCCACCACCGCGTCGATGCCGCGCTCGACCATCTCCTGCCAGGGCCCGATCGCCTCCCGCCAGAGCTCGGTGAAGGCGACGTCGAAGTACAGGAAGTAGTTCGCGTTGAAGACGATCTGCTGCGGGTCGCACTCGCCGTAGCGGACGCGCAGCTCGTGGACGAAGGGAGCCACCTACGACCGCCCCACCGCTTCGAGGGCGTCGGCGTGAGCCCAGAAGTACTCCACGCCGAAGATCTTGTCTTCGCGCACGGTGAAGACGATCGTGAACTCGATGGCCGACTCAGGGCCGTGGCCCGCGCCGCGCCAGACCGTCCTCACGGCAACTCTTTCGCCGTCGTCGATGAAGTCGCCGACCGGTTCCGTCGTGTCGGCGTCCCAGGTCTCGCGGAGTTGCTCGAACTGGCGGATGACCGCCTCCCGGCCGACGAACGGCCCAGGCTCCGGCCAACCCTCCGGGGCTCGCACGATGACGTCGGCGTGGTACAGCTCACGAAGACCGTCCATGTTCCCCGCGTTCCACGCCTCGAAGCCGGCTTGCACGATCTCCACGTTCTCCTGGGACATCGCGCGCAGTATCCCGTAGGTTCGTGGGCGCATGACGACGACTTTTCCTTGGAGCACGTCGGGCCCCTCGGACCGCGACCGCTCGCCTTATGCGGATGCGGTGCCGCGCTCGTTCTGGCTCGACTCCGACGACGCGCCGGAGCCGTGTGCGCCACTGGAGGAATCCGCGGATGCGGATCTCGTGGTCGTCGGCGGCGGGCTCAGCGGCCTCCGGGCGGCGATCCAGGCAAAAGAGGACGAACCCGCGCGGGACGTGGTCCTGCTCGAGGCCGACACGGTCGCGTCCGGCGCGACGGGCCACAGCGGTGGCTTCATCGTCTCGTCGCTGACGCACGGCGTGAGCAACGGCCTCACGCGGTTCCCGGACGAGTTGCCGGCACTCGAGCGGCTGGGGCGCGAGAACTTCGACCAGACCCTCACCGCGCTGGAGCGCCATTCGGTGGACTGTGACCTCGAGCTGAGCGGGGAGATAACGGTGGCGCTCGAGCCGCACGAGGAGGAATGGCTCGCAGACGAGGCGCAGGAGCTGCGCCGCCTCGGCCACGACGCCGTGCTGCTCGATGCCGAGGCGGTGCGCGCGGAGGTGCGCTCGCCGCTCTACCGCGGGGGCCTGTGGCAGCGCAGCGGCGCGGGGATCCTGCAGCCGGCGAAGCTCGCCTGGGGTCTGACGCGGGTGGCTCAAGAGCTCGGCGTAAGGGTGTTCGAAGGCTCGCGCGTGACACGACTGCAACCGGCGGGCGCAGGGCTCGGCGTGTCGACCACTCATGGCCAGGTGAACGCCCGGGGCGCGGTGCTGACGACCGGGGCCTTCCGGTCGCCCGTGCGCGCGGTGCGGCGGCGCATCGTGCCGGTCTGGGACTACGTCCTCGTGAGCGAGCCGCTCGACGCGACCCGGCGCGCGTCGCTTGGCTGGACGAACCGTCAGGGGATCGGCGACGCCGGCAACCAGTTCCACTACTACCGGCTGACCGCGGACGACAGGATCCTGTGGGGTGGCTACGACGCCGTCTACAGCTTCGGCAACGGAGTCGGCGCGCACATGCACGAGCGCGACGCCACGTTCGCGCGGCTCGCGCAGCACTTCTTCACGACGTTCCCGCAGCTCGAGGGCCTGCGGTTCACGCACCGCTGGGGCGGCCCGATCGACACGTGCAGCCGCTTCTCGGCGTTCTTCGGCACGTCACACGGCGGCCGGGTCGCGTACGCCGCGGGGCACACCGGGCTGGGCATCGGGGCGAGCCGTTTCGGTGCCCGCGTGGCGCTCGACCTGCTGGCTAGGCACCGCACCGAGGCGACCGCCCTGCGTTACGTCCGCACCCGGCCGATCCCGTTCCCACCCGAGCCCCTGCGCTGGGCCGTGATCCAGCTCACGCGCAACCGGCTCGCCGCGGCCGACCGCAGCCAGGGCCGCCGCGGCGTGTGGTTACGCCTGCTCGACCGGCTCGGACTCGGCTTCGACAGCTGAGTCGTCCAGCTCCACGGCCGGCAGGCCGTCGAGGCTCGCCGCGTTCTTCTGGCGCTGGTAGTCGCGCAGGGCGTCGGGCCCAGCGGTACGCAAGCGCTTCGACGCCCACGCCTCCATGTGGGGGCGCTGACCCTCGTAGCTCATCAGCGGAACGCCGTACCCGCACGAGTCGCCGATCCTCGCGACTTGCACCAGCACCACGGCGCGGCGCGCCTCGGATACCTCGGGCAGCTCGAAGTCGCAACGCTCCATGAGCCCGGTAAAGCGCGGGTCGTCCGCCATCACGACCTCGCCCCGGCCGTGCAGGCGCAGGATCCGCGGTGGCCCGTCGAACGCGCACAACATGACGACGATGCGGCCGTTCTCGCGCAGGTGAGCGATCGTCTCGGCGCCACTGCCGACGAGGTCGAGGTATGCGACCGTGCGATCGTCGAGCACGCGCAGGGTCCCGATCGGGCCCTTCGGCGAAAGGTTCACGTGGCCGTCGCCGCTGAGCGGCGCGGTCGCGACGAAGTACACCTCCCGCTGCGCGATCCACTCGCGCAGGGACTCGTCGATCGCGTCGAAGACCTTCGCCATGGTCCGAGATTAGCCCGCTTCGTTGAAACAGGTGTCTCACGCCGGCACCCCAGAACACCGGCCAGCGCAAATTGACGCAATACTCGGTGGGCAGCACTGCCAGATACATCGCCCGCGTCGCTCGGTCACCCGACTGCGCCGCGGCATCCGACACCAAGGAGGGCGCACATGACTGAACCGGGAAATCGCGGAGGCATCGGCGGGATATCGGTTGGTGGGATCATCGTCATCATCGGGATCGCCATCATGATCTTTGGGAGCTTCTGGCTCGGCCTGATCGTCACGCTCGTCGGGCTCGTCGCCTTCGGCGGCTTCGCCCGCGGCAGGTGGTACTGACATCCCTTAAGCGCCGCTGCTGAGACGCGGCCGGATCAGCAGCCGCGCGGCCCGGCGATGATCCGCACTCGGCCCCCACGGCCTCTGGCCAGTGCCATTCTTGCGGTTGGCGCCGTTTTGGTCGTTGGCACGAGCACGAAGTCGAAGTCCTTCACATTGCGGGCGCGCAGCATCTCGTCGGCGCGCAGGTAGACAGCCTCGACCGCTCGTCTGCGAGCCGCGGGTGCCTTCAAACAGAATCCGCTCCTGTCCACAGATACGAACAGCCGGTGGCTGCCATCCGTGGAGGTGATCGTCTCCACGTACAGCGGCGCGGTCTTGAACTCGAAGGCCTCCAGCACACGGTCGAAAGGGTCGGTCGGAGGAGGACCCGGGTTGGGATCGGGCCTGCGCTTGCCCAGCACATCGAGCCTGCTCTCCGCCTGTGCGACACCAGTGCGGTCGCCTGCTGCCGCCGCCCGGTTGCGCTCCTCCAACGTAAGCTCGATCGCCTCTTCCACCGACTCTTCGGAGGCCGGCGGTCCAGCGTCACCCGCGCCTTGATCGGCCGGGGCTCCCGGTTCGCCGGGCGCCGACCGGCTGCCGCCCGATCCGTCTGAGCCGCAGCCCGACGACAGCAGCACCAAAGCCATTACGAGTGCCCGCACGAGTGCCTTCCGATCCATTACCGGAAACTACACGCCTGCGGCGGACCGATCGGCTGACCCGGGATCTGCAGCGGCGCAGGCGCCCTCGTCAGCTGAACGTGACGAGCGCCGCGTCCATGTGTTCGGCGCCCGCTCGGCAGGCGCGCCGCGCGTCCGGAGCCTTCAGGCGGGGGCAGCCGGTCCTCATGAAGCTTCCGTTGGTGACGACGGACAGCGTCCTCCCGAACCACCGGTAGCACGGAAGCCGGGAATCGCCTCCGAGCCAGTCGCAGCGGGAGATCAGCCGCCGTGCGTTGACCGGCGCTGTGCCAAGCAGGTTTTGCCCCTTCACCCCGAAGACGCAGCTCAAGCGATCCGTCGGGGGAAGGCTCGCACAGATCCGGAACTGCCGCAGCGGATTCGACGATCCGATCACCGACGTTGCCGTGACGCAGCCTCGCCGTTGGACAGCAACAAGGCCTTCGCACGGTTTGAGAACATCGGCAGCCGTCTTGGTCTTAAAGCCGGCCGGCCGCGTTTCCAGGAATGCGCGGTACCAGCAGGGACGCACGAAATCGCGCGGCTGGTGACGGCAGAGCGCTCGCGGCGTGCGGGCGGTGGACGTCTGCATGGGTGCATCGTCGATCCCGGCGACTGAAAACCAATAGTCGTGGTACGCGCCCTGGGCGCAATCGGGGGCCACGCGCCTCCCCATCCTCTTGCAGAGCCGCAGCGCCGGTGGCAGGTCGTCGTTGTAGAGGCGCATGGCCGCGTGGCCGAAGCCGTGTACGCAGCTGTACTCCTGGTAGCGGGTCGAAGCTCGACGACAGGCTGCGGCGGACCTATCCGGATGCAGGATGTCGATATCCCGGGCTAGGTGAGTGATGAGCCCGTGGGCGAACCCTGCCGAGCAACCTGGATCGTTGTCCTTGGGGAGAAAGTCTTTGAGGTTGGCGAGCCTGACGTGGCGGACAGCCCCATATTTACGGCCCACCGTGTGCATGATGATGTGACAGTTGGCGCTCAGGTAGCCGCGATCGTCGTCGGCGATTCGGCCGATCTCCGACAGCGCGGCTTGCGGACTACGACGGTCCTTCACCATCGAAAGCAAGGCCTGCGCGTAGCACGATCGCAGCTCGGCCCGGGGCGCCCGGGGCTTGCAACCCGCGAGAATCGATGCCTCGCGGCCGCTGGCGTGATGCAGTACGAATCCCAACGTCAAGCCGAGAGCGGCGAGCACGCCCGCCACCAGTAAGGCCAGCTTGCCGCGTGAGTTCTTCGCTGTCGCGGGCATGCTTCAGTAATCGGCTATCTGTTCGCGAGCCTGAGGGGGAGGCGAGCATAGCGTCACTCACGCCTGGGTCCTCGCGAAAGCCGTTGAGGGACCCGCTCCACTAAACTCGGCCGGCGCGATGGCCGAGTTCAGCTCCGGCAAGGAGTTCCGCGAGGTGATGGACAAGGTGTTCACGATCATGAGCACCGATCCCGACATGGGACCGAAGCTGCGCGACGCGCGCGTGCCGCAGCGGTTCGAGTTCCCCGACCAGGACGCCGTCGTGAACATCACCTACGACGACTCGGGCGGCGACCAGAACCTCCAATGGGTTTGGTCGGACGAAGTCGACTGGAAGCCCCAGGTCGAGATGACGATGGACTCCGACGTGGCGAACAAGTACTTCCAGGGCAAGGAGAACGTGCCGATGGCGCTTGCCCGCCGGCGCATCAAGTCAGGCGGCGACGTGAAGGCGGCGCTCAGGCTGATTCCCATCACGAAGCCCGTGTTCGCGCAGTACCGGTCGATGCTCGAGCGCGAGTACCCCCACCTCGTCGTCTGACAGCGCAATGGACCATGTGAAAGTCGAGTCGAGGGACGGCACCGCGATCGTCCGCATCGACCGCCCGCCCGCGAACGCCATGAACCCGGAGCTGGTCGAAGAGATCATCGCCGTGACCGGCGACCTCGCAGCAGCGGCGCCCGACGCCGTCGTGATCGTCGGCCGAGATGGGTTCTTCTCGGCCGGGCTCGACCTGAACCTCGTGCCCACGCTCGACCCGAATGGGCAGGCCGAGATGATCATGGGGATCAACCGCATGGTGGCGGCGTGGTACGGATTCGGGCGGCCGGTCGTCGGAGCGATCAGCGGCCATGCAATCGCCGGCGGCATCGTGCTGGCGCTCTGCGCGGACTACCGCGTGGGCTCGAAGCAGGGCAAGCTGGGCCTGACCGAGACGCGGGTCGGCGTGCCGTATCCGGCCAACGCGCTCGGCGTCGTGAAGGCGGAGCTCGCGGCGCCGGCCGCTCGGTACCTGGTCATGCGGGCCCATCTGGTCGAGCCGCCCGAGGCGCTCGAGCTGGGCCTGGTGGACGAGCTGGCCGATCCCCAGGCGGTGCTGGAGCGGGCGCTCGAGATGGCCGCGGAGCTGGGCGACATGCCCTCCGACGCCTACGCGACGGTCAAGCGGCAACTGCGAGGCCCGGCGCTAGCGGAGATGGAGCGAGTGGTGCAGTCGGGCACCGATCCCCTGGCCCAGGGCTGGCTGTCGGCCGAGACTGGCTCGGCAGCGACAGCCGCCTTGGACAGGAAGGGCTGAGGCGCGACGCGCCCCAGCCCGTTCCGTCGGCCGAATTAGAGCTTCAGCCTGATCTTGCGCTTGGCGCTGGAGGCGCCGGACGCGTCGGTCGCGATGACCGTGACGGTCGCGGACACCTTCCTGCTGCGGCGCAGAGCACGCCGTGCTGCGCGCATCGTCTTCTTGGACAGCTTGATGCGCAGCGTCACTACCTTGCCGCTCGCCGCGTTGCGAGAGATCCCTCTCAGCTTCAGCGACTTGCTGGCGCCCGGCAGCGACACCGTGGCCGTGGCCTTCAGCGAGCATGCGGACACGCAGCCCCCATAGACCTCGATCGAGCGCTTGCCGAGCACGTGCTGCGTGCGGGGCGCCGTGAGCACCAGCGTCGGTGCCTTGGCTCCCGTCACCACCGGTGTGACCGGGGTGATCGGTGTTGCGTTGATCGTCTTCGGCGCCGGCTTCGGAGTCGGCGTCGGCGTCGGCGTCGGGTTAGGCGTGGGGTCCGGAGTCGGGTCCGGGTCCGCAGCCTTGGTGACGTGGATCACTACCGTCGCGGTGCTGAACGCGCCGGCGCCGTCCGTGACCTTGAGGGTCACGGTGTAGGTGCCAGGCGTCGTGTAGCTGAACACCGGCTGGGCCGCCGTGGAGTCGTCGAGGAGATTGTCCCCGTCGAGGTCCCAGGCGTACGTCAGCGTGTCACCGACGTCGGGGTCGGACGAGCCGAGCCCGTTGAACGTGACCTGCAGCGGCGCGTCTCCAGAGGTGACGCTGGCCGTTGCAACCGCCTTCGGCGCCTTGTTGGCCACCGTGTAGCGGATGCGCTTGATCGTGTCGGTCGACTGGTCGATGTACAGCAGGTCGCCGGTCGGCGTGACCTCCAGGTCAGTCGCCCGCATCGCCATGCCGGCGAACGGAACGACAGCGCCCTTCTTCGGGATGCCGTTTGCGTCGGGCATCAGCGCCCAGATGCAGCTGCGCAGACGGTCCGCGAAGAACAGCGCGTTCCTGTACATGGGCGGGAAGTTGCCCCCCGCCGCCGGGTAGAACTCGAGACCGGAGAGCGTGCTGCCGGCCGGAGAGCCGAGGCTGTCCTTCTGGCAGTTCTCGTTCGCGTGGACCGGCAACTCGTGGTCGTAGGCCCAGAACGGCGCCTTGTTCGAGTTGACGCCGTTGCCCGCGTAGAGCTTCTCGCAGATGTTCAGGTCCTGCAGGTCGCTCTGCTTGCGGATTGCGTCGTTCTCGTAGCACGGCCAACCGAAGTTGAGCTGCTTCGAGAACGAGTCGATGCGGTCGATTTCCTCGAAGTAGCCGCCGCCGCGCTCGGCCACCCACACATCGTTCGTGCCGGGCCGGATTGCGAGCCGCGTGGCGTCACGGAGCCCGTAGGCCACGATCCGCTTGGCGTTCGAGGTGCTGCCGTCGGATGCCTTGCCGGTGGCCGGGTCGATCCGGATCAGCGAGCCGGACAGGCCCACCGGGTCACCGGACGTCTCCAGGTCCTGGGCACGCAGCCGCCCTGCCTCCGACGTCGGAGGTGTGGGGTTCGAGCCCCCCGGGTCGTTGCACGGGTTCTTGGGCGAGCCCGTCTGGCCGTAGTCCCAGAACTGCGAGGTCGAGCCGTCGCTGGCGGACGCGTAGAGCATGCCGTCCTTGCCGAAGGCGAGACCGCCGCCGCCATGGGCCGTGAACTGCTGGCAGAAGTCGGTGACCAGCGGCAGCTCTGCCCCAGTCATGACCTCGCCTGAGACGGTCAGCCGCGAGATGCGCGAGCTGGCCGGGCAGTTGTCGAGCTGTCCGTAGGTCGCGTCCGTGTACTTCGGGCACGAGTCGAACGACGACGTTCCACCGTACGTGGGTGGGGTGCCGCCGATCGGTGCGTCCCGCGTGTAGTACACGTAGACGTACGGCTTCGCCGGGAAGCCCGGGTCCACGACGATCGACAGCAGTCCACGCGAGCCGTAGTTGTGCACCTCCGTGCGGAGGTCGGCAAACGTGGTGGCAGTCGCGTCGTCGACACTGTCGAACGTCCGGATGATGCCTGTCTTCTCCGCGACGAACACACGCCCGTTGGGCGCGATCGCGATGTCCTGCGGCTTCGGGCTGCCGGTTGCGGGGAGAACAGTGGTCTCCTCGAATCCTGCCGGAAGCGTTGTTGCGCCCGCACCTGCCGGTACGAGCATGCCCACGATGGCCGCGCACAGCAGCGCGACGACCATACGGGCGGTTCCAAGTCCCCTGCGTGACATTGGTCCTCCCTGACTTTCTATGAGGGGCGCCTAGCGGGGCGCCGTTTGCGAATCCAGATTCAGAGTAGACCCGTAACCGCGATCTGGCGCGGGCAATTCGCGCGTCAGGCGCCGGGACCGTCCAGCGGCCCCCGACGCCAGTGGCTCCCGGTGCCGTGGTCCTGCGCCAGCCACCGGGCCGCGTCCCCTTCGCCCTGAGTCATCAGCGCCCGCGCGAAGTTCCCGTCGAAGAAGAGGTTGCTGAACAGGTCGGCGCGACGCACGTTCAGTCCAGCGTCGAGCAGCTTGCCCAGCCTGGCCACGCTGTCCGAGGTCAGGCGCCCGCTGTCCGCGTAGTGCTGCTTGTACTCGCGCTGGGCGATCCGGCCGATGGTGTCCTGCTCCTGCGGAGCGATCAAGATGTAGTCGATGGGCTCGTACGCGCCCTCGGCCGCCGGCCCGAATTCGCCGAGCAGCTTGTTCACCGTCGTGATCGTGTGCAAGTCGCTCACGAGGGGATCCACGAGCACCGCCTGTGCCACCTGGCTGAGGCCGTCGTACATGTCAGCTTGCTCCCTGGTCAGCGCCGGACCGGGTGCGCGAAGCGTGGGGGCGTTCAGCGCGATCACGATGAGCCGCTTCGCGCCGAGCTCGCGAGCCGGCTTGATCGGCGTGTTCAGCCTCGTGCCGCCGTCGAAGTACCACGCTTTGGTCTTGTCGGGATGTTCCACCTCGACGGAGGGGAACGCGGCCGGAATCGCGGCGGACGCGCGTAGGTGGTCGATGCCGAGCGTCGCGGGGACGTAGAGGACGCCACGACGGGAGTCGTAGTCGACCGGGCCGCCGCCCTGGTGGAAGACGACGCTCAGGTAGGTGGAGGCGGCCGTCGCCACGACGGCAGCCGCGGTGAGCCGTCCGCTTTCCAGGTTGGCCGGTATACGGCCGAGTGCCGGCCCGATTCGCTCCTCCAGGAATGCCGGAAGCCGATCGGGGTTCAGCAGGCTCAACTGACGCTTGTGCGCGCCGAAGAAGTTGCGCACGCCGTTGAACACCTGCTTCGCATGCCAAAACGTGTGGATCGGCTGAAGCAAGTCGTTCCAGCCTGCCTCCTCCCAGAACCGGCGGCCCTCCTGCATCCCGAAACCCGGTTCGCCGAGGCTGCCGGCCACATACGCCGCATTGATTGCTCCGACGCTGGTGCCCACGACGATGTCGGGCAGATCGCCGGTCTTCTCCAATTCGGGAAGGAGCACCGACAGGGCCCCGATCTCGTAGGCGCCCCGCGCGCCACCGCCGGCCAGCACCAGGCCGATCGGAGTGCGCCTCGCACTCTCCTCGATGGAGGACATCGCGGCGCTGAGCATACGCCAACTTGATGTCGGTGTCACCCCCGGTTTGACGGTCAATCGGCGCGCGTGGTGACGGGTTTTCGGCTGTTTCCCGGAGCACACGCCCGTAGTGTCGGCGCGACCGAAGGAGGATCAATGGCATCGATATCCACCCGACCCCACCTGCCCCCGATCCCGAGCACCAGCCGGCGCGTTCGCCTGCTCCCGATCCTCGCCGCGACGGTGTCCGTGGCGGTGCTTGCCGGCATCCTGATGCCGTCCCCTGTGACCACGACGTGCCCCTCCGTCGCACGGCTGACGCGCGCTGCAGACCTCCAGGTAACGGCGTTCCCGGGGGTGGACCTGCGGGCTGCGGCGAGCGGCATCCCCGGGGTTGCCGCAGGTTCGGGACCGTACGCGGGTGTCGCGACCTCACTGGCAAATGGCCACAGGGAGGTCGGCGTGTGGGTCGAGGGGCGCCCGCGAAACCGATCGGTCGTCGACCGGCCGTTGCTCGTGGCCGGCACCTGGCCGCGACACGCAGGCCTCGTCCTCGAGCGCGGGCTGGCCCACAGGCTCGGTTTGCGAGCCGGCTCCCGTGCGCGCGTCGCGACGACGAGCGGCGATGCGAGGATGCGCATCTCCGGAATCGCTCTCAGCAGCAGCCCGCATCGTCCGGGCGCGGCAGGGGTCGCGTACGCGCCGCCGCGGGACGTGCGCAGAATTTCGCCGGACTCACGCGCGCACGGCTCGACCATGATGCTTCGTCTCGACCGCGGTGGTGGTCCGGTCGCCGTCGCGGCCTGGCTTGCCCGCCGTTTTCCGGGTCCCGCGGTGAAGGTCGCACGGCATGCTCCGGACGAGTGCCTGCAGGCCGTGTCGTGACGGGCCGGCGTCGGCGTGTCCACCGGCTGTGAAGAGTCGGTCGACTAGCATGCGCGCGTGGCAGGGGACGGCTCCTCGACCTCGCGCACGACCGCCTCCTCGGTCGAATACCGCAACGTCGTGAAGCGCTACCCGGGGCAGACCGAGCCCGCGATCAACGACCTCTCGCTGACAGTTCCCGCCGGCGAGATCTGCGTGCTGGTCGGGCCGTCCGGTTGCGGCAAGACAACTGCGCTGCGGCTCGCGAATCGCATGATCGAGCTGACGGAGGGCGACATCCTGATCGACGGGACGAGCATCCGCACGCGCCCGGCGGCGGAGCTGCGTCGCGGAATCGGCTACGTGATCCAGCAGATCGGACTGTTCCCCCACCTGACGATCGCCGAGAACGTGGCGGTGGTGCCGAAGCTACTCGGCTGGAACAAGCAGAAGCGGGACGAACGCATCGACGAGCTGCTCGAGTTGACGTCACTCGGCACCGACCTGCGCGACCGGTATCCCGCGCAGCTGTCAGGTGGTCAGCGCCAGCGCGTCGGCGTCGCGCGCGCGCTCGCGGCCGATCCTCCGCTGATGCTGATGGACGAGCCGTTCGGCGCGATCGACCCGATCAACCGCGAACGCCTACAGAACCAGTTCCTGCGCCTGCAGTCGGAGATCCGAAAGACAATCGTGTTCGTCACCCACGACATCGACGAGGCGATCAAGATGGGAGACAGGGTCGCGGTGCTGCGCAAGGGTGGGATCCTCGCCCAGTACGCCACGCCGGAGGAACTGTTGATGAGCCCGGCAGATGAGTTCGTCGAGGACTTCGTCGGCGCCGACCGGGCGCTGAAACGACTCTCGCTGATCCGGGTGCGCGACATCGACCTGTGGAAGGCGCCGCTCGTGCGTGTCGGCGAGCCCACGGAGAAGGCGCGCGCGGCGATCGCCGACGCGGACCTGCCCTACCCGCTCGTCGTCGACGCGGAGGGTCGCCCGCTCGGCTGGATGTCGGCGCGCGACATGGCGCGCGAGACGATCCCCGACAGGCCCGACACCGCTCCGGAACCGATCCTCGAGCGCGAGGACGTGCTGCGCGACGCGCTGTCGGACCTGCTGCGATCGGACACCCAGTACGGGCCGGTCGTGGACGGCCGCGGCGCCGTGGTGGGTGTCCTGTCGGTCGAGATCATCTCGGAGTTCCTGAGCTCGCCGGAGGCGACCATGCACGTGACGCCCGCGGCCGAGCGCGTGGAGTCCTGATGCACCTCGCGACGGCGGCGCCCGTCCTGGCACAGGTCGAGATCCGTGACCGGTCGGAGGCCAGCTGCATCTCGCAGAACAAGCTCTGCCCCGGCTGGATCATCAACAACTTCGACCGCTACACGGACCCGCTGGCCCAGCACCTGTACCTGGTCGTGACGTCGGTGGCGATCGGGTTCGTGATCGCCTTCGCGCTCGCGCTGATCGCGCGCCGGCGCCGGTGGCTGGTCGGCCCGATCGTGGGACTCACCGGTGTCCTCTACACGCTGCCCAGCCTGGCGGTGTTCTTCCTGCTGCTGCCGATCACCGGGCGGGGCAACACCACAGCGATCATCGCGCTCACGGCCTACACGCTGCAGATCATCTTCCGCAACATCGTGGTCGGGCTCCAGAACGTTCCCGAGGAGGCCAGGGACGCGGGACGCGGCGTCGGGCTCACCGACCTCCAGCTGCTGTGGCGAGTGGAGCTGCCGCTCGCGATCCCCGACATCGTCGCCGGCCTGCGCATCGCCACCACCAGCACCGTGGGACTGGCGACGCTCGCGGTGTTCGCGGGCGCGGGTGGGCTTGGCGAGGAGATCATCTCCGGCAGCAACATCAACTTCAAGACGGGTGTGGTCGCAGCCGGCGGACTGGCGGTGCTGATGGCGGTCATGTTCGACGTGCTCCTGCTGGTGGTGCAGAGGGCGCTGACCCCGTGGCGGAGATTGCGGCCCGCATGATCCATCCCTCCCTCGCCTTCCTGTCCGACTTCGGGAATGCGTTCGACTTCATCTTCCAGACGCGAGAGGCGCAGACCGGCGGCGTGGAGGTGGGCGGACTGCATGAGGTGTGGACGTTCACCTGGGAGCACCTCAAGATCAGCTTCGCCGCGATCGGCCTCGCCTGCGCGATCGCGATCCCGATCGGACTTGCGCTCGGGCACGTGGGGAAAGGCGAGCTACTCGCGATCAGCGTCTCCAACGTCGGGCGGGCCGTGCCCAGCCTCGCGTTGATCGCATTCTTCGTCGCCTACATCGGCGTCGGCTTCACGAACGTGATGCTCGCCCTGGTGCTGCTCGCAATACCGCCGATCCTCACGAACACCTATGTCGGAGTGCGCCAGGTCGACCGTGAGGTGATCGATGCCGGCAAGGGCATGGGCCTGAGACCTCATCAGGTGGTCCGCCGGATCGAGCTGCCGCTCGCGCTGCCCTCGATCTTCGGCGGCATCCGGACGTCCGCGGTCAACGTCGTCGCGACCGCCACGATCGCACCACTCGCTGGGGTCCTGACGCTCGGCGACTACATCCTGAGTGCCAACGTCTACGGGCCGGACGGGCGGCTCGCGGGAGCGATGCTGGTCGCGGCGCTGGCGCTCACGGTCGAGCTGGCCTTCGCTGCCATACAGCGTGCGGTCTCGCCACGAGGCTTGCAGGTCGAGACCTAGCGGATAGGCTCTCCACCGCCGTAAAGTCGCTCAGCCCCCAAGAGAGGAGACACCTGATGAGACGCGGTCGCCCTGTCAATGCCCTGCTCGCCGCCTTTGCGGTGGTCGCCTGCGCCGTGACGCTGGCGGCGTGCGGAGACGACAACAAGTCCAGTGACAGCAGCACCTCCCCGAGCGGCAAGGCGATCAAGAGCAACCCGGACAATGCGAACACGAACATCACCGTCGGCTCCAAGAACTTCACCGAGCAGTTCATCCTCGGCGAGATCTACGCACAGGCGCTGCAGGCCGCGGGCTACAAGGTGAAGAAGGACCTCAACCTCGGCTCCGAGCAGATCGCGTTGCGCGCGCTGAAGGGCGGCGACGTCGATGGATACCCGGAGTACACGAGCACCGCGCTCACCTCTTTCTTCGACGTGCAGCCGCAGGCCATCCCGAAGGACGCCGCGGAGGCGGTCTCGGCGGCGCAGGACAAATTCGCGAATGAGGGCCTCGTCGCCTACCCGCCCACGCCTTTCACGAGCGCGAACGCCGTCGGGATGCTGAAGACGAAGGCCGAAGAGCTGGGCGTGACCAAGGTCTCCGACCTCAAGGGGAAGTCACAGGACCTGACGCTGTACGGCTCGCCCGAGTGCCGCCAGCGGCTGGACTGCCTGGTCGGGCTCGAGCAGGACTACGGGCTGAAATTCAAGAAGTTCACGCCGGTCGCCATCGACCTGCGCTACGAGGTGCTCGACAAGGGCCAGGCGGACGTGTCGATCATCTTCACGACCGACGCCCAACTCTCGACCAGTGACAAATACATCACGCTCGAGGACGACAAGAAGGTGTTCCCGCCCGGCAACGTGACCTTCGTCGCCAGCAAGAAAACCGCTGACGCCGCGGGCCCGGACCTCAAGACCACGGTCGAAAAGGTCCAGACAGGACTCACCGAGCGCGTGATGCAGGAGCTCAACGCGCGTGTCGACGTGGACCGCGAGACGCCCAAGGTCGTCGCACGCGCCTACCTGCGTGAGGCCGGTTACATCCAGTAGTTCGCAGGTCGCAGCTGTGGGTACTCCTCCGGGGCAACGACGACCCTGGAGGACTACCCCATGCCGACCACTGCACAGAAGATGTCGGCGGGCCGCAAAGGCGGCAAGGCGACCGCAAAGAAGAGCTAGTACGCAATAGGATCGGCGCGCCGTGGCGCGCCTCCCTTACGTCGACCCCTCCGAGACCTCGGCCGAGGTCCGCGACGCGCTCGCCCGTGCGCCGTCCCTGAGCATCTTCCGCATGATGGCCAACGCCGAGAGCGCGTTCGTCCCGTGGCTGCGCTGGGGCGCGACGCTGCTCTCGGAGCTCGAGCTCGACCCGCTGCTGCGCGAGCTCGCCATCCTGCGCGTCGCGCGCCTCACTCCCCACGCCGAATACGAGTGGGTGCAGCACGCCGGCATCGCGAAGGCCGTCGGCGCCACCGACGAACAGGTCGCCGCCCTCGACGGCGGCGACATCGACGCGGCGTGCTTCTCCGAGCTCGAGGCACTGGTCCTGCGCTTCACCAGCGAGGTGGTCCACGGCGCGCGCGCATCGGACGAGGTGCTCGACGCGCTGACCGGGGCGCTGTCTGCGCGCGAGGTGGTCGAGCTGCTCATGGTGATCGGCCAGTACATGATGGTCGCGCGAGTCATGGCGACCACTGACATGGAGCTCGACGAGCCGGTCGATCCGGCCGCGCTCGGCCGCCGATGACAACGGTCCGCGAGGCCACGTACGACCTGCTGCGCGAGCACGGCTTGACCACCGTGTTCGGCAACCCGGGGTCCACGGAGCTGCCGTTCCTGTCGGGCTTTCCCACGGACTTCCGTTACATCCTCGGGCTGCAGGAGGCGATCGTCGTCGGCATGGCCGACGGCTACGCCCAGGCAAGCGGGCGGCCCACGCTCGTCAACCTGCACACCGCGCCCGGCGTCGGCAACGCGATGGGCGCGCTCTTCAACGCGCGGGAGAACAAGTCGCCGCTGGTCGTCACCGCCGGGCAGCAGGTGCGGGCGATGATGACCATGGAGGCACTGCTGACCAATCGCGATGCGACCACGCTGCCGCGGCCGCTGGCGAAATGGAGCTACGAGCCGCCGCGGCCGCAGGACGTGCCGGCCGCGCTGGCGCGTGCGGCCCACCTCGCGGCGATCGCGCCGCGCGGGCCCGTGTTCGTGTCGATCCCCATGGACGACTGGGCGGCCGACGCCGATCCGGACGCGACCTCGCAGGTGGTGAGCCGCCGCGTCGACGGCCGCTCCTCCGCGGACCCGGAGGCAATCGCCGAGCTCGCCCGGCGGCTCGGCGCGGCGTCGAACCCCGTGCTGGTGGCCGGCCCGGACATCGATGCGAGCGGCGGCTGGGACACGGCCGTGGCACTCGCAGAGCGCTGCCGGCTGCCGGTCTGGTCGTCACCGGCGTCCGGATCGGGCAGGCTCGGGTTCCCCGAGGACCACGTGCAATTCCAGGGCATCCTGCCCCCGGCGATCGCGGCCGTCGCGCAGACTTTGGAGGGCCACGACCTGGTGGTGGTCGCCGGCGCCGCCGTGTTCACCTACTACCCCTACATTCCCGGGCCGGTCCTGCCCGAGGGGACGTCACTGGTGCAGCTGACCAGCGACCCGGAGGAGGCGGCCCGCGCCCCGGCGGGGGATGCGATCCTCGGTGACGTGGCGCTCGCGCTCGCCGCACTGCTGGAGCAGGTGCCCGAGGCGGATCGCCCTCCGCCGCCCGCGCGTCCCGCGCCGGAGCCGCCGCCGGACTCCGATCCCATCACGGCCACCGCGGCGGCCGCTGCGCTGGGAGAGGTGTTCCCCGACAACGGAGTCATCGTGAACGAGGCCCCATCCAGCGTGCTTGCGTTCCGCAACCAGGTGCGGCTCTCGCGGCCGGGGAGTTACTTCTTCGGTGCCGGAGGAGGCCTCGGGTACGGCCTGCCCGCGGCGATCGGCGTGCAGCTCGCAAAGCCCGAGCGACCGGTGGTCGGCGTGATCGGCGACGGGTCGATGCAGTACGCGATCGCCGCGCTGTGGAGTGCGGTCGCGCACGAGGTTCCGCTCACGGTGCTGGTGCTGCGCAACGAGGAGTACGCGATCCTCAAGTGGTTCGCGGAGTTCGAGGGCGAGATGGGCGCGCCCGGGCTCGACGTCGCGGGGCTCGACAGCGTCGCGATCGCGTCGGGTTACGGCATGCACGCGCGCCGCGTCGAGGGGTCCGACGAGCTGCGCAGCGCGCTCGCCGATGCGATCGCGTCCGACACGCCGGAGCTGATCGAAGTTCGCATCGCGCCCGGCATGTCGCTGGGTTAGTCCGGTGACGGGCTACTAGCATGGCGCTGCTCGAGCCGGACGTGAAGCGCATCGCGCCCGAGGCGCTCGCCCCGGCCGAGGATCGTGTGCCCGACTCGCTCGCCTCCGGCACGCCCGAGCCCCTGCGCTCCGACCTCGTGGCGCTGCTCGGCGCAGACCGCGTCCTCGGGCGGGTTTCGGATCTCGTGCGCTACGCCTCCGACGCCAGTCCCTACCGGATGATCCCGAAGTCGGTGGTGATGGCGCACGACGTCGACGACGTCGTGAAGGTCATGGATTACGCGCGCCGCTCGGGAGTGCCGATCACGTTCCGGGCGGCGGGCACGAGCCTCAACGGCCAGGCCCAGGGCGACGGCGTGATGGTGGACGTCCGCCGCCACTGGCGCGGCGTGCAGGTGGAGGACGGCGGGGCCCGGGTGCGCGTGCTGCCGGGCACCCTGCTTGGCGACGTGAACGCGATCCTCGCCGAACACGGGCGCCGCCTCGGCCCCGACCCCGCGTCGACCGACATCGCCACGGTGGGCGGCGTGGTCGCCAACAACTCGGGCGGGATGCGATGCGGCGTCGTGCACGACTCCTACCGCACCGTGCGCGCGCTGACGTTCGCGCTCCCCTCCGGCACGGTGATCGACACGGCGCACCCGGATGCCGAGACGCAGTTCGCCGCGCGGGAGCCGGAACTGGCGCGGGGCCTCACCCAGATTCGCGACGAGATCCGTGCGGACGCCGAGCTGGCGGAGCGCATCCGGCGCAAGTTCGAGATCAAGAACACGATGGGCTACCGGCTGATCGCGTTCCTGGAGGCGGACACACCGCTCGAGATCTTCCGGCGCCTGATCGTCGGCTCCGAGGGGACGCTGGCCTTCCTGTCCGAGGTCGTGTTCGACACGGTGCCCTTCGGCCGGCACACGGCGACGGCCTTCGTAGTTTTTCCCGGCATCGATGAAGCCGTCGCCTGCGTGCAGCCGCTGGTGCAGGCAGGCGCAAGCGCCACCGAGCTGATGATGGTCCTCGCGATGAAGGCCGCGCAGGCGTTCGCGCCGATCCCTCCGGAGTGGAACGACGCGCCCAACGACGCAGCGGCCATCCTGGTGGAGTTCCGCTCCGACGACCCGGGCGAGCTGGCCGCGCGCGAGGCGGAGGCGATGCGAATCTTCAATGGCGCCCCGGTCGTGCAACCGGCGCAGTTCACGCGCGATCCTGCGCTCACGGAGGTGTACTGGCGGGTGCGCGAGGGGCTGCACGGCCTGCTCGGCAAGATCCGCCCGCGCGGGACATCGCTGATCATCGAGGACGTGTGCGTGCCCCCGCCGCGCATCGCCGAGGCGGCGGCGGAGATTCGCGCGCTGCTCGGGCAGCACGGCTTCCTGCCCGGCGTCGCGGGCCATGCGTCCGCGGGGAACCTGCACTTCATGTTGACTCCGGCGTTCGGGGAGCAGGCCGACCGCGACCGCTACGAGGCCTTCATGCGCGACCTCGTCGGGCTGATCGTCGACAAGTACGACGGCTCGTTGAAGGCGGAGCACGGCACCGGCCTCAACATGGCGCCGTGGGTCGAGCGCGAATGGGGGCCGCAGGCGACCGAGATGATGTGGCGGATCAAGGCGCTCGCGGACCCGGCCGGAGTGCTCGCGCCGGGTGTGCTCCTGAACCGCGACCCGACCGTGCACCTGCGCAACCTGAAGACGGCGCCGCCGATCGAGGAGGAGGTGGACAACTGCGTGGAGTGCGGGTTCTGCGAGCCCGTGTGCCCGAGCCGCCATCTCACCACGACGCCCCGCCAGCGCATCGTCCTGCGCCGGGAGATGGCGCGCCAGCCCGCGGGATCGCCCGTACTCGGCGCGCTACTCGAGGAGTACGAGTACGACGGGCTCGAGACGTGTGCCGCGGACGGTTCGTGCCGGCTCGCCTGCCCGCTCGGGATCGACACGGGCAAGCTCGTGAAGGACCTGCGTGCCCGCCAGCACGGTGCGCGGGCGGAGCGCGTCGCATTGGCCGCGGCGCGACGCTGGGCCGCGGTGGAGCACGCAGCGCGAACCGGGCTGCGCGCGGGCGTGCCCGTGCGCGGCGCGACGCGCGCCGTCCGGCGGGTGATCAGCAGCGAGCTCGTGCCGGAGTGGCCCGCGGAGATGCCGCGCCCGGCGCCGGCGCGCCTGCCCTCCACCGCACGGCAGGGCGCAGAGGCCGTGTACCTGCCGGCGTGCATCAACCGGATCTTCGGCAACGCCCCCGGATCGGGGCGGGAGCTCGGATTGCCGCAGGCGCTGGTCACGGTGTCCGCGCGTGCAGGGCACCCCGTCTGGATCCCGCCGGACGCGGCCGGCCACTGCTGCGCGACGCCGTGGCATTCGAAGGGCTATCGGCAGGGAGCGGAATTCATGGCCGCGAAGACGCTGGATTCCCTGTGGAAATGGTCGGAAGAGGGGAGTCTTCCGGTCGTTGTCGATGCCAGCTCGTGCGCGCTGGGACTCGTCGAGGATGCGGGGACACACGTCGACGACAGTCGGCGGGAGCGGTTGGCCGCGATGACCATCCTCGACTCGGTTGCTTGGGCACACGACCGGTTGCTGCCCGATCTCCCGGTTCGGAACCGGGTGGGTAGCGTGGCCGTGCATCCGACGTGTGCGACGAGGCATCTGGGCCTCGTGGGCCGGCTCCAGAACCTGGCCGGCGCACTCGCCGCCGACGTCTACACACCCCCGTCGGCGACCTGTTGCGGGTTCGCCGGGGACCGCGGCTTCCTCCACCCGGAGCTGCCCGCCGCCGCCACGGCCGACGAGGCCGCAGAGCTGTCCGGGCGCACCTTCGACGCCCACCTGTGCAGCAATCGCACCTGCGAGATCGGCCTGCAGCAGGGCACCGGCCGCGAGTACGAGTCGTTCCTCTTCCTCCTGGAAGAGTTGACGCGCACGCACTAACGCGCCACGCGTTCGCCGGCCTGTGCGGTCACCTCCGTGCGACGCCCCGGCTTGGCGAGGAGCACCTGCAGGTCACCGGTGCGTCGCTCCCGGAACCCCGCCTCGCACCAGGCGAAGTAGAAGTCCCAGAGGCGCGCGAGTCGCTCATCGCCGCCGAGTGCCGCGATGCGGTCAGCGTTCGCGTGCCAGCGAGCGCGCCACTGTTGCAGCGTGGACGCGTAGTGCGCAGTGATGTCCTCCGTGTCGATCACGCACATGTCCGTCGAGTCGCGCACGCATCGCTCGATGACGGCTCGTGAGGGCAGGCAGGCCCCCGGAAAGATCCGCGACATGATGAAGCTGTTCGTCGCCTTGTCCACCTCGTACGCCCGGTCCTCGATCACGATCGCTTGGAGCATCATGAGACCGTCCGGCGCGAGCAGGTCGGAGCAGCAACGGAAGAACGTGTCGAAGTACTGCCACCCGACTCCCTCGATCATCTCGATCGAGACCAGCTTGTCGAAGCGCCCGCGCAGGTCCCTGTAGTCGTCGAACAGCACGGTGATGCGGTCCGAGAGGCCGGCGGCGCGCACCCGCCGCAGCGTCGCGGCGCGCTGCTCGCGCGAGATCGTGGTCGTCGTGACACGGCAGCCGTAACGCGACGCTGCGTGCAGGGCAAGCGACCCCCAGCCCGAGCCGATCTCGAGGAGATGGTCGTCGGGCGTGAGGGCGAGTTTCGCGCATGCCAGGTCGAGCTTTGCGACCTGCGCCTCTTCGAGCGTCGACTCCTCGGACTCGAAGTAGGCGCACGAGTACGTCATGGTCTCGTCGAGGAACAGCGCGAACAGGTCGTTGCCGGCGTCGTAGTGTGCCGCGACGTTCCGGCGACTGCCGGCGCGCGTCATCCGCGGCAGGCGCGAGAACTTCCGCGACACCGGGGCCACGCGACGGCGCAGCCCGTCCAGTCGCCGGATCTCGCGCGCGGCGATCCGGACAAGCGAGACGACGTCGTCGCACTCCCAAGCACGGTCGGCGTACGCGTCGGCGAGACCGGAGCTTCCGCGCATGCACGCCGACCAGAAGCGCGGCGAGAGCACGACAACATGCGCGTTCAGCGGCGCGTCGCTCGGGCCGAACGTGAGACACTCGCGTCCCGCGACCAGCTCGATACGGCCCGCGCGTACCCCGCGCAGCAAGAGCAGGACGGCCTGCCGGGTTGTCGCCGTACCGAGGCCCACGTCAGTTCGCCGGATTGCTGAACCTACACCGGCGACGTTGCGCGTGCAGGTCCGACCGCCACGCGGTTGTCCGGGCCACCGACTCGCTGTATAACCGCGCTCATGAGGCCATGCCCAGAGTGCGGCCACGATCTCGACGAGCGGGCAAAGTTCTGTTCCGAGTGCGGAGCCGTCGTCCTCCCCGGCGCGGTACGCGCTCCTCCGGCCGAGCGGGAGTCGGAACTGCGACAGTTGACCGCGCTGTTCTGTGACCTCGTCGGCTCCACCGAGATGTCGAGCCGCATGGACGCCGAGGGGTTCGGGCAGTTGATCCACGTGTACCTCAGGCGCGCAGCCGAGGAGGTCCAGCGCTACGAAGGCGAGGTAGGAAGGTACGTTGGCGACGCGATCCTCGCTCACTTCGGCTGGCCCGAGGCTCACGACGACGACGCGGAGCGCGCGGTGCGCGCGGCGCTCGACATCGTCGCCGCGATCGACTCGCTGAACGAGGAGCTCGGCGCGGACACGGAGCTATCGGTGAGGGTCGGCGTGCACACCGGGCCCGTGCTGATCGGCGAGATCGAGCGGGCGCACCAGCGCGAGATGATGGCGCTCGGCGAGACCATGAACCTGGCGTCGCGCCTCCAGGACATAGCGGAGCCGAACGCGGTCGTGATCAGTGCCACGACGCTCGAGCTCGTCAAGGGCATCTTCGTCACGCAGCCGCTCGAGGCGCGCACCTTGAAGGGGATCCCGCAACCGGTGGTTGCGCACCGCGTGTTGCAGGCGACGGGAGTGCGGAGCCGGCTCGACGCAAGCGGCGACACGCTCACCGCACTGGTGGCTCGCAAGCGGGAGATGTCTACGCTCGCGGAACGGTGGCAGCACGTGCGCGAGGGCTCGTGTCAGGCGGTTCTGATCACCGGCGAGGCGGGAGTCGGCAAGTCGCGGCTCGCCTACGAGCTGAGGCGCCTGGTCCGCGACGAGCCGCACAGCTGGATGGAGGCGCGCTGCTCCTCGTACACGCAGAACAGCGCCTTCCGGCCCGCCGCCGAGCTGATCGAGATGGGACTGCGCCTCGAGCCACGCGATGGCCCTCAGGAGAAGCTGGCCAAGCTGCAACGGGGCCTGACGGCCGCGGGCATCGACGATGAGCAGGCGCTCTCGCTGCTCGCGCCACTCGTCTCCATCCCGGGACCGGAGGTTCCTCTGACGATGAGCCTCGAGCTACGCCGGAGGCGGACGCTCGAACTGCTCTCGCGCTGGATCGCCGCCCTCGCCGGCGGCCAGCCGATGGTGCTCCTGGTAGAGGACGTGCACTGGGCCGACCCCTCGTCGCTCGAGCTGCTCGGCGCCCTGATGGACATGGAGGTCGCGCTCCTGCTGGTGGTGACCGCGCGGCCTGAGTTCGCCTCACCTTGGGAGGCAGGCGACGCGTTGACCGTGGTCACCCTCGATCCTCTCGACGAGCTCGATGCGCGCGCGCTCGTGGAAGGGCTGGCAGGCGGCCGCGAGCTTCCCGCGGCTGTGCGCGACCGCATCGTGTCCGCGTCCGACGGCATCCCGCTCTACATCGAGGAGGTTGGGCGCACGGTCCTCGAGTCGGCCGCGCTGGGAGAAGACGACCCGGCCGCCATGTTCGGTGACCACCCGGAGGACGTCGAGATCCCGACGAGCCTCCAGGCATGCCTGATGGCAAGGCTGGATCGCCTCAGCGCGGCGAAGCGCGTGGCTCAGCGCGCGGCCGTCATCGGACGTGAGTTCGACCACGACCTGCTCGAGCAGGTCGCGGGCGTGGAGCCCGTCGCCCTCAGGCATGGGGTCGACCTGCTCGTGGAGAGCGAGTTGCTCTTCAGGCGCGGCGACCCGCCGGACGCCACCTACACCTTCAAGCACGCATTGATCCAGGACGCCGCCTACCAGTCGATGCTGAAGCGCACGCGTGTGGAGCTGCACGAGCGCATCGCGCGAATCCTCGAGACGCGCCCGGCTGACGACGCGTCGGCAGCGCCCGAGATCGTGGCGCACCATTACCACGCCGCCGGTCGATTGGAGCTGGCCGTGGCGAACTACCGCCGCGCGGCCGAGCAGGTCGCGCGCAGGTCGGGGCATCCCGAGGCAGTCGCCCACCTGCGCCTTGCAATCGAGTTGCTCGGTGAGTTGCCTCCGGCGCGGGCGCTGAACGCGATCGAGCTCGACATCCAGATGCTGCTGGCCTCTTCGGTGATGGCAACGCGAAGCTATGGCCACCCGGAGGTGCGCACCGCCTACGAGCGCGCGCGCGAGCTGTCCGCGACCCTGCAGGACGACGTGCAGCTGGGACACGCGCTCGCCGGGCTGTCGATCGTGTATTCGAACGAGGGGGAGTTGCAGGAAGGCGAGCAGCTGGCCCAGGAGGTGCTGGAGATCGCCGAGCGCGTGGACGACGACTCGCTGCGGCTGCTCGCGCACATCCAGCTCGCCGTGCCCACGTGTTACTCGGGGCGGTTTGCGGAGGCGCTCGAGCACTGCGACCGCGCCATTCAGATCTACGACCGCGATCGCCACGGCTGGATCGCGTTCCGCTTCGGCACGGACCACGGCGTCGCTGCGCATGGCTTGGCGTCTCTGGCCCTGTGCCTGCTCGGATGCACTGAGCAGGGCCTGGCCCGCGCGCGCGAGGCCATCGACCTCGCGCGGAGCCTGGGGCAGCCGTTCAACGTCGCCTATGCGCTGACCGCGGCTGCCGTCGCCCACTGGGTGCGAGGCGACCTCGCGGCACAGGAGGAGACCGGCAAGCAGATCGAGGCGATCAGCGAGGAGCAGGCCTTCGAATTCTGGACCGGGATCGGGCGGATCTTCCACTGGGGGGCCCGTGCGATCTCGACCCGCAACCCGAGCGCGATCCCCGAGCTGATCGGGGGAACCGTGATCTCGGCTCGGAGCGGCGTCCGGGGCGCGGTGCCGGCGCTGCTCGCGATGATGGCCGAGGCCCACATGGCGGTCGGGGACATGGGCTCGGCGGCCGGCACGGTCGAGGGCGCACTCTCCCTTTCGGCCGCAACCGGGCAGACCAGCTGGGATTCCCGCCTCCTTTCCCTCAAGGGCACGCTCGCGCTCGCCGCCCGAGACCGGCCCGAGCGCGACCGGCTGGCCGAGGCGGAGCGCTGCTACCGGCAGGCCATCGAGGTGGCAAGCGCTCAGTCCGGGCGGCTCGAGGAGCTACGCGCGGCGACCATGCTGACGGAGCTCTTGTGCAGGCAGGGGAATCGCCCGCAGGCCGCCTTGCTGCTCCAGGGGGCGTACGAGCGTCTCCCCGAACGCTCGAACATCGCAGACGTCGAGCGTGCACGCCGTCTGCTCGCAGAGCTGACCGACGTGCCAGACACCCACGGAACCACCGCCCTCCACTGAATCGAAAGAGGAGAAGACGATGAGCAAACGAGTTGTGGAGTTCGACCTGGACCGCTACCTGCGGAATTCCAAGAAGGTGGACCTCTCGATGATCGAATGGGAGGACGTCGCGGCCCATCCGCTGACGCAGGGCGAAGTGGAGGCCCTCCACTTCGCGATGGACATCGAGATCCACACCGTGATCTACCTCCGCGACCTGCTCGCGACACGCGCCGCGCACGACCCTCAGGTGACCGCGTTCCTCGCATGCTGGGTGTACGAGGAGCTTTGGCACGGTGAGGCGGTCTCCGACTTCCTGCGCGCCTATGGCATCGAGGTGCCCGCGGAGCCTCGCCTCGCGGACGGCTCGACGCCTATGCCGACCCGGCCGAACCGGATACGGCGGCTGCGCGAGGGGCTTGGAGCCGGACACAAGCTGTCGCTGCTGCCGACGATGCTGGGATCGATGGTCGCGCGCGACTTCGTCGCCCTGCACATGACATGGGGGGCGTTCAACGAGCTCACGACCCTGACCGCGTACTACCAGCTGATCCGCCGCTCGGAGCATCCCGTGCTGGGCGACCTGCTGCAGAAGCTCATCCAGGACGAGCGCCGGCACTTCGCCTTCTACCGCGCACAGGCGAAGGCGCGGCTGTCCGATCGCCCCTCGGCGCAGCGGCTCGTGCGCACGGCGCTCAAGGCGCTCTGGACTCCCGTCGGCGCGGGCGTGAAGACGCAGCAGGAGCTTGACGACGTGATGCTCTACACGTTCGGGGACTCCGCGGAGGGCCGTGAGGCAGCCCGGAGCATCGACGAGACGATCAGCGAGCTGCCCGGACTCGGAGGGCTGCGTCTCTTCGAGCAGAACCTCGACGACGCGATCGACCGGGCTAACGGACGTAGCCGCGACTGGGAGACGGCGCCGGCGCGACTGGCAGGCGAGCCGCGACCGCCGCTGCGATCGCACTGGAGGACGAGCGCCGGGCGTGAAGATGCTCCCGAGCTGGTGACGGCTGAGCGGGCCTGAACCCGTAGACCGGCTCCACCAGACGCAGATCCTGCGCGTTTGAAGGTTCCTCGCGGCCGTTGGCCGTCAGCCGGACAACGCGGTCGGCCGCCGCCATGAAACGCTCGTCGTGCGTCGCGACAACGACAATTCGCCCTTCGTCTGCGATCTCGCGGAAGAGCTGAATCACGTCGTCGACCCGCGCCTGATCCAAATGCGCGGTCGGCTCGTCGGCGACCAATAGCGGCGGGTCGAGGGCGAGGGCGCGCGCGATGGAGACCCGCTGCTGCTCTCCTCCGGACAGGCTGCCGGGCTTGTGCGCCCTCCGCCCCGCCATGCCGACCCGCAGGAGGAGCTCGTCGGCGCGGCGGCGCGCGCGACGCGGGTTGACGCCGGCGGCCCGCAGCGGGACCTGGACGTTCTCGGCGGCGCTGAGGCTCGGAACAAGGTTGAACGACTGGAACACCACGCCAACCATCGTGCGCCGGTACTCCGTCAGGCGCGCGCCACTCAGCCTGGTGACATCGACCCCTTCGAGGGCGATGCTGCCGTGCGCCGGCTGCAGGATCGAGGCGATTGCCGAGAGCACCGATGTCTTCCCGCACCCACTCGCGCCGAGCAGCAGCGCCAGCTCACCGCGTCGTACCTCCATCGAGAGCCCGTCGACAGGACGCACGACCTGACCGGCGCCGGCGTACTCCACGACCAGGTTGCTGCAGAAGAGACTCACCGTGACCCCGCAAAGGCCAGCGCAGGATCGACCGCGACCGCCCGTCGCAGCGCCACGGCGCTCGCGACAACGCCCACCGCCATCGCCACGAGCGGCAGAGTGAGGAAGGTGAGCGCGGACACCTCCACCGACATTGCGACCGCGGGCGCGATCGCCTGCTCGAGCCCGACCGCGAGCATCGCGGAGAGGATCGCGAGCAGGACCGCCTGGAGGACCAGGCCGGCAAGGAGATCACCGGTCGAGACCCCGATCGCCTTCAGCGCCGCGAAGTCCTGCGTGCGCTCGAGGGCCGAGAGGTAGACGATCGCGCCGATGATCCCGGCCGCCACCACCCACAGCAAGAGCCGGATGAGGCCGATGGTCTGCTTGGCTTGGTGTACCGGCCGTGCGAGATCGCTCTTCACGTCCTCGGCGCCGAGCACCGCCAGACCGCGCGGGGCTACCAGCGGCCGTCCACGTGTCACGATCGCGGTCGCCAGCGGCTTGCCATTCAGCCCGAGTCGCTGAGCGGCTCGCAGGGAGACGACCACGGTGGGGATTCCGGCGAAAAAGGTCCTGCCGTGGGTCACGCCCCCGACGCGGAAGCGCTCGCCGTTGAGATCGAGGCGCGCACCCTCCGCTAGCCCGAGGCTTGTGTCGACCACGGCCACGTTGCCTGGCGCCAGCATCGCGCCCTGCGCACCCGCCGGTGACCCGACGCCGCCGGGCACCACGCCCAGCAGGTTCACGTTGCGCCGCGCGGGAGTCGTGGTCGTCGCGCGCAGTACTGCGACAGGGTCGGCCTGCCGGACGCCTGGGACCCGCGCCGCCGCAGCGGCCCAGCCCTCGTCGATCGTCGCCGGGCCGGTGAACGGCCCGAAGCTCTGCGCGCGGACCAGCCATGCGTCGGCGTGGAAAGAGTCGACAGTGCGATCGATCTCGTTGTCGAAACTCGCGCTCACCCCTGACATCAGGAGGCCCAGCGCGAACACGAGCGCGGTCGCCACGACGGCAATCGCGAACCGCAGGCGCCGCCACTGCAGGTCCCGGAGGCCGATCAGGCCACCGACGCCGGGTGTCGCGAAGCGGTGACTTCTGGCTGCGATCCTCATGCCGGAGAAGCTAAAGCCCCCGGCGCGGCCCTACGAGCGGCTTATCCGCACAGCGAGTGCCGCTTATTTGGCAGGCGTCAGCGCCGGGCCCCCTCGCGATCGGGATCCATCGTCGTCGTGGGCCTCACCTCGACCTCACGTGCGTGCGGCTCGACCGGGGCGTGCACGGCGGCGAGTAGGTCCTTGAGCGGTATCGGTTTCGCCAGATAGTGCGGCTTGGGGTCGTCTTGGTTGTCGGGCCAACGCACCAGCCTGATCTCCCCGTCCGCGATCTCCAGTCCCGTGACGTCACCATCGCCGAACGAGCAGCACCCCGTGTTGAAGTAGCAGGGAGGATTGATCTCGAACACCTCCTTGGGATTGCGCAGGAATGCCTTCCCGAACTCGAGCTCCGCCTTCAGTATCGGGATCTCCTTGGAGCCGGGATCGTCCCGCTCCAGCTCCTCGAGCTTGTTTTGCACGATCCTCGGGTCCCGGAAATGCGGCATCTCTGGCTCGTCGGTCCAGAACACCGGGCGGTGCGTGTGACCGGCGATCAGGACTGGCTTCTCCTGCTTCTCCCTTGCCCACTCGTACATTGCGCGATCGTGTTTCGCGCGGAGGTTGACGTCCTGTGCAGGCGTGTTTCCCGTATAGCCGGTGTTCCGTTGAATCGGCCGCCAGATGTAGCGCACGACGGGCCGGGCGATGAACCCCCAGCGATCGCTGTCGCCCGTGCCCTGGTGACCGTGAACAAGGAAGAGCAGGCCGGGCGGGCCGTCCTCCTGCGTTATCTCGATCTTGAGCGCCTCGTGGACTTCGAGCGAAGGGAAGATCGAGTCAAGATGCTCTTCACGAGGCTTCTTGTGCGACCAAGTGTCGTCATGATTTCCAAAAAACCGTGTGTAGCGCTGCTGCAGGTGGAACTCGGCCTCGAGCCGGAGTACCTCCAGGTATTTCTTCAAGACAGGAGCCGCGTCGTTCTCCCACAGCTCCTCGACGTCGCCGAGCACGAACAGGTCGTACCCCGACCTCAGGTAGTAGCCGAGCGCGGCACAGTAGGCGGGCTCGCATCTGTGAAAGTCGTCGGCTCCGTCTTTGACGCCCTTGTGATGATCCGAGAAGATCACCATCCTCGCCGGTCTTGCCTGTGATTGAGGGCGTCATGGCACTCTCCTCTCTCCTTCTTCGAAAGTTGTGTCCCGGTGGGCTTGATCCCCGGCCGCGACCGCTCGATACTTCCGTGTTGGGGTAAGACGAACGTGATGCCGACCCATCAGCGCATCGGAAACCTGCTCGGGGTGACGCTCCCGTTCGCAGGGTTGTTCGTCGCTCTGGTGCTCACATGGGAGCGTCTGATCGGACCGCGCGAGCTGGCGATCCTGGCGGTCATGTACGTCCTCTCGGCGCTCGGGAACAGCGTCGGCTTCCACCGCCTGCTGACGCATCACGCCTTCGAGACGTACCGGCCGGTCAAGTACGTGCTGGCCGTGCTCGGGTCGCTGTCCGTGCAGGGCCCGGTGATCAAGTGGGTCGCCAGCCACCGCAAGCACCACGCCCATGCCGACGCCGAGGGCGACCCCCACAGCCCCCACGGCTTCGGCAGCGGCCTGCGCGCGAGCGTGCGCGGCCTCGTTCACTCGCATGTGGGGTGGCTGTTGACGACCGGGCACCAGGCGGATCCCCGCCGCTACGCCCGTGACCTGCTCGACGATCGCGGAATGGTGGTGATCAGCCGCGCGTTCCCCGTGATCGTGGCGGCCGGGCTCCTGGTTCCGTTTGGAGTCGGATACCTCCTCACGGGAACCGTCGCCGGCGGGACGGCGGCGCTCGTCTGCGGTGGCCTGGTGCGCGTGTTCCTCTATCACCACGTCACCTTCAGCGTGAACTCGGTGTGCCACTTCTTCGGGTCCCGCCGCTTTGCAACCGACGACGAGTCGACCAACGTCTTCTGGCTCGCCCTGCCGTCGATGGGAGAGGCGTGGCACAACAATCACCACGCCTTCCCTCGTTCCGCGGTGCACGGCCTGCGATGGTGGGAGGTCGACCCCTCGGCGCTCGTGATCCGGGGACTGCAGCGACTGGGACTCGCCTGGAACGTCGTCGAGATCCCGGCCGAGCGCCAGCGCCAGAAGGAGGCCATCGCCGCTTCCTGACCGCCGGTCAGGCCGGCTGGTCGGACACGTCACTCGGCTCGGGCTGGGCACCGCCGTCGTCCGAGCTGCGCACGAAGCCTCCGACCTTCTTGACTTCGATGTCCGGCTCAGGCTCGCCCGGGGCCACCGGATCCGGCGGTCGCGCGGCGAAGCCGAGGTCGGGATAGCACTTCTCGATCACGGCCTTCACGGCGTCGAGCTGCGCTTGCATGAGCGCTTTGCTGCCGTCCTTGACGATCGTGCCTCCGAACATGCAGGTGTGGAACGCGTCGTCCGTCTCGTGATACGCCATGTACAGCTCGGCGTTGAGCGTCGTCGAGATGAAGCTCGTGTCGTGGCCCGGGCGGGGGCACGGAGCGCCGAAGAAGATGCGCCAGATCGGCGTGAGCGCGGTGTTCATCTGCAGCTTGGCGGCCCCGGGCGCGTCGGACTCGTAGCAACTGGCGACCACGAACTCGCCCACCGTCACGTGGTGCCACCAGCTGTTGCCGATTTCCTTGGGTTCCAGCTCGAGCTGCGGGAACGGCGACGTCTCATCCTCGGCGTGGGCGGCCTCGATCGCCTCCATAGGGATCCCGTAGTTCCAGTTCGAGAACCAGTTCCAATCGGCCTTGCCGAGCAGCACCAGCTCGGAGAACCCGACTTCCGACTTCTCGCCGTTGGCGCTCTCGTAGCCGAACGGCCGCGTCCAGCCAGAGCTTCGGGGAGCGTCGATCTGGTAGTAGCCGACGAACAGGTTGAACCAGTCCGACAACGGGTCGGGATAGTGCCGGGTATCGTTGGTGCAGCCGACGCTCGCGACGGTGTTGAAGACGAAGTCGTCGTGGTTCGGGAACAGGCGACGCTTGACCATCTGGCCCACGTTGTTGATGAAGCGATCGCCTTCGGCGACATGGATTCGCAGGATGTTCGGCGTCGCGAGGGTGACGTCGCCCACCTTCTTCGTCGGATCGATTTTGGGCTGGCCGTCCTGCGTCAGGTTGGGATTGCCCCCCATCGCGCCACCGCAGGGGTCGAAAGTGGCGAGCAGGCTGCCATCCGGATCGCTGGTGCGCAGCACGTCGTACCACTGCTTGCTCACCGGGCTGAGCGCCTCGATGCTTCCGTCACCCATCAGCCTGCCGGTCTCGAAGTCCGCCCGCAGCACGATGTTCGCTCTGACCGTCGGGCATTCGAACTTCATCTCGAGAGGCGCTGGGCCGAGGATGCCCTTGAACGCCTCCTCCCCGGCGTGGATCAGCGTGACCGTCATCTGGCCCATTCCGAGGTCGCACTGCAGAGACGTCCGCAACGTTAGGTCGAGTGGCGGACTCGGCGGGGTGTCTTGAGGTGACTGCGGGACTGCTGTTGTTGCAGTAGCCATCGTTTCCTCCCATCTGAGGTTTCGCGCCGAACCTACCGTGAGTTGGCACTTGAAAACAAGGCGTCGTCCGCCCTGTGGTGAGTGTTCACCGGCGCGTAGAGAGGCAACGGCTTGCGCTTTCCTTTCACCTGCACCGCCGGCCTCTCCATACTTGGGACGTCGAGGTCTCGCAGCCGGATCCGCGTCTGCGCGCTGAAGAGGATCGTGTCGCCGGTCCGCCGGGTCGCCGCCTCGATGCGTGCGGCGGTGTTGACGACGTCGCCGATGACGGTGAAGTCGAGCCGGCCGCCGCCTCCCACGTTGCCAACGACGACGCGTCCGGTGTGCACGCCGATGCCGATCGCCAGCTCGCCGCCGAGCTCACGGGAGGCGCGCCGGTCGATCTCGAGCGCCGCGTGCATCGCATTGTCGGCATGGTCCTCGCCCTCGAACGGCGCGCCGAACACGGCCAGCAGCCCGTCGCCGATGAACTTGTCGACCTGGCCGCCGTGCCGGGTGATCACCGGGACCGCCAGCTCGAAGAAGCGATTCAGCGTGTCGACCACCTGCTGCGGCTCGGCGCCGTCGGCGAGCGCGGTGAAGCCGCGGATGTCCAGGAACAGGATGGTGACGTCCATCTCCGCGGCCGGAGGGACGATACCGTCGTCGAGGATCCGCCCAGCGACGTTCGGGTCCAGATATGCCCCCAGCGTTCGCTCCACCCGCCGGCGCACGCAGTTGTTGTCGGTGACGTCCCGCGCGATCATCGATACGCCGATGACCTCCCCATGGTGGTCGCGCACCGGCGAGGTGGCGACGGTTACGTCCACCTGAGTGTCGTTTCTGCGCAGCGCCACGGTGTCGTAGCGGACCACGTTGCCCGCCGCAGACTGCTCCAGCGCGTCCTTCATCGGATCCCGTTCGTCGGGTCGCACCAGCAAAGGCACCGAGCGGCCGATCACCTCGCGCGCCGTGTAGCCGAACAGCCGCTCGGCGCTCGAGTTCCACGTCGTGATGATCCCGTTCTGGGGAGTGAGACCGACGATGGCTTCGTCGGAGCACTCGAGGACCGCGCGGAGCCAGTGCAGCTCGTCCTCGGCGCTTCGTTGCGCGGTCGTGTCACGGATGATCTGGCTGAACCCGCGGAGCCGACCTCCGCGGTCGCGCAGCGCCGCGATCACGACGCTTGCCCAGAAGCGCGATCCGTCCGCCCGGACACGCCAGCCGGTCTCCTCGAAGCGCCCGTTCGCGCGGGCCTGCTCGAGATGCAGCTCGGGCCGCGCGGCGAGAACGTCATCGGAGGCGTAGAACCGCGAGACGTGATACCCGGTGATCTCGTCGGGCCTGTATCCCAGGATCCCCTGCGCACCGGAGTTCCAGCTCGCCACCTCGCCATCCGGGTCGAGCT
>JBBRDT010000035.1:0-31757 GCA_038203635.1 Solirubrobacterales bacterium
CGGCCCGTCCCAGGAAGTTGGCGAGGTAGCGCTCGGGGGTCACGCCGCGCACGAAGTGCGCGCCGAGGTCGCGGTGCAGTATGCACATGCGATCCCGCGGGCCGAGCACGAACGACGATCCGACGGAGATGGCCTCCTGCCCGTGTCCGTCGTAGAACGAACCCGGCACCTTGCCCTGCCGGTAGAGGGTCAGCGCGCGCTCTTCCGCGGCGCGCATCAGCAGCATGTAGCGGAGCAGGTTCGCGCGGTCTTCGCGCTCCAAGTGGTCGCTCCGCACGAGGGGCGCCGCATTCGCCGCCCCTGGCAACTCGCGTGTTGACACCGCGTCCGCCTCCTGTCTCGGACCTGCGGCGGGATCTCCACCGAGGTCTTGAACGACGTGTCCGGGGTCTCCGGTCACGTCCCTACGGACGATCGATCTCTGGCTCTCCTCACCGGGCTTCTGGCCCGAGCCTCGTATCGGATCTGAGGACAAGTTAGCACCGCCCGCCGTCTCTCAGACGGGTATCGGCGCGGAGCGCCCGGCGCGTGAGGAAACGCGGGATCAGGCCGAGGCGACGACCGGCCGCGGCGCGGGTGCGTCGAGCTCGGACTCGGTCAGCCACGGGAACACGCGCGTGGCGAAGACGTCGACCAGGGCCGGATCGAACTGCGTGCCGGCGCACCGGCGCAGCTCCGCCAGAGCCTCCGCTGGGGTCTTTCGCTTCTGCCACGGGCGGCCTTCGATCATCGCCTCGAAGGCGTCGCACACCGCGATCACGCGGGCGCCCAGGGGGATCTCCTCGCGGGTCAGCCCGTCCGGATAGCCGTCGCCGTCCCACCGCTCGTGGCTGGAGCGCACGAGCTTGGCGACAGGCAGCAGCGCGGGAGCGGAGGCGACGATGCGCTCACCGGTGATGGTGTGCCCGCGCATCAGCTTCCACTCGTGCTCTTCGAGCGGCCCCGGCTTGTCCAGGATCGCGTCGGGGATGGCCATCTTCCCGACGTCGTGGAGCCGGGCGCCGCGCACGATCTCGTCGATGTCCTCGCCGGGGAGGTCGAGGCAGCGTGCCAGCTTCGCCGCCAGGTGCCCGACGCTCTCGATGTGCGCGCCCAGCTCGGGCTCGCGCTCGTGCAGCGTGCGCAGCAGCACGTTCGCAGTCTGATGCTCGGCGGATCCCTGGCGCGCGCCCTTCTGTGCGTACATGCGCCGGTCCACGAGCCGCATCGCCTCGCTCGCGTCCCGCGCCTCTTCGGGCAGCATGCCGGAGCCGTACGAGGTGGTGATCCTGAACACCTCGCCGTCCTCGCTCAGGCCTTCGGCAGCGGCCGCGAGCAGCTCCTCGGCGGTCGTGTGCTCGACCGACGCCAGTACGCAGAACTCGTCGCCACCGAGGCGGTACGCATGCCCGTACGGCTGGACCGCGGCCGCGAGCTTCACGCTGAGCCGGACGAGTAGCGCGTCACCGGCGGGGTGGCCGAACGCATCGTTGTACGACTTGAAGCCGTCGAGGTCGAAGATCGCGAGCAGGCGTGCCTCTTCGGATTCGAGGGTCTCCTCGAGGTCGTTGAGCAGCGCGCGCCTGTTGCCGAGGCCGGTGAGCGCGTCTGTCAGCGCCTCGGACTTGGTGTGGCGCAGCAGCGTGGCGTAGCGCTCGAAGAAGATCGACATGCGGACCGCGACAGCCACGAGCGTGGCGGCGGAGAGCCAGACCGCTGGCTCCGACACGCGCTCGAAGTGGTCGTACATCTGCACGGCGACAGCGGTGAGTGCGAACAGGACCGGCAGCACGAACTGGCGCCGCGTGAGCTGTGCGCCGGCCGACTTCCGCGCGCTCGGCGCCCACGCGGCCCCGGCGATCGCGACCGCCCCCGCGAGCCACATGGTGTCGGGCCAGCTGCCGGGCACGTATCCGGTCGTGGCCTCCTGCTGGAGGTAGATGACGTCCGCGATTCCTGTGATCGCCAGGCCGCACGCGAAGATGCTCCAGGCGGTGTCCGCGCGCCAGCCGCCGAGCGCGATCGCGCCCACCACCAGGGACAGCAGCACGACGTCGCCCAGCGGGTAGGCGAGGTTCACGAAGATCGTCTTCAGGTCGCCTTCGGTCGTCCCGGCCAGTGCGGGCTGCAGGAACGCGAGCGCGACGGAGGCGACCGCAAGCGCGCCGATCAGCCCGTCGAGCCACAGCGTGCGGTCGACGCCGCGCAGGCGGGACCGGCTGAGCATCGCGATCCCTGCGTACATCAATGGATACCCGGCGACGTACAGGGCATCGGCGAACGAGGGATACGGGACCTCGTCCAGCTTCGAGATCCGGAAGGTCCAGTACACGTCGCCGGCCAGCCAGACGGAGACGCCGCCCGCGATCAGCAGCCAGGGCAAGCGCTCGGCGCGCACGAGGACGCCGCGCAGCACGCACGCCGCCGCGGCCGCCAGGAAGACGCCGTGGTAGACCCAGTCGTCGAAGAACGCGCTCAGGCCGGGCTTGCCGACACCGCCCGTCGTGTACAGGCCGTGCGCAATCCCGCCGGCCACAGCCGCGCAGAGCAGAATCCAGACAGCCTTGGGAGCGCGACCATGCACCTCACTATGGATACCCCGTTCGGCCGGTTCCGCGGGTACGACATTCGTCCAAAGCGGACGGATTGCTTAGAGCGCGAGCGCCAGCGGCTGCTGCAGCAGGTCGCGCACGCGACCGAGGAAGCGGGCGCCGTCCGCCCCGTAGAGGATGCGGTGGTCGCAGGCGAGGTTGACGCCCATCATGTCGCGCACGACCACGCGGCGGGTGGTGCGGTCGGCGACCGGCTTCGGCTCGAGCGCCCCGACCGCGAGCAGTGCCGCCTGCGGCGGGTTGATCACGGCCGAGAAGTTGGAGATGCCGAACATGCCGAGGTTGGAGACCGTGAACGTGCCGCCCGACAGCTCCGGCGGGGTGATCTTGCCGTCGCGCACCTTCTGCGCGAGCGCGCGCGCCTCGGTGGCGATCTCACCGAGCGACTTGCGGTCGGCGTCGAAGATGGTCGGGACCACGAGCGCGTCCTGCGCCGCGACCGCGACCCCCACGTTGACGCGCGAGTAGACCTCGACGTGCCCGTCGCGATATGAACCGTTCGCGCGTGGAAACTCGCGCAGCGCACGGGCGCACGCCTTCACGATCATGTCGTTGAAGGTCGGGACGGGTTGATCCTCCGCTGCGATCTCCTTGAAGCGGGCGCGCAGCGCAACCGCCTCGGACATGTCGATTCCCATCGAGAGATAGAAGTGAGGGACCGTCGCCTTCGACTCCGCCATGCGCCGCGCGACGGTGGACTGCAGGCGCGTGAGCTCGATGACCTGCGCCTCGCCCTTGGCGGTGGTCGGCTCCGGCGCGGCACTCGGAGCGCGTTGCGCGGGCCTACCCGCGGGGGCCCTCGTTTCCCCGCCGGCCGCTGCCTCGACGTCCGCCTTCACGATGCGGCCGCCGGGCCCGGACCCCTGGATCGATTCGAGCTGCACGTTGAGGTCGCGTGCCATCCGGCGGGCAACGGGTGAGGCCTTGACGCGACCGTTTCCGGAAGGCGCCGGCGCAGGTCTTTCAACCGTCGTCTGGGCCTTGCGCTCCGGCTGCGGCTCCGGCTCCGCCTTCTGCTCCGCCGGTTCCTTCTTCGCCGGCCGTCCGTCACCGCTCGCTTCGCTGGAATCCCCGATGCGGGCGATGGGCTCGCCGATCGGCAGCGTCGCGCCCTCCTCGGCGAGGATCTCGATCAGGGTGCCCTCGTCGGTCGCCTCGTAGGTCATGTTGGCCTTGTCGGTCTCGATCTCGACGAGCTCGTCGCCGCGCTTCACCTCGTCGCCGACCGACTTCAGCCAGCGCAGGACGGTGCCCTCCTCCATGGAGTCACTTAGGCGGGGCATTACTACGTCGGTGGGCATCAGATCGGGTTGCGCCGTGCGCCGTTACGCCGTTGGCCGGCGAACGGCGAACGGCGATCCGGCGAACTAGACATCTCTGAACGTCGCCAACGCAGCTTTCACAACGTGCTCCTCATGCGGGATCGCGGCTTGCTCCAAAGCCTTCGAGTACGGCATCGGGACGTCCGCGCCGGTGACGCGCTGCACCGGGGCGTCGAGATCGTCGAACGCCTGCTCCTGCACGAGGGCGGCGATGTTGGCGCCGACGCCGCCGTGCGGCCAGCCCTCCTCGACGACCACGCAGCGGTTGGTCTTGCGCACGGATTCGAGAATCGTGTCGAGGTCGAGCGGTCGCAGCGTGCGCGGGTCGATCACCTCGGCCTCGATGTCCTCCTGCGAGGCGAGCTGCTCGGCGGCACGCTCGGCGGTGACGGCCATTCGTGAGATTCCCACGATCGTGACGTCCTCACCCGCGCGCCTGATGGCCGCCTCGCCGAAGCGCATCGGCTCGCCGTTGTCGGGCACCTCGCCCCGCATGCCATACAGGGATTCGTGCTCGATGTAGATCACGGGGTTGTCGTCGCGGATCGCGGCCTTCAGCAGCCCCTTGGCGTCGGCCGGCGTCGAGGGCACTGCGACCAGGAGGCCCGGCACGTGCAGGAAGATCGCCTCCATCGTGTGGGAGTGCGTGGGGCCGAGCTGGTGGCCGCCTCCCTGCGGGAAGCGCACGACCAGCGGCACCTTCGCCTGCCCTCCGAACATGTAGTGGATGTGCGCCGCGGAGTTGATGATCTGGTCCATCGCGAGCAGCGCGAAGTTGACGGTCATGATCTCGACGATCGGGCGCAGGCCCGCCATCGCCGCACCCACGCCCATGCCGACGATCGTGTTCTCCGAGATCGGCGTGTCGCGCACGCGCTTCTCGCCGAACTCCTCCAGCATCCCCTCGGAGACCTTGAACGCTCCCTGGAACACCCCCACGTCCTCCCCCATCAGAAAGACCGACTCGTCGGCGCGCATCTCCTCGCGCATCGCCTGGTTCAGCGCCTCGCGATAGCGCACGACCGCCATCAGTCGGCGTCCTTCTGCGCATCGTCGGCGGGTCCCGTATCCGGTTCGGCTTCACCCTCGCGCCGGCGCTTCTGCACGTCGCCCGCGCCGGCATACGCGGCGCCGGCCTCGGCGAGCTCCTGCGCGACGCCGCTCTTGCCGACCTCGGACTCGTGCTCGCCGCGGTGCACCTCGGGAGTGCGCTCGTCGACGGAGTACCAGCCCTGTATCTGATCGCCCAGCACGTAGACGTTGTCGTACAGAGACTCGAGTGCCGGCGACGGGCTGTCGTCCGCGAACTTCACCGCCTCGTCCACGAGCTCGACGGCCTTGCGGTCCAGCTCCTCGAAGCCCTGCTCGTCGAGGTAGCCCGCTTTCTGAAGCTCCTTCGCGTACACCAGGATCGGGTCGCGCTCGCGCCACTGCTGCACCTCTTCCTTGGTGCGGTAGACCTCGGGATCGGCGGCGGAGTGGCCGCGGAACCGGTACGTGAGGGCCTCGACGAGCGTGGGCTGGCGGTCCTCGCGCACCTTGCGCAGATGCTCGCTCACACACTCGCGGACGGCGAGCACGTCCATGCCGTCGACGCGCTCGCCGGGCACGCCGAGGCACTCGGCCTTCGACGAAAGATCGGTGACGGCGGAGTGGCGTGAGAGCGCCGTGCCCATCCCGTACTGGTTGTTCACCACGAGGAACACAACGGGGAGCTTCCACAGCGCGGCGATGTTCATCGTCTCGCCGAACGTGCCCTGGTTGGAGGCGCCATCGCCGAACATGCACAGCGTGACGGAGTCCTCGCCCTTGTAGTCGGACGCGAGCGCGAGTCCTGCGGCGAGCGGGAGGTTGCCGCCGACGATGCCGTAGCCGCCCATGAACCGCCGCTCGGGATCGAACAGGTGCATCGATCCGCCGCGCCCGCGCGAGGTGCCGGTCTCCTTGCCGAACAGCTCGGCCATCACGCGCCGCGGATCGGTGCCGCGCGCCAGAACGGGACCGTGCTCGCGGTAGGTGGAGATCAGGTAGTCGTCGTCGCGCATCACGGAGGTGGTGCCGACGATCGTGGCCTCCTCCCCGACGGCGAGATGCAGGAAGCCGCCGATCTTGGCCTTCATGTACATCTCCTGCGCCCGCTCCTCGAAGTGGCGGATCAGCAGCATCTTCTCGAGCAGCTCGACGGCGAGCTTCTTGTCGGGCAGCTTGCGCTCGCCCGCGGCTCCGTCGGACTGGCCGGAGCGCCGGCCGCGCGACTGCTGCGCTGTCCTTTGAGTCGCCATGTTGTCCTGGGGAGCGGTTGCCCGCCTCACATTACCTGCAAACGCACGCCCTACCCGCGTGCGGCGGCCGCGGCGACGTCCAGCTTGTCATCTCCCCAATAGACCTGGTCCCCGACGACCACGGTCGGTACGCCGATCACGCCCCGCGACGCCGCTTCATCGGTCGCCGCGCGCAGCGCGTCCTTGACTGCCTGGCTCTCGACCGCCTTGGTCAGCGCGTTCGGGTGCAGCTCACAGGCGGCTGCCGCGAGCATCACGTTGTCGGGGTCGCTCAGGTCGCGGCCGGCCGCGAATGCCTGGCGGAACCCGGCCAGCGAGAACGACACCACCTTGCCGATCTGCTTGGCGAACGTCGCAGCACGCATCGCCATCAGCATGTTGCCCGGCCACGGATCGGGCCACCTGATGTCGGGCAGGCCGTACTCCGCCGCGCGGCGCTCGACCTCGTCGATCCCGCTGTCGCGCTCCGGCCCGTTTGCCCACGAGTCGCGGTCGTGGACCTTGAACAGCGCACCCAGCAGAATGGGCTGCCACTCGGGCGGCTCGTCGAACAAGGAGTTGATCCGCTCGGCGGCCAGATATGAGTACGGAGAGCCGAGGTCGAAGTAGAAAACCGGAATTTCCTTAGCCGGAAATTCCGGGAGCTCCGAGGGTCCGGTGCTCTGCACTACGCGTGGATGACCCAGCCCGAGGTGGCGCGTGCGGCTTCCATCACTGCCTCGGAGAACGTCGGGTGCGGGTGCACCGTGCGTGCGACCTCCTCGAAGCCCCCTTCGAGCTCCTTCGCGACGACCAGCTCGGCGATCATCTCGGTCGCGCGCGCGCCGACGATGTGCGCGCCGAGCAGCTCCCCGTAGCGCGAGTCGCCCACGATCTTCACCATCCCGGACCGGTCGCCGTACACGGCGGCCGCGCCGACGCCGCCCATCGGGAACTTGCCGACCACGACGTCCGCGCCGCGATCCCGCGCCTCCTGCTCGGTGAGCCCGAAGCTCGCGACCTGCGGTGAGCAGAACGTGGCGCCGGGGATGTCGTCGTAGTCGAGCGGGCGCACATCGAGGCCGGCCGCGTCCTCGACGGCGATGATCCCCTCGTCGGAAGCCTTGTGAGCGAGCGCCGGGCCGTGTACGACGTCGCCGATCGCCCAGACGCCGGCGGCGGACGTGCGCAGCCGCCCGTCGACCTCGATCAGCCCACGCTCGCCGGTCTTCACCCCGGCGGCCTCGAGGTTGAGCGCCTCGGTGTCGGGTGCGCGGCCCGCCGCGATGCACAGGTAGTCGAACTTCTGCGCACCCTCGCCCCAGTCGAGCTCGACGGAGTCCTTGCCGGCCTTCACCTCCTCGATCCGCGCGCCGGTCACGACCTTCACGTTCTGCTTGCGAAATGCCGTCGCGACCACCTTCGCGATGTCGGCGTCCTCCAGCGGCAGGATCTGGTCGACCATGTCGATCAGGACAACCTCGGTCCCGAAACGCCCGAACGCCGAGGCGATCTCGCAGCCCGACGCCCCCGCGCCGACCACAGCCAGCTTGGCGGGCTGCTCGTTCAGCAGCCACATGCCCGCGGTGTCCAGGACGCGGCCCTCGAAGCTGGTGCCCGGGATCGGCAGCGGCACCGATCCGGTTGCGATCACGACGTTCTTGGTCTCCACCTCGCTGCCGTCCACCGCGACGCGGCCCTGGCCCGCGAGCGCAGCCGTGCCTTCGAGCACGTCTATCTTGTGCTTCTTCATCAGGCCGGCCACTCCGCCCGTGAGGGTCTTGACGACCTTGTCGCGGTGCTTCGCAGCGCCCTCGATCTCGAATTTCAGATCGCCGGCCGAGATGCCGAACTCCGCGCCGTCGCGCACCTCCGACAGGACGTCGGCAGCCCTGAGCATCGCCTTCGCCGGGATGCAGGCCTCGTTCAGGCAGCGGCCGCCGAGCGTCGGCGCGCGCTCCACAATTGCCGTCTTATGCCCTACTTGAGCGGCACGGATCGCGGCCACATACCCGCCCGGGCCGGACCCGATCACCACCATGTCGTATTTGTCAGCCATCAGAGTGGAGCTTAATGACCGCCCTATGGCGTCCGTCGGTCGGGCATCTGGATGCGGGCGAGCGCTTTCACGAGGAACCAGAACATCGTTCCGGCGAGCGCGATGATCGCCGTCGCGAGCAGCGCTCCGACCGCGGTCTCGGCCTTGACCAGCAGCAGCGACCAGATCACGATCAGCAGCGCGAGCAGCGTCTGGAAACCGAGCACGGCCCAGTAGCGCGCGCGCCAGAGCCCGATGGCCATCGCGCCCATCAACGCCGCGTACGGGATCGTGCCGACATTGCGCGCCTCGCTCCCCTGCACCTCGACGCCGAGGGCGAACAGCACCATCGTCGACACCGCCATGCCGGTCGCGATCACCGCCGCGATCGTGATGACCAGCGGTCGCTCTCCCTCGTCGAGCGGGACGAGCGCCTCGCGCGCGATGTCGTCCTTGCTGGGCTTCGGCGCGGCAGGCGGTGCCGCCGGCGCCGACGTCGCGCTGGCGGCGGCCTTGGGGTGGGAGCGCCGGCGCTTGCGGTTCCGGTTGCGCTTGGCCTTCTCGCGACCGGCCATCAGCGGGCGGCGGCCGGGGCAGCTGCCTCGATGCGATCGCGGATCTCACGCGCAACCGCGCCGGGGTCGGTCGCGTCGCGGATGGCCCGCAAGACCGCCACGCGCTCGGCACCGGCGCCGATGACGTCCGCGACGTTGCCCGCGTCGATCCCACCGATCGCGAAAAACGGCACCTGGGCATGCTCGGCGGCGTACCGGACCAGCCCGGTGCCGACCTCCGTGTACTCCGGCTTGGTGGGCGTGGCGTGCACGGGCCCGACCGAGATGTAGTCGACACCACGCGCGGCGTCGACCTGGTCGCGAGAGTGAGTCGACAGGCCGATCAATGCATCCGCGCCGACCGCGCGGCGCACATCGAGCGGGTCGGCATCGTCCTGGCCGATGTGCACGCCATCGGCTCCGCACGCGATCGCGAGCTCGGGGCGATCGTTGACGATGAAGAGCGCGTCGTATGCATCGCAAAGACGTCTGAAGACGCGCCCCGCGCGCACGATGTCACGCTCGTCGCCCTGCTTCTCACGCAGCTGCACGACGTCGACGCCGGCCTGGAGCGCCGGGCGCAGGAGTTGCTCTGGATCGCGGCCTGCGGGCCGGGCCTCGCACACGAGATAGAGCCGGGCCTGCCGCAGCCACTCACGGCGACGCTGACCGGGGCCAAAGGCGTCGGTGGTCACCCGTCTAACGATACGTCGCTGTGGAACTCGGCGCGGCCTTCCATCGCGGTCGAGGCGCGTGCGTGCAACCGGCGCGGGATCCGCCCCGCTTCGTACGCGAGCCGGCCGGCCTCGACCGCGCCACGCATCGCGGCGGCCATCCGCACCGGGTCCTGTGCACGCGCGATCGCGCTTGCCATCAGGACACCCTCGCAACCGAGCTCCATCGCGATCGCAGCGTCCGAGGCGGTCCCGACGCCGGCATCGCAGATCACGGGGACACCGGCCTGCTCCACGATGATGCTCATGTTGTAGGGGTTGCGGATGCCCATCCCGCTGCCGATCGGTGCACCGAGCGGCATCACCGCCGCGCAGCCGATCTCCTCGAGCCGCCGCGCGAGGATCGGGTCGTCGTTGGTGTACGGCAAGACGACGAAGCCATCTTCGACGAGCGTCTCGGCCGCAGCGAGCAGCTCGACGGGATCGGGGAACAGCGTGCGGTCGTCCCCGATCACCTCGAGCTTCACCCAGTCCGTCTCGTATGCCTCACGCGCCATACGCGCGGTCAGCACCGCGTCATGGGCCGTGTAACAGCCGGCGGTGTTCGGCAGCAGGAACAGTCCCGCACGATCCAGTGTCTCGACCAGTGAGCCGGGAGCCGAGGCCTCCACGCGCCGCAGTGCGACCGTCACGATCTCCGCGCCCGACTCCGCGATCGCCTGCTCCATCACGTCCAGGCTGCGAAATCCCCCGGTGCCGACGATCAGGCGCGAGCCCCAGCGGCGGCCCGCGATCTCGAGCCCTGTTGCATCCACTGTCATCCGCCCTGGATCGCCCCGACGACCTCGACCCGCTGGCCCTCGGTCAGCTCGACCTTCTCCCACTCGCTGTGGGGGACCACCGCGGCATCGACTGCGACCGCCATCCCGCGGCCATCGGACCCCTCGCCGCCGATGTCGCGGACGAGCCCCGCGACGGTGATCCGCTCCTGGACCTCGCGCGCGGCTCCGTTCAGCACGATGTTCATCCGGCCACTCCCGCGTGCGCACCGGCCGCGAAGCGATGCGGCCCGAAGGGAGCGAATTCCTCCGGCGGTTCCTCTCCTGCCAGCGAGCCGGCGATCGCCTCTGCCGTGAGGGGCGCCAGCAGGATCCCGTTGCGCCAGTGGCCCGTCGCCCACCACAGGCCTCGCACGTCGCTCTCGCCCACGATGGGCCCGTTGTCCGGCGTGCCGGGGCGCAGGCCGGCAGCCGCCTCGACGAGCTCCAGCTCGACGACTCCCGGCAGCGCCTCGTAGGCGCGGCGCAACAGCTCCAGCACTCCACCGGCGGTGACCGCGCGGTCCCAGCCGCGCTCCTCGACGGTGGCGCCCACCACGAGCTCTCCATCGTCGCGCGGCACCGCGTAGACCTCGGGCGTGCGAATGACGAGTCGTGCGGGGAGGGTCACCGGCGCCTGCGCGCGCAGTCGCAGGATCTGCCCCTTCACGGGCCGCACGGGCACGCGTGCGTGCGCAGGCAACCCGGCGAGCGTCCCCGACTCCGCACCGGCCGCGATCACGACGGCCTCGGCGTCGAGGCGATCGCCCTGCGCCAGGTCGACCGAGACGCCGCCCGCCCGCGGCACGAGCCGCGCGGCACGCACTCCCGTGCGCAACTCGCCGCCCGCAGCCCCGAGCGCCGCGGCCAGCGCCCGTGCGAGCAACCGCGGTGAGACCTGATGGTCGTGCGGTGCATGGATGCCGCCCGCGATGCGCGGCGCGAGACCGGGTTCGAGGCGGCGGCATTCCCGCGCGGAGAGCCAGCGGGCATCGAGGCCCAGGGAGCGCTGGTAGTCGTGCATCTGCCGCAGGGACTCCTCCTCGTCGCGATCCACCGCCACGGTCAGCGTGCCGGACTCCCGGTAGCCGCAGTCGATGCCGCTTGCAGCCTCTAGCTCGGCGGCGAAGGCGGGCCAGCGGCTCAGGCCCGCGAGGTTCAACGAGGTCAACGCCTGCTCCCCGAAGTCGGCCTCGGTGACCGGGGCGAGCATCCCCGCCGCGACGCCCGTCGCCCCGTGTGCGGGCTGCCCGGCCTCGAGCACGAGAGTGCGGACACCGCGCTGCGCCAGGCGCCAGCCGATCGACAACCCGATCGCTCCCGCCCCGACGACGATCACCTCGTGGGCGGCCGTCCTTTTCTCGGCTTTCAAAAACTCCACCTTTCCCTGCGCCGGCATTACCCGGATCAGGTTCTACGGTCGGCGGCCATCAGCCGCCCTCTCAGCCCGCGATGGGCTCCCGTTGCGCCAATTGTAGGGACGCGTCCGAGGCGTCGTCCTAGCCGAGCAGGCGCTCCATCAGCGCCTTCTGCGCGTGCAGCCTGTTCTCGGCCTGGTCCCAGACCGCCGAGCGCTCGCCGTAGAGCAGGTCCTCGGTGATCTCCTCGCCGGGATGCGCGGGCAGGCAATGCATCACGACGGCGTCGTCGCGCGCATGTGCGAGCAGCTCCGCATCGAGCCGGTACGGCGCCAGCAGCTCACGGCGGCGGTTCGCATCCTGCTCGTCACCCATGCTCACCCAGACGTCGGTGTAGAGCGCGTGAGCTCCCGCCGCCGCCTCCCGCGGGTCGTCGACCACGCTTGCGAGGTCCCCGGCCTCCGCCACGAGACCCGCGTCCGGGCGCAGTTGCGGCGGCGTGGCGGCGACGACCTGCACCCCCGCGCGCGCTCCCAGCAACATCAGCGAGTGGAGCACGTTGTTGCCGTCCCCCACGTAGGCGACGCGCAAGCCCTCGAGCCCGTCGAAGCGTTCCTGGAGGGTGAGCAGGTCGGCCAGCGCCTGGCAGGGGTGGTGCAGCGGCGTGAGCGCGTTCACCACGGGGATGTCGGCGTACCTCGCGAGCTCCTCGACCACGGCGTGCTCCCCGTGCCGCACGACGATCGCGTCGACGTACCGGGACAGCACGAGCGCGGTGTCGCGCACCGACTCCCCGCGGGCGAGCTGGAGCTCCTCGCTGCGCATCAGCAGCGCGTGCCCGCCGAGCTGCTGGATGCCGACCTGGAACGAGATGCGCGTGCGGGTCGACGGCTTCTCGAACAGGAGCGCGATGTTGCATCCCTCGAGCGGCTGCGACGCGTTTCGCGGTGCGGCCTTCATCTGCAGTCCCCGGCGCAGCAGGGCATGCAGCTCGCCGGCCTTAAGCTCGGTACCGGTGATGAAGTGGTGCGGAGGACTCACGGAGAGATACTAATTGCCTGAACTGACCGTCCTGTCCTGGAACCTGTTCCACGGGCGGGATGCTCCACCGAACCCCGCGCTGCGAACGATGCGATCCCGGCTGCTGCGCCGGGACGAGCACGACGAAACCCACGTGCAGGTGAACCGCCCGCTGCGGGAGGAGTTCGCAGCGCTGATCGCCCGCGAGCCGTGGGACGTCTGCCTCCTCCAGGAGGCGCCACCGTACTGGGACGCGGTTCTCGCCCGCGCGACGGGCGCCGCGTCCTGTGTCACGTTGACCTCCCGCAACTCGTTCGCGCCGCTGCGCGCGCGGCTCGGATGGTGGAACCCGGACCTGATGGGCTCGTGGGAGGGCGGCTCGAACATCACGCTCGTGCGCCCGCCGTGGCGGATCGCCGGCGCGCCCCGGTCGCTCCTCCTGAATCCCCTTCCGGGACGCGGGCTGCGCGAGCGCCGGCGCATGTCCTTCGTGCGGTTGCGCGACGAAGGCCGGGATCTGTGCGTGGCCAACCTTCACCTCACGGCGGGCGCACGCCGCCCCGCCGAGCGAGAGGCCGTGCGCGCGGCCGAGACCGCGGTGCGCTGGGCGGGCGAAGCCGCGCCGCTGATCGTGGGAGGCGACTTCAACCTGCGGCCTCGCGACACGGACGTGTTCGAGCGACTGAAAGGCGCGTACGACCTCGGGTCCCCCGCCGCGCCGGATGCGCTCGATCATCTGCTCGCGCGCGGCCTGGAAGTGATCCGGCCGCCCTCTGCCTTACCTGTCGGGCGGCGCGAGCTGGAGGTGCCCGTCGGCTTGGAGGTGCGCCGTTTGCGGCTCTCCGACCATGCACCCGTGGAGGCGACCTATGGGGTGCGATAGCTTGTGCGGCGATGGCACGAAGTGCTAGCGGCCGGGCGACCGGCGCCCGTGTCCGCAAGCGTCGCACTCCGACGACCGACCCCGCGCCCGACGAGTCGTCGGCGGGCCGGGTGGCCGCCGTGCGGGACAGGCTCGTGCGCGGCGTGCTGTCGCCGGTCAGCGCGGTGCTGCTCACACGCCGTCACATCGAGGAGGTCCTGGACGACGCGGTCGCGCGCGGCCGCATGACGCGTGCGGATGCGCAGGACATGGCCCAGAGCCTCCTCTCGCGCAGCGCTCGCGCGACCGATGACCTGCTCTCCGACATCGAGCGCATGCTCGGCGGCCGCGGCGATGCGCTCGACACGCCGGCCGAGGGCGGCGGATCGCAACCGATCCCCGGTTACGACGATCTGTCTGCGGCCCAGGTGCAGGAACGGCTCGACGGCCTCACGCCCGCCGAGCTACGCAAGCTGCGCGACTACGAGGCCCGGCACGGGAACCGCAAGACGGTGCTGGACAAGATCAACCGCAAGCTGCGTTAACAGCCGGCTGGAGTCTCACCGCACGACGCGGAAGGCAACCTGGCGCTTGGCGGACACGTTGCCGGCAGCGTCATGCGCCGTGACGCCGGCCCGGTAGCGTGCCGGCCGTAGCGCGCGGGCGACGCCACCAACACGGATGCGGCCTCCGAACGACACGGCGTTGTCGCCGGCTTTCGCGGACCGCTTGAACGAGCGCAGCCGCACGTAGCGCACGCAGCGGTTGCGTTTGCGGTTGTTGCTCGTGACCTTCTGGCAGCGCCCGCTCACGCGCCGTCCGGCGAACTGCTGCTCGATCGCGATCGTGACCGTGGCAGCCTCCGAGAGCGAGAAGCGGAAGGCGGTGCCGCGGGGCGAGGCGCGCACCGCGGCCTGGGCGGACTTGTTCACGCGGAACACGTCGTGCGACACCGACAGCGAGGAGAGCACGGGGACCTTCGCGTCAGGCGGGGCCGGGGGCGAGGCGGGGGGCGGGGCAGCGGGCTGGGCGGGGGCCGGGTCCGGCACGGGACAGGCCGACGGACCCGGGTTCGTCGGGCAGGCGTCCTGCGACTCGTCCCCGTACTCGTCGCTGTCAGCGTCAGCCTCGACGGTGGCGTTGTAGAGAAGCTCCCTGCCCCCGCTGCACCCTACCGAGGCTTGTGTGGTTCCGTCTCCGGGTTCTAGGAGGGACGGGCTGAAGCACCTGCCGGTGGCGCCGCCGTTGAGCGCAAAGGGAAAGTCGTTTGCGCTGGCAAGGCCGAGGGCAACGACATCGCCTGCGTTTACAGAGAGCCGTGTATCGACCGTCTCGGCGCTGTTCGTGCCGGGGATGCTGGCGAACGAGGTGGAAGCGACGATGGTCGTCGCGGTCGTCGGGCCGCGCAGGATTCGGATGCGCGCCGAGATGGCGACCGAGCTGCGCACGGTGAAGGCTGTCACCACACCCGCGGGCGTCGTGAGCGTCGCGCCCGGCAAAGCATCGTTCCACTGGGTGCAATCACCGTTGATGGTGCACGAATCGGTGCCGGTGTCGCTTGCCGTCAGCGGGCTGCCGACCACCGTGGCGGCCTGCACCGGGGCTGCGAAGCTCATGGCCGAGGCCATCGCGATCACGACACTGCAGATCCGAAACCCGAATACCCCCACGATGAGGGTTTTCGGCTCAAACCTCCTCGAGCATGACCGCGAAGTCGATCCGTTCGCCGGTGACCTGGGCGAGCAACTCGTCGGCGTCGAGCCGCTGGCCTTCGCGCCAGATCTCGCGCAGCAGCGCTCCTGCGCCCGGGTCTGCGAACCACTCCGGGCCGAAGCGCTCGCGCAGCAGGTTGCGCAGGCGTGTCTCGAACGCCCACGCGCGCAGGTAGTTGGCAGCGTAGAAGCCGGGATCCACGTCGGACAGCCAGGTGCGCGACGGCCATTCGACCGCGAGCGCGCCGCCGAGTAGCCCGGCATAGACGTCGGGCATCTCGGAGAGCGGCCGCTCGCCGCCGTGCAGCTGCAGCTCGTATGAAAGCTTGGCCGCGTAGCGGCGCAGGAACACGAGCTTGCTCGCCCGCACATAGCCGGCGTAGTCCTCGGCGTCCGTCACCCCGAGCGTGGCCGCGAGCCAGGCCGGGTCCTCGGTCAGGTGCTCGAGCAGGAAAGCGAAGCCCTCGGTCACCGAGTTGTCGCCGAGGTACCGGTACTCGAACGGCATCGACGAGTCCATGTGGGCGTAGTGCTCGGTGTGGCCCGCCTCGTGAAACAGCGCGGCGTAGTCGTCGCGGCCGCCATTACGCGGAATCACCAGGTAGATCTCGTCCGGCACGCGGACGGGCGCGCAGAACGCGCGCGGGCTCTTCAACGGGCGCTGCTCTGTGTCCAGGTGCACGTTCTGCTGCTCGCCGAGCGCGATGCCGAGCCCGGAGAGAGTCTGCTCCAGGGCCTCGATCAACTGCTCGGCCGGGAACATGTCGTCGAAGCCGCGCGCACGGAAGAAGTAGGGCAGGTCGGAGCGGCGCACCTCTCCCAGCCTGAGGCCGACCTGGCTGCGGAGGTGTGGATCGACAGTCGGCTGGTAGACGGCCGCGGTCGCATCCAGGAATGCGCTCGTCTGGCGCTCGAGCGCGGCCAGGTCGATCTGCTTGAGGTCGCCGTACATCTCCCGGTAGCTGCCCCACCCGAGCTCCCGCGCCAGCTCGTGGGCGCGCTCGAGGGCGCGCAGGTGCAGCGGGTTCAGCTCCGTGTCCAGCGCGTCGAGGCGCGCTTTCTCGATCGCCGCCCGGCGCTCGGGGTCGGCCTCGTTGGACTGCGTGACCGCGCTCTGGCGGTAGGGCAGCCGGTCGCCGTTGACCTGCAGCTCGAGGGCCGCCTCGCGTTCGGCAAGCTGGGCCTCCTCCCGCTTGGTCTCGCGGCCCAGCAGGCCGCCGACCGCCAGTTCGAGCAGGTAACGGAGGCGCCGCGCCTCTTCTCGTGCTGCCGAGGACAGGCGCTCGCGCAGGCCCGCGACCACGTCACGCTCGAACAGGCCCGCGTGCTGCTCGTAGATCCGCTCGATCTCGAACTCTTCCTTGTGCCCGGCGAAGTGCAGGTAGTACTCGCGGTCCATCTCACTGACGAACCGCTCGCAGTCGCGGGCGTAACTGTCGAGGTCCAGCGCCAAGGGCATGCCAGGATACGTGCATGACCGGCCCCTCCAGCGAAGCGACCGCAACCCGCGCCGAGCGCCCGAAGCGCGGCGATCGGCTCGAGCTCGTGATCGAGAGCCTCGCGCACGGTGGGGCGGGCGTGGCGCGCAGGAACCGGTATGTGGTCTTCGTGGAAGGAGCTTTCCCGGGCGAGCGCGTGCGAGCCGAGGTGACCCGCGCCAAGCGCGACTTCGCCAACGCGCGCGCCGAGGAGGTCCTCGAGCCGAGCCCGGATCGGGTCCCGACTCAGTGCGACCACGAGGGAGGCGAGTGCCCGGGCTCCCCCTGGCAGCCCCTGCGCTACGAGCGCCAGCTCGAGTACAAGCACGAGCTGGTCGGCGACGCCCTCGCCCGGATCGGTGGGTTCGAGGACTTCGAGCACGAGCCGATCGTGCCGGCCGTCGACCCCTGGCGCTACCGCAACAAGATGGAGTACTCGTTTGGGGGTTCACCGAACGGCCTCGTTCTCGGGTTTCACGCCCGCGGGCGGTGGGACAAGGTGAACGATGCGCGCGACTGCCGGCTCGCGTCCGAGCGCAGCAATGCGGTACGCAACTTCGTACGCGATTGGTGCGCCGCCCGGGGCCTGCGCGCGTACGACCGCCGCGCGCAGGAGGGGCTGCTGCGCAACCTCGTCGTGCGCGAGGGGCGCAACACGGGCGACCTGCAGGTGCGGCTGGTCAGCTCGCCGGGAGAGTTCGACGTCGATGCGCTGGCCGAGGACCTGCGCACGAACTTCTCGGACTCGAGCTTTCTCTGGACTCGCATCGACGGCCCCGCAGGCAGCACCCACGGAGGCGTCACCGAGGTGGTGACGGGCGAGGAGCGCTTCCGCGAGCGCCTCGGCGATCTCGAGTTCAGCATCTCGCCGGACGCCTTCTTCCAGACCAACACCGAGATGGCGCAGCGTCTGTACGGCCTCGCCGCCGACTACGCGGCGCTGGCCGGGACCGAGCGTGTCTACGACCTGTTCTGCGGCATCGGCACGCTCAGCCTGACGCTCGCGCTGCGGGCGGGAGAGGTGTGGGCGGTGGAGATCTCCGAGGAGGCGGTCGCTGACGCGATCCGCAACGCCGAGCTGAACGAGGTCGAGAACGTGCACTTCTTCGCGGGCGACGTACGCGACGCGCTGCGCCCGCTGGCCGAGCGCGCACCGCGTCCGGACGTGGTGGTCGTCGATCCGCCCCGCGCGGGACTGTCGACCAAGATGGTCAGCCGCCTGCTCGAGGTGCGGCCGCGGCGAGTCGTCTACGTCTCATGCAATCCGACCACCCTCGCCCCGAACGCCGCTCAGATGGCCGCGGAGGGATACCGCCTCGTTAAGGTGCGCGCCGTGGACATGTTCCCCCACACCCCGCACATCGAGTGCGTCGCGCTGATCGAGCGAGAGGACGCGGGTGACTGACGGCCGGCCGCGCGGGTTCGGCATCGCGGCCGGGCTCGATGCCGACGTGGGGCGCGAGCTGGCGCAGCGCTGCGAGTCGCTCGGCTATGCGTCGCTGTGGTCGAACGATCACCCGGCGGCCAGCGGGCTCGAGACCGTGGCCGTGTTCGCCGAGGCCGCCGAACATCCAGACGTGGGCGTGGCCGTGCTCGCCCTCGACCGCCACGCTCCCGGCGACGTCGCGGCGAAGCTCGAAGAGGTCGGGATCGCACCGAGCCGCCTGTGGCTCGGCATCGGCGCCGGCTTCACGAAGCGCCCGCTCGGCGTCGTGCGCGAGGGGCTCGCCGCGCTTCGAGAGGTCCTTCCGCGGGACGCGAGGATCGTCGTCGCGGCGATGGGCCCCAAGATGTGCGCCCTCGCGGGAGCCGAGGCCGACGGCGTGTTCCTCAACTGGATGACGCCGGCAAAGGCCGCCTGGGCCCGGGATCGCGTGCACGAGGGCGCCGCCGAGGCCGGGCGGCCGGATCCCCCGCCCGTGTTCGGCTACGTGCGTGTCGCGGTCGGCGACGGCGCGGCGGAGCGCCTGCGCAAGGAGGAGTCGTTCTACCGGCAGCTCCACCAGGGCTACATCCGCCACTTCGAGGCGCTCGGCGCCCCCGAGGGGAGCGTCGGCGTCGCCGCCGGCGATCCGGCCGCCGTGACTGAGCAGCTGGCGTCCTACGACGCGATCGACCACGTCGTCGTGCGCGCGCTCGCACACGCGGATGCCGGCTCGCTCGCCAAGGTGGCCGAAGCCGCGGCGCCCTGACCTCTAGACGTCGCCGGCACGGGTAACGACCGCGCCTCCGGTGGAGCGGGCAACGACCGCATCCACGGCAACAGCGGCCGCGACCGCCTGTTCGGCAACGCCGGGCGGGACCGCTTCTACGACAACGGCGGCGGGAAGGTCACCGCCGCGAAACGCAACCGCGACGTCGTGAGCGGTGGCTCCGGCCGCGACAGCGCAAAGGTCAACAAGGGTGACCGCGTGCGGTCGGTCGAGCGAGTCTCGCGCCGCCGCTAGAGCTGTTCGGGCTCGTCAGCGACTGCGACCTGCTCGGCGGCACAGCGAGCGCATAGGAACGAGTCGCTGGCGCCCTCGAGCGCGGTCTGGATCTCATCTGCTGTGAGTCGTGCCCCGCACGACTCACAGCGCTCCTTCACGGCAGCGTCGACTCCGACGTTTTCCTCGAGGTCCACGGCGGTCAGTCTAGACCCCTAGCATCGAAGAGATGAATCGGGCACGCGCGGATGTCGCGGAGCGCTTTCGGTGGCAGGCGCGATGGTGTGAGAAGCTCGGCTCACCGCTCTACCGGGACCTGCTTCATCACGCAGCCGATGACATCGAGCACGGCGGACCGGCATGGGACGTGCTCGCCGATGACACCTCCGAGCGGGACGGCGTGCTGCCGGGAGGGCAGGCCCTGCGACTGATGGGCGCGGTGCACAGGCTCGTCCTCGAGGGGCGAGCCCCGGAGCTGGCCGGGTTCTATCCCTCGGCGGGCGGAGCCGTCGCCGCGGGGGTGCGAGAGTCGTTCGCCAACCTGCTCGAGCGCCAGCGCGACGATGTGACGGAGCTCATCGGGCATCCCGTACAGACCAACGAGCCCGGCCGCTCGGCGGCGCTGATGGGCGGCTTCCTCGAGGTGGCGCGGCAGACCGGATTGCCGCTGCGCCTGCTCGAGGTCGGTGCAAGCGCGGGACTGAACCTGCGCTGGGACCGCTACTTCTACACCGCGCGCGGTGGTGCCTGGGGCGACCCTGATTCGCCGGCGCGCTTCGACCCTGCGTTCGTCGAGGGTGCTCCGCCCCTGCACGTGCGACCGCAGGTCGCCGAGCGCCGCGGCTGCGACACCGCCCCACTGGACGCGGCCGACCGCGGCGACCGGCTCACGCTCCTCTCGTACGTGTGGCCCGACCAGGAGCAGCGGATCGCCCAGCTGCGCGCCGCGCTCGACGTCGCCGCCGACGTGCCTGTGGCGATCGACCGCGCGAGCGCGATCGAGTGGCTGGAGGAGGTGCTCGGCGAACGGCGCAACGGCGTAACGACCATCGTGTTCCACTCCCTCGTGCTGCCCTATCTGGGCCAGCAGGGCATCGCAGACCTGAAACGCACGATCGAGGAGGCCGGCGCCCGGGCGGCGCGAGACGCCCCGTTCGCCTGGATCAGCATGGAGGCCGGTGAGGAGCAGGCCGACGTGCGCCTCACGACGTGGCCCGGCGGCGAGTCACGCGTCCTCGCCCGCGCAACCTTCCACGGGCCGCCCGTCAGGTGGATGGCCGGCTGACCGCAGCGAGCGCCTCGGCCTTCGATTGGTACAGCTTGCCCCGAGCGATCTTTCCGTCGCGGATGGTCCAGACGCTCGCGCCCTGCGCGTGCACGGTGACACCGCTGCCCTTGCCGCGCGCCTGGACCTGCGTCACGACGACGACCGTCTCGGGATCGACCTCGATCGCCTCGACGATCTCCGGCTTCCATTCATCCCAGGCCTCGAGCCATGTTTGCCAGGCTCTCCGGACCTCGTCGATACCTCGATACAGGCCGCTGTAGGGAGCGCGGGAGTCAGACCAGTCGAACTCCACGTCCGCGTGGGTCAGCCCCATGGCGACGGCGAAGTCGCGATGGACGGCCGCCAACTCCCAGAACCGGCGGACGACCTCGACGTTTTCCTGCGACATGGCGCGCAGTATGCCGCTAGTACGGAGGCATGTCGGCGTACCACTCGCCGAGCGGGCGGAAGGCCTGCCAGAACTCCTTCTTCGCGCGTTCCTCGTCGAGCGCGCCGTCGATGTCGGGCACGTACAGCGCCTCCACCGTCGGCGTCAGGCGCTGGATCTGGCCGAGCCGCGGCTCGATCCGGCGAGCCAGCGGCAGCGACAGGTCGTTCAGCGTCGCGAGCGCCCGCTCCCCCATCACGACGATGATCCGCGGCTGCACGACCGCGATCTCCTCGACGAGGCGCGCGACGCACTCCTCCGCCGCCTGGTCGGGGTCGCCCACCGGGCACTTCACGCACAGCGTCCCGTACACCGTCAGCGGGTCGATCCCGAGGCGCTTGAAGCTCTTCATCAGGGCGCTCCCGGCGCGACCGTAGAACGCGACTCCCTCCTCGACCTCGGAGGTCGCCGGCGAATGCTTGAGCAGGAAGACGTCGCCCTGCGGATGCCCGGAGCCCAGCACCGGCATCAGGCTGCCGCGGGGGCACAGCTCGCACTCCTGGAGGTCGTGTGTCAGCCGGTTGAGCTCGCGGATCGCGCGCTCGAGGTACTTCTCTCGTATCTCGTCATCCGTTGCCGGCATCTGGCCCGGGAAGTTAGACGGGTCCGAACCGTGTCCTTTTGCCTGCATCAGACGTTGCCCTTTGGGCGCCTTCGTTCAGTCACCTGCGAGCGGGAGGACGCGACTTCGACCGCACGTTCGTCTGGATGAACTTCAGGCTCTGGAGATATATCAGGCTCTTGCGCTTGTGCAGGATGTCGGCGTCGCGCAGGCTCTCGAGGAACTCCTCGGCCCCGTCGAAGTCGCGCATCCTGATCTTCACCATGCCGAGTCCCTGTGCAACGTGGCTGTCGGAGCCCGCGCCCGCCACGACCCTGTACTTGTCGGCGAAGCGCTGGGCCTCCTCGTTGAAGCCGCGGGCGATGATCCTCGCGTTGAAGACCTCGAGGATGTCGATGTCCTCCACGACCTTCAGCAGGTGCTCGTAGTCGGGTATCGAGTGCAGGCGGTCGAACGGATGCGGGACGTACGCGAGACCCCCCTGCGCGTGGATCGCATCGATCGTCTCCTCGAGCGACATGCCGCGCGGGATCTTCTCCTCGATGAAGAGACCGATCACCTCGCCCTCGTGCGCGGTCTTGACCTCCTCCGACACGATCACCTTGATTCCGTCGGCCCGCGCGCGAGCCTCGTGCGCGCCTGAGATCTCGTTGTGATCGGTGACCGCGATCGCGCCGAGCCCGCGGCGCTTCGCAGTGTCGAGCAGCACGTCGACCGGCGTGGCGCAGTCGGGCGAGTGGTCGGTGTGCATGTGCAGATCGCAGAAGATGAACTCGCGGTTCGCGAGACGTTTGTGCACCGCCGCGTTGCCCTCGGCCGGATGGCGGCGCGCGGTGATGCGGCGGTAGACGTCCTCTACCGCGTCGAGGACGCGGTCCCACCCGAGCTGCGATCGGTGCTGCTCACACCGGCGGCGCAGCTCCTCGCGCAGCGGCTGGTCGGATACGAGGCGTCCGAGCTGCTCGGTCAAGACGTCCTCGTCGCCGGCCTCGAACAGCAGCCCGCGGTCCCCGTCGCCGAGCATCTCCTCGTACACAGGGATGCGCGACGCCAGCGGCACGGCTCCGGCCGCGATCGCCTTCTGCACGAGCATCGCCGCGGGAGCCACCCCCGCGGACGTCGCGCACACCACGTCCGCGCGGCCAAGCAGGGACTCGAGCGACTCCTGCCGCGGACCCGACAGCCGCGCGCGGTCCCGAAGGGCGCCGGTCAGCCGCACGGGGGCGTCGTCCGGCGACCACACCGTCGCGCGCCACGGCCGCTCGACGGGCACGCGCCGCAGCGCGCGCAGGAAGAGCCGCAGCGCGGCGCGCTCCTCGGTCGCGACGAACACGATGTGCACACCACGGGGGGCTACGCCCCCCTCGCCGGCTACGCCGGCTCCCCCCTGCTCGCGGGCTCCGGGACGGAAGCGGTCGAGATCGACGCCCGGTGGCACGACGTCGTACTCGCCCGGGAAAAAGCTCGAGATCAGGGCGCGCGTCACATCGAAGGTGGCGAGCCGCGCGTCGAGGCGACCGAAGAACAGCTCGATGAACCGTCGCGCGACCTGTGTGGAGAGGACGCGCTCCGTGGGTGAGTGGAAGCTACCCACATTCAGCGCACGCGAATGGCGCAGGGCCGCGGCCGAGGCGCTCGGAGCGAACGGCTCGTGGACGTGCACGATGTCGAGCGGCGCGCGCTCGAGCAGGGTGTCGATCGCACGGCTCGCGTCGAGCGGCAGCGAGACGCGCCCGCCGCGGCGCGCCGGCGCGGCGATCGTCTGCATCGGCGCGAGGACCCGCAACTCCCCGGGCGCGAACAGGGAGCCGGGTCGCGCAGATGCCGCCCTGATCAGCCGCCGCGACTCGCGCACCTGGACGCGCGACCCGCTGGCCGCGATCACCAGGACGCCGTGACCGCGCTTGGCGAGACCCTCCGAAACTGACTCGACGTACTCGTTGACCTCGCGCGGCGCGCCCCACGGATAGGGCGTCACCTGCGCGATCGCAAGCGGCCATTCCGGGCAGGAGCCGTTGTGTGAGGTCACGGCCCGAATGTTATGGGGCCGCCGGTCAGGCGAGCCGCGGGACCTAGTTCTTGACCTTTGCCTTCTTGCTCTGCTCGCCGACGGCGGTGACCTTCACACGCGCGTTCTCGGTGATGAACGCCTCTATCTGGTCGCGCGCGACCGGGTCCGGCACCTGCTCCGGCGGAGACTTCATCAGGTACGAGCTCGGTCCCGCCAGCGCGCCGCCGATGCCCTTGTTGAGGGCGAGCTTGCAGAGCCGCACCGCGTCGATCACGATGCCCGCCGAGTTCGGCGAGTCCCACACCTCGAGCTTGACCTCCATGTTCAGAGGCACCCCGCCGAACGCCTCGCCCTCGATCCTGATGTGGGCCCACTTCCGGTCTGTCAGCCACGGCACGTAGTCCGAGGGGCCGATGTAGACGTCGTCGGCGGGCAGCTTGTGGTCGAGAATCGACGTCACGGCGTTGGTCTTGGAGATCTTCTTGGACTCCAGCCGCTCGCGCTCGAGCATGTTGTAGAAGTCCATGTTGCCGCCGACGTTCAGCTGGCTCGTGCGCTCCATTCGCACACCTCGCTCGCCGAACAGCCGCGCGAGCGTCCGGTGCACGATCGTGGCCCCCACCTGCGACTTGATGTCGTCGCCGATGATCGGCAGCCCGGCCTTCTTGAAGCGCTTCTGCCAGTAGGCCTCGCGTGCGATGAAAACGGGGATGCAGTTCACGAAACCGCAGCCGGCGGCGAGTGCCTGCTCGACGTACCACTTGGTCGCCTGCTCGGAGCCCACGGGCAGGTACGAGACGAGCACGTCGGTTTTGGTCTCGCGCAGGATGCTCACGATGTCGGCGAGACCGTCGTGTGTCATGCCGCGGTGCACGTTCACCCCGAGGTTCGGCACGTCGCTGAACTTGAGGGTGTTGTTCTGACCACGCCAGATCGCCTCGGACAGGTCCTTCCCGACCTTGTCGACGTCGATGTCGAAGGCCGCGGTGAACTCGATGTCGCGAACGTGGTAGCCGCCGAGGTCGACGTGCATGAGACCGGGCACGAAGCCGGATGCGTCGGCGTCCTTGTAGTACTCGACGCCCTGGATGAAAGAGGAGGCGCAGTTCCCGACGCCGACGATCGCGACGCGTACCGTGTCCTCGTGATCGACAGCGCCGTTGCCGGAGCCATTGGCCGAGCCGTTCTGCTTGCTCATCGAATAAAGCCTCCTGTGGGGTCCATGCCCGAGAAAGGGTGGCTTTCCCGGGGTTTCGTCACGTCTCCTACCCTTGAGACGCGTCGCCGGTTACTTCACCGGCCTCCGGCATGTCGCCGGCGAGCTGTTTGCGTACGTGCCAGATGCGCTGGCCGACGGTGATTGTCGTAAGTCCCGCCATCACGTATATCGCGGGCGCCAAGAGCTCAAAATCACCGAGGCCCGCTCCTTTGGCGAAGAGCAGGCCGACCGATAGCACCACTACCCGCACCGGCCGCGTCGCCAATCCTACCTTGCACTCGACTCCGAGCGCTTCCGCGCGGGCCCGTGTATAGCTGACCATCAGCGACATGAGCACCACGACGACCACGGCGGCGACGGCAAACTCGTCGCCCCGTGACGCGAAATAGGCCGCCACGGTGGTAAGGACGATGCCCTCCTCGATGCGATCGAGCGTCGAGTCGAGGAACGCGCCGAACATCGTTCCCTTGCCCGACATGCGCGAGTAACGCCCGTCGAGCGTGTCCATCAGGCTGCCGACGACGAATGCGACTCCCGCGAGGAAGAACAAGCGCTGGGTCACGAGCACCGCCGCCAACACGTTGAGCACCAGGCCGGTCATGGAGATCGAGTTCGGCGTGAGCCGCGATTCGATCAGGCGCTCGCGCACGTTCGCGCGCATCTCGGCGCCGGCCCGCGCGGTCATCCTGTCGGAGCCACGTCCGCGGGCCGTCCCACGGACAGCTCTTTTGTCCCGCGTTCCCTGCGGCCCTTGCCCGCCCGTTGCGGCCGTCATGGCACCGGAGGGTAGTAAAGGGCGCGCTACGCGGGTACTCCGCGTGGCTCGCCTGACCATGACCATGCAGTCGGCCAGAGCGGAGAGAGCACATGGCGGGCGACGAGCGCCGAGGTCCCGGCGACCGCCGCTCCGATGACCGCGTCCAGGAACCAGTGGTTGCCGGTCGCGAGCACGACGAACGTGACGACGAGCGGGTACAGCGCCCACAGCACCTTGGCCACCCGGTTGCGCACGATCAGCGACGTGGGGACGGAGATCATCAGCGAGAAGGCGACGTGCATGCTCGGGATGGCCGCGTACGGGTTGAAGAAGAGCGCCACCAGGCCCGAGTCGTGCTTCACGTTCACGTAGTAGGCGATGGTGTCGACGAACCCGAGCTCGGGGAAGAACCGCGGCGGCGCGGTCGGCATCAGGATGTAGCCCACGAGCGCAAGTCCCATCGCGATCATGAACATGTTGCGCACGAAGTAGAACCGCTCGTTGTGGCGCAGGTACAGCCACACCAGCACCGTGGTCGTGATCACGAAATGCGAGTTGACGTACATGAAGTTCGCGAAGTCGATCAGCACCCGCTGACCCATTGCCCACGTCTGCAGGCCCTGCTCGAAGAACAGGCCCGTGTTCTGTTCGAGCTCGACGATCCCCCGAGCATTGTTGAACGCGGTCGCGGCGTTGGACTCCGCGACACCACGCACCGTCTCGTACAGGATGTCTGCGGCAACGAACAACGAGAGTTGCAGAAGCGCGTCGGAACCACCTTTCGGTAGCCAACGCAGGCGCGGTGCGCGACCGGTGCGCTTCTGATTCAGGCGGAGAATCCCGGCGAGCACCAGCAGGATCGCGAGCGGGACGATCAGCCGGAACATCGGTCAAGGAGACTAGCTGACTTGGGGGCGAATTTTCACGACCCGGTTACAAATTGCGCAGGAAAGTCCCGCAAATGACTATCAACACCGGCGCGACTTCCCGCGCGCGGCACGCCACGCAGCTCCGGCGCTGAAGTTGGTTCGGACCCGCACCTGTCCCGGCGCAGACGCTCGCACGAGCGTCCAATCACCTGCCTTGCCCACGCAGACGCCGGTTCCACCCTCCCAATACGGCGTGTGACGCACCCGCACGACGAACCGGCCGGGCCGCTCGACGCTGAGCACGAACGACTCCGGCGCCAGCTGCGCGAGGCTCGCGCGCCCGATCCCCACCTGCGAGAGCAGCGGGGTGGCACCAGCCACCTCGTAGATGCGCCAGTGCTCGAGGCGGGCACGCAGCCGCAGGTACGGCGGCTCCTCACGCACGAGGCGGTCCTCGTCCTGCGCCGAGTAGTCGAGTCGAGCGTCGGAGGCGGCGACCCAGCCGATCCCCTTCGCGAGCAGCCACCGCCGGTAGCTCGCGTGGGTCGGCTCCCCTTCGTAGAAGATCTTGTTGCGCTCGAGGTCGAGCTGGCGCAGCCATCCTCGGGTCAGCGAGAAACGAGGCGAGACGTACGCCGTCTCCCAGTGGTTGAACGTGTGCGGGATCTCGATGCGTTCGCGCTGCGCGCTGTGGTCGTCGAGCCAGCTCACCAGCGGCTCGTAGTAGGAGCGCTCGGTGGCCGGGTCGCCGAGGCTCTCGGCCGTCTGGCGCACGGGAGTGATCACCTGCCATGCCAGCGCGGCCACGAGGGCGGCGACCGCCACCGGCGCGAAGCGCGCCGGCCGGCGCGCGAGCAGCACGGCAAGCAGCACCGGGCCGCCGAACAGCGAGCCGAGCCGGGTCATGTTGCCGCCAAGCGGATTCGGCAGCAGGGCAAAGAGTGTCGCGAGGGCCAGGTACGCGACCAGGATTGCGCGCACGTCGCGGTCCGCTGCGCCGCCGCGCGTAGCCGCGAGCGCGAGGACGCAGAAGAGCGCGAGCGGCCACCAGGCTGAGAACCAGAACGGGAACTCCCCGCTCTCGGGGAACAGCAGGCCGAGCAGGGAAAGCGGGATCAGCGTGGCGACGACGGTCGTCAGCAGGTCCGCGCGCCGGGATGAGTAGAGGGCACCGACCGCGCACACCAGCGCGAGGAACGCGGCCGCCACGGGGCTCGCCAGCGCCGCCCCGACCGCCAGGGCGACCGCGGCGGCACGCCACCCCCGCTGCAGGGCCCGGAGTGCGCCGAGGCCGAACGCGACACCGAGTGCGAACACGAGCCACCCGTTTGCGAGCAGCGCCACGGCGCCGAGCAGGCCGAACCACAGCCCCGCCCACGCGCCGGCGTCGCCCCAGCGCTCACGCGCGATGCGGTCGAACAGCCACGCGCTCGTGACGGCCGCGGCGGCGGCTGCCCAGACCGGGGACAGCAGCGCGGCCAGCGGCGGGAACAGCACGCTGTAGGAGAGCAGGTAGTGGCCTCCGTACCAGCTGTTGTTCCAGATCGCGAACCCGTGGTCCTCGAAGAACGCGGCCCTGAAGGTGTGCGCCGCGAGATCCCGCAGCGGCGGGTTCCACAGGGCAAAGGCGCTGCAGATGGCGGCGGCCGCGAGCGGGGCCGCCCAGCGCGGAGGAGGGGCCGGCATGGCCGGACATCATCCACGGTTATTTTTCTCTCCGTGTCCGTGCTGTGCCTCGGCGAGTCGCTCGTCGACTTCTTTTGCGAACGTCCGGTCGCGGGCTTCGAGGAGGCCGACGTTTTCGTTCCACACAGCGGCGGCGCGCCCGCGAACGCAGCGGTCGTGGCCACGAGGTGCGGCGCGCAGGCATCGCTCGGCAGCGGGGTGGGCGACGACCCGTGGGGAAGGTGGCTCGCGCGGCGGCTGCGCGCGGAGGGCGTCGGCCTGGAATGGTTCTCGTGCGTCCCCGGGCTCAGGACACCGCTCGCGTTCGTGGTCGTGAACGAGCAGGCGGAACCCGACTTCGTGATCTACGGCGACGACATCGAGGCCGGCCTGCTGTCGGTCGAGGACCGGCTCGAGCAGGCGATCGCGGCGCACGACGCGCTCCTGCTCGGGTCGAACACACTGCTCGGCGCGCGCGAACGGGTGCTCACGCTGCGCGCACGGGATCTCGCCGTCGCCTCGGGCAAGCGCATCCTGTTCGACCCGAACGTGCGGGTGCGTCGCTGGCGCGACACCCAGGAAGCCGTGCGCCTGGTGGGCGAGGTGCTCGACGGCGCGACCCTGCTCAAGGTGAACCGGTCGGAGGCACAGCTGCTGACGGGCGAGACCGACCCGGCCCTGGCAGCCGAACGGCTCGCGGACATGGGCGCCGGGCTGGTCACCGTCACGCTCGGGCCGGACGGCGCGCTGCTGCGCGGCGCCGTGTCTGCCGAAGCGCCGGGTGTGCCGGCCGACGCCGTCGACACGACGGGCGCCGGCGATGTCGTGACCGGCGTCCTGGTCGCAGCGCTCGACACGAACAGGTACTCAGCGCAGGCAGCCGCGGATGCGCTCCCCGCCGCGGTCACGGCAGCGGCACGGGCGACCGAGGGGTGGGGGGCGATCGACGCGCTGCCGGACACGATCGCCGTGACGTGACGGCCGAGACGACTTGGAGGCCGCCCGCGCGCCGTCGCATCCGGGCCGTCCGGGACCGGCTGCGCGGCTACTACGGCAGGCCGCGCAACGAGCCGCACCACGCACCGCTCGACGAGCTGGTGCTGACGGTGCTTTCGCAGAACACCAATGACCGCAACCGGGACGTCGCGTACGTGCGGCTGCGCGCGCGCTTTCCCCAGTCCGGGCTGCGCCCAAATTGGGCCGCCGTCGCGGCCGCGCCGGTGGAGGAGATCGAGGAGGCCATCCGCCCCGGCGGCATCTCCAAGGTCAAGTCGCTGCGCATCAAATCGATGCTGGCCGTGATCGAGGCCGAGACCGGCGGGTTCGACCTCGGGTTCCTGGCCCAGACCCCGGGCGACGAGGCGATCGAGTTCCTCGAGCGGCTGCCCGGAGTGGGGCGCAAGACCGCCGCATGCGTGCTCATGTTCGCGTTCGATCGCCCGGAGCTGCCGGTCGACACGCACGTCTACCGCGTCTGTGCGCGCCTGGGCCTGATCCGCCCGAAGGCGTCGTTCGAGGAGGCCCACGACGTGATGCGCGCCGCGACCGAGCCGGCCGACGCCTTCGAGCTCCACGTCAACCTGATCCGCCACGGGCGCCGGATCTGCAGCGCGCGCAAACCAGACTGCCCCGCCTGCCCGCTGCTGCGAGTGTGCCCCTACGGGAAGCGCGCGACCGGGCGAGCGCCGTGAGCGACGAGGCCGCCGAGCTGCGCGTGCGCGTCCAGCCCCGGGCATCGGCGAACGAGATCACGGGCCTGCGAGACGGCATATTGCTCGTCCGCGTCACCGCGCCCCCCGCGGACGGGAAGGCCAACGACGCTGTGCGCAAGCTGATCGCCCGCCGGGTGGGTGTGAGCGTGACGCGGGTGGAGCTGGTCCGGGGAGCAGGGGCTCGCGAGAAGGTGCTGCGCCTGCATGGGGTCTCGGCTGACCGGCTACGGGGCTTTCTGAAAAACATCTGTAATACTCGGACTTAGATTTTTTACCTAGCCATCTAGCAAGGCGTGCGGCCGCTCTCCCTTTGGCCCGCGCCTCAGGAGGTTCGTTATGGGAAAGACGATAGGGATCGACCTCGGCACCACCAACTCATGCATGGCGGTGCTCGAGGGCGGTGAGCCCACGGTGATCCCCAACCGCGAAGGCGGCCGCACCACACCGTCGGTCGTGGCCTTTACACAGGGCGGCGAGCGACTGGTCGGCGTGCCGGCCAAGCGGCAGCAGGTCACCAACCCGGAGAACACCGTGTTCTCCATCAAGCGGTTCATGGGCCGCAAGCACTCCGAGGTCTCGGAGGAGATGACGATCGTGCCTTACAAGGTCATCTCCGGACCGAACGGAGACGTGCTGGTCGAGGCGGAGGGCAAGCAGTACTCCCCGCCGGAGATCTCGGCCATGATCCTGCAGAAGCTGAAGGCCGACGCTGAAGCCTACCTTGGTGAGCCGGTGAATGAAGCCGTCATCACGGTGCCCGCGTATTTCAATGACTCTCAGCGCCAGGCCACCAAGGACGCCGGCAAGATTGCCGGCCTCGAAGTTCTGCGCATTATCAACGAGCCGACGGCCGCTTCGCTTGCCTACGGTCTCGATAAGAAGCACGACGAGCTCATCGCGGTCTACGACCTCGGTGGTGGCACCTTCGACATCTCGATCCTCGAACTCGGCGAAGGCACCTTTCAGGTGCTGAGCACGAACGGCGACACTCACCTTGGTGGCGACGACTTCGACCAGCGCGTTATCGACTGGCTGATTGACGAGTTCAAAAAGGCCGAGGGAATCGACCTCCGCCAGGATCGTCAGGCCCTCCAGCGATTGAAGGCCGAGGCCGAGAAGGCGAAGATCGAGCTTTCGAGCGCCCAGCAGACCGAAGTGAACCTCCCGTTCATTACAGCCGATGCCAGTGGCCCGAAGCACCTTAATGTTTCGCTCAGCCGATCCAAGCTCGAACAACTCGTTGGCGACTTGCTGACGGGCACGCTCGAGCCAGTGAAGAAGGCCCTCGCCGACGCCGGGAAGAAGCCCGGCGACATTGACGAGATTGTCCTCGTCGGCGGCCAGACCCGGATGCCGTCAGTCCAGAAGATCGTGGCCGACTACTTCGGCAAGGAGCCCCACAAGGGCGTCAACCCGGACGAAGTGGTTGCCATCGGCGCAGCCGTTCAGGCTGGTGTGCTGAAGGGCGAAGTGAAGGACGTTCTCCTTCTCGACGTCACGCCACTCACCCTTGGCATCGAGACGCTCGGTGGCGTAATGACGCCGATCATTCAGCGCAATACGACCATTCCGACGGCAAAGAGCCAGACGTTTAGCACTGCGGCCGACAACCAGCCGAGCGTGGAAATCCACGTTCTCCAGGGCGAACGGCCGATGTCCGGCGACAATAAGTCGCTTGGCCGGTTCATTCTCGATGGCATTTTGCCGGCGCCCCGCGGCATTCCGCAGGTGGAAGTCACGTTCGATATCGATGCCAACGGCATCGTGAACGTTTCCGCCAAGGACAAGGGCAGCGGACGCGAGCAGAAGATCACCATTCAATCGTCAGGCGGTCTCTCCAAGGATGAGATCGACAAAATGCAGCGCGAAGCGGAGCTCTTCGCCGATGAGGACCGCAAAAAGCGTGACTCCATCGAAACGAAGAACACCGCGGACTCGATGGCCTACCAGGCCGAGAAGACGCTGCGCGACAACGCCGACAAGGTACCGGGCGACCTGAAGACCGACGTGGAGGCGAAGGTGCAAGCGGTGCGTAGCGCGCTGCTCGGCACCGACAGCACGTTGATCCAGAACGCGGTCAACGAGCTGAACGCTTCGATGCAGAAGATCGGTGAGGCCGTGTACGGCGGCCAG
>JBBRDT010000036.1:0-31386 GCA_038203635.1 Solirubrobacterales bacterium
GGACCAGGATCTGGCCCATCACGGGTGACATCACGAGGAGCACCAGGAAGCCCACTCCTGCGACGGCGAGTATGCGGCGAACGCTTGCGACCGCAGCCTGCCGGAAACGCGCGCCGTCCGTCGTCGGGCCGAGCAACGGGACCAGCGCGACGCGCAGCGTCGAGCCGAACAGCACGAACGCGAGATAGATCACGTACGCGGCCAGGAAGCCGTCGGTCTCGGCTCCTTCCCCGACGATGACCGCGATGACGAACGCCAGCAGCGCGCCGAGGATGCCGCTGAACAGGAAGCCGACCGACACCACAACGGACGAGCGCGCGGTGCTGGTGGCGGCCGCCAGGAGAGGGTCGGGCGTCCGATACTCGTCCTGGGCGACGGCAGACGACATCGTCGTGCATCGTAGAGTGGCGCTAGGCGTGCCCGAGATGGTTCCGGGCGGCCGCGCCGTGCCTGCGCGTAGAATCACGTTCTCCTCGCGGCAGGCCGGGACGCCTGCGCTCTACCCATGACACGCACCTCTCCGACGATCGTAGTGCCCACGCGCAATCGCGCCGGCATGGCGTGCGCAGCGGTCAGCTCGGTGATCGAGCAGGACACGGACGTGCGCGTGCTCGTGTCCGACAACTCGACCGACGAGGCGGCCGCGCAGGAGGTCGCCGCGTTCTGCGAGCAGTTCGACGGCACGCGTATCCGGTACGTCCGCCCGCCGCAGCAGCTCGCGATGACTGCGCACTGGCAGTGGGCGCTCCAGCGCGCGCTCGAGCCCGAGGACGTCACCCACGTCGCGTACCTGACCGACCGCATGGTGATGAAGCGCGGCGAGTTGCGCACGGTTTTGAGCCTTGCGGCCAGCCACCCGGAGAAGGTCATCAGCTACAACCACGATGCGGTCGACGACTACCGGGAACCGGTCGGGCTCCAGCTCTACGACTGGACCGGCCGGCTGTTCGAGATCGACTCCCGCCACCTGCTCTACCTGTCATCGCGCGGCGTGATCAGGCCGCCGTTGCCGCGACCGCTGAACAGCCTCGTGCCGCGCGCCGTGTTCGAGCAGGTCGCCGGCCGGTTCGGGAGCGTGTTCGCCTCGATCTCGCCCGACTTCTGCTTCACCTACCGGTGCCTGGATACGGTCGACTCGATCCTGTACTACGACAAGGCCGTGCTGCTGCAGTACGCGATGGCGAGAAGCCAGGGTGCGAGCTACTCCCGTGGCGAGGACACCAAGGACCGCGTGGACTTCGCCACGCAGCTGGGTGCCACGGAGATGAACAACGCGGCGCCGGTGCCGGCGTTCCACACCATCCGCAACGCGATCTTTCACGAATACTGCTTCGTCCGGGCCGAGAGCAGCTCCGGCAAGTTTCCGCCGATCGACCCGCGGGCCTACATGGCGGCGATCCTCGAGGACTTCTCGCAGATCGAGAACCGCGAGCTGCGGGCCACGATGCTGGACGTCCTGCGCGACAACGGCTGGGTGGGGGCACCCATGATGCGGTACCGGCTCGCGGTGGCGATGATGGGCGCGGTGTACCGCGGCTGGGACGTCATGCGCTCGATTGCGCGGGGCCTGATCGGCCTCGCTCGGCGGGTCTTGAGCGAGCGGGTGGCGCGCTCGCTTGCGGCGGCAGGAATGCAGCCGCCCGCAGGCCTGGTGGGCTTTCGCTCCACGGAACGGGCGATCGAATACGCGAACCGGCATCCGCGTTCCGCCGGTGCCTCGCTGTCACATCTGGAGCCGCTGTTCTCGCCCCCCGGCCACACGCGGGAGGTTCCCCTGGCCGGCTCGACGACCTCCACCACCGACCGTATCCTCGCTTAGCATGGGCGCCGGCGCGACATCGCGATCATCCAGGTGTTTCTTGCAATAGCCCGATGCCTCTCTCAGCCCTTGACAAGAAGCTCGCGATCGTGCCCGCCTACAACGAGGAGGAGTCGGTTGCGCGCGTCGTCGCCGCGATCAGCGAGCAGTGCCCGGACTTCGACGTCCTCGTTGTCGACGACGGGTCCACCGACCGGACGGCCGAGCGGGCGGAGCGAGCGGGAGCGACGGTGATCCGGCATCCGTTCAACCTCGGTATCGGAGGTGCGGTGCAGTCCGGGTACCAGTACGCACAGCGCAATGCGTACGACCTGGCCGCGCAGGTCGATGCCGATGGTCAACACGACCCGAAATACCTCCCGGACCTGACCGGTGCGCTGTGTGCCGACGACCAGATCGACATGGTGACCGGCAGCCGCTTCCGCGAGGACGCGGGCTACAAGGTGCCGCGGGTGCGCCGCACGGGGATCATGCTGTTCTCGGCGCTGATGTCCCTGATCGTGCGGCAGCGCGTGACCGACCCGACGTCCGGCTTCCGGATGACGAACCGGCGGGGCATCGAGCTGTTCGCGCGCGACTACCCACACGATTACCCTGAAGTCGAAGCCATTTTGTTGATGCACGCCCACCGGCTGCGCATGCGCGAGGTTCCGGTGCGCATGAGCGAGCGGCTCACGGGGCGGTCGTCGATCACGAACCCGCTCAGCGCCTACTACATGGTCAAGGTGCTGCTGGCCGTGGTCGTGGGTCTGTTCCGCTCCCGCCCGGCGATCGAGCCCGGTGGAGAGGCGCCGGTGGCCGCACAGCGAGGCATCTAGGTGGACAGCCGCATCCAGACAATCGCGGTAATCGTCACGGCGCTGCTGCTGCTGCTCGTCTTCGAGCTCGTCCGGCGCCGCCGCCTGATGGAGCGCTACGCCCTGCTGTGGCTGCTGAGCGCGCTCGTGCTGCTCGTTCTCGCGGCCTGGACCGGACTGCTCGAGAAGCTGTCCGGTTGGGTCGGCATCGCGACGCCCTCGAACGCACTGTTCGTGGTCGGGTTTACGTTCGTGATGGCCCTGCTGCTCAACTTCTCGCTCGCCGTCTCGCGACTCTCCGACGAGTCCAAGATCCTCGCGCAGCAGGTGGCGCGTCTGGACCAGGAACTGCGCGCCGCGCAGCGGCGCCTCGCGGAGGCCGAGCGCGGAGACTTCCCGGAGCACGCAGGGGAGCCGACCCTGGTCAGGCAGGAGGAGACCGTCGGCGAACGCTGAGCCAGTTCGGTTGCGGCGGCTCGGCGTCAACCTGCTCTACCTCGTTCCCGGCCGGGTCGGGGGCTCGGAGATCTACGCCCGCAACCTGCTGCGTGCGCTCCACGAGCTTCAGCCGCAGCTCGAGCTGGTCGCGTACGTCGCTCCCGAGGCGCTCGACTCCCTCTCCCGGGAGCCGTGGGCGCCCGCGGCGACCTTCGTGCCGGCGCCTGTGCGCTCGAGCAGCAAGCCGCTGCGCGTCGCCCTGGAGCTGACCTGGCTGCCGGCCCGCCTGCGCCGCGACCGCGTTGACCTGCTGCACAGCCTCGGCACCACGACGCCGCTGCTCTGCCCGGTGCCATCGGTCGTGACGGTGCTCGACCTGATCTACCACCACTTCCCCGAGACCTTTCCCCGCGCGAGCCGGCTCGGGCTCAGGGCGCTCGTGCCCGCCGGGGCGCGGCGCGCCGACCGCGTGATCGCGATCTCGCACGACGGCAAGCGCGACCTCGTGCAGACGCTCGGTCTCGACCCCGCGAAGGTGGATGCGGTGCACCTCGGATTCGGCATGTCCCAGGCGCCCGACCCGGTGCCGGAGGCAGAGCTGCGTGAGCGGTACGGGCTCGGCAACGACCCGATCGTGCTGACGATCTCGGCGGCACTGCGCCACAAGAACCTCGATCGCCTGATCGCCGCCTTTGCCCGCGTGGCCTCCGATCGCGACGTGCGCCTCGTGGTGGTCGGCCACGGCGGCCGCGAGCAGGAGGCACTGCGCGCCGCCGCGCATGCGCGCGGCGTGGGCGACCGCGTGGTGTTCACGGGCTGGGCCGAGGACTCGGTGGTCGAGGGCCTGTACGCGGCTGCGACGATGTTCGCCTACCCCAGCCTGCTCGAGGGATTCGGGCTGCCGATCCTGGAGGCGATGCGGCGCGACGTGCCGGTCGCGTGCGCGAACCTGTCGGCACTGCCCGAGGTCGCGGGGGACGCGGCGGAGCTGTTCGATCCCCACGACGTCGATGCGATCGCCACCGCGATCCGCCGGTTGCTCGACGACAACGCGCGGCGCGCGGAGCTTGTCGAGCGCGGACGGCGCAGGTGGCCCGAGTTCACGTGGGAGCGCGCCGCGAACGGAACGCTCGACGTCTACCGCCGCGTGCTCGACTCGCGCAACACCGCGCGCACCGCCGCCCAGTAGAGCGCCAGCATCGCGTTCAGCGTCCCGGACGACGCGGCGCGACCGAGGTAGGACGACGACAGCCGCGGCGTGAACACGGCCGCGAACTGCCCTGCGGACACCTGCCGCGTGGACTGGATGTGGCGCCGCTCGCGCAGCAGGCGCGGCAGCGCCCGCAGCGTGTCCGCGTACGCGCGGGCCTTCTGTGGCGCCCAGCCGCCGGCGAGCGACGCGGCAACGAGCGCAAGCTCGGTGGCCAGCAGGGCCGGCGCGAGCAGCGCCAGTAGCGCGCCCGGGTAGGTGCGGATGATCGTCGCCCACCGGTTTCGCTCCAGCAGCCGCCACTTGGCCGGTCCCTTGTGGAACTCGTATTCGTGGTCGACCCGCGCGTCCGGCTCGATCCCGATGCGCCCGCCGCCGAGCCGCAGGCGCAGGGAGAGGTCGACGTCCTCGTGGTACATGAAGAAGTCCGGGCTGAAGCCCCCCTGAGCCTGCCAGACGGTGCGCGGCACCGCCATGCACGCGCCCGAGGCGAAGGGCACTTCGCGCGGGCGCCCGGGGGCCTTCGACACCGGTTCCCCCGCCTCGCCGGCCCACGCGATCCCGGTGAAGTGGATCACGCCCCCCGACGTGTTGATCGTGCGACCGTCGTCGGCGGTCACGAGTCCCATCCAGGCGTCCCAGCCGCGGCCGTCGCGCAGCGGGCGCCGGATCGCGTCGCACAGGCCCGGGGCGGGAGTTGCGTCCGGGTTCAGCAGCAGGAGCAGATCGCCGCGGGCCGCCTCGGCCGCCTGGTTGCACGCGGGTGCGAAACCCACGTTCTCGGCGTTGCGCAGCACCGTCGCGTGCGGCATGAGCTGCGCGACGGCGTCCGCAGTCCCGTCCTCGGACGCGTTGTCGACGACAACGAGCTGATCGTCCGGTGCCAACTGGTCGGCCAGGGCTGCGAGAGTCTGCGACACCGCGGCCCGGCAGTTCCACGTCACCACGAGCACGGACAGGCGGACCGGGGCGAACGGATGCACGGGCGCAATGGTACCCCGCGCCCTCGGCCGTCCAGGGTGGCCGTCCTGTAGCTTTGCGGGTCATGCGAGTGTTGATCACCGGCGCGACCGGCTTTGCCGGGCGTCACCTCGCCAAGCTGTGCGCAGCCCGGAACGCGCATGTAGTGGGGCTCGGCCGGCGCCCCCACGACGGTCCGGCGACCGCCGACCTGAACGAGTACGTGACCGCGGACCTGACGAGCCCCGGCGGGACCCGCGCAGCGGTCCGCGCGGCCGCGCCCGACGCCGTTTTCCACCTTGCCGCGGAGGCCTCGGTCGCCTCGTCGTGGAAGAGCCCCGAGGCCACGATCCGCACCAACCTGGCCTCGACCCTCAACGTGCTCGAGGCCGTGCGCCACGACTGTCCGGAGGCCCACGTGCTGGTCGCGTGCTCGGGAGAGGAGTACGGCAACCACGACACCCTCCCGCTGACCGAGGAGCACAATCTGCGCCCCCAGAATCCCTACGCGGTCAGCAAGGCGGCGGGCGACCTGGCAGCCGGTTTCTACGCCGACGCCTACGGCATGCACGTGGTGCGCCTGCGGGCCTTCAACCACGCCGGGCCCGGACAGTCCGACGCGTACGTGGTCTCGAAGTTCGCGCGCCAGATCGCCGCAGCCTCCGGGCGTGCCGGCGAACCGGTCGAGATCGTGACGGGGAATCTCCATGTCCGCCGGGACTTCACCGACGTGCGCGACGTCGTGCGGGCCTACTGGCTGGCGCTCGAGCGGGCTGACCCCGGCGTCTACAACGTGTGCAGCGGGCGCTCGACCGAGATCAGCGAGATCCTCGCGGGACTTGCGCGCCACGCGGGCGTCGAGCTCGAGCAGACGACCGATCCGGCGCTGCTGCGCGAGCACGAGGTCGCCGAGATTCGCGGCTCACACGAAAAGCTCACGGCGGCAACCGGCTGGGAGCCCGAGATCCCGCTGGAGCGCACGCTCGCCGACACCGTGCAGTGGTGGCGTGAGCGCGCGGTCGCCGGCGTCGCCGGCTAGCTGAACTCAGAGCCAAAGGCCGCGATTTGCCGGACCACGAGCGCGCGCGGGTCCGTGCCGTCGCGGTAGCCGCGGTACCAGTCCGCGATGCTGACGAGCGCCGCGTCGAGGTCCCACTTGGGAGTCCAGCCCAGGCGCTTGACGGCCTTGGACGAATCGAGCCGCAGGGTGTGGGCCTCGTGCGGATGGTCGCCCGGGTCCTGCTCCCAGGGAATGTCGGCGCCCCACAGCTCCGACAGCCTGGCGATCACCCCTTGCACCGACAGCGCGTCGCGCTCTGCGGGACCGAAGTTCCACGCCTCCGCATAGTCGTGCGAGTCCCACAGGCACTCGGCGAGCATGAGGTAGCCGCTGAGCGGGTTCAGCACGTGCTGCCACGGGCGCACCGCGCCCGGATGGCGGATCGGCGTGGCGCTGCCGCTCAACACCCCGCGCATCAGGTCCGGGATCAGGCGGTCTTCGCCCCAGTCGCCGCCGCCGATCACGTTGCCGGCGCGCGCGGATGCGACAGCCGTGCGGCCCGGGCCGAAGAACGAGTCGCGGTACGCCGCGGTGACGAGCTCCGAGCATGCCTTGCTGTTGCTGTATGGGTCGTGGCCGCCCTTCGGCTCGTCCTCGCGGAAGCCGCGCTCCTCCTCGTGGTTCTCGTAGACCTTGTCGGTCGTCACGTTCACGACCGCACGGACGTCGCCGCGGTCGCGCACCACCTCGAGCAGGTTGACCGTGCCGATCACGTTCGTCTCGTAGGTCTCGACCGGATCGCGGTAGGAGCGGCGCACGAGCGACTGTGCCGCCATGTGGATCACGATCTCCGGCCGTTGCGCTTCGAAGGCGCGCTCCAGCGCCGCGCGGTCGCGCACGTCGCCGGTGAGGGAGCGGACCTCATCCGCGACGCGGGCCAGTTCGAAGAGCGAGGGGTCGGTCGGCACCGAGACCGAATAGCCGGTCACGTCCGCGCCCATTCCCTCGAGCCACAGGCACAGCCAGCTTCCCTTGAAGCCGGTGTGGCCGGTGACCAACACCCGCTTGCCGTCCCAGAACCCCGGGTCTACTGCCACGTCTTCCACGGAGCCTGCCCGGAATGCCACAGCTCCTCGAGGTACATCTTGTCGCGCATCGTGTCCATCGGGTGCCAGAAGCCGTCGTGCTTGTAGGGCGCCAGCTGTCCCTCGCCGGCGAGGCGCTCCATCGGCTCCCGCTCCCACACCGTGTCGTCGCCGTCCAGGTAGCGGTCGATGCCGGCGGACAGGACGAAGAAGCCGCCGTTGATCCAGCCGCCGTCGCCGTGCGGCTTCTCCTGAAAGCCGCGCACGCGGTGGTCGGAGATCTCGAGCGCTCCGAAGCGGCCGGGTGGTTGCACCGCCGTGACGGTCGCCATCACGTCCTGATCACGGTGGAACCGGACCAGCTCGCCGATGTCGATCGACGAGACGCCGTCGCCGTACGTGAAGCAGAACTCCTCGTCTCCGACGTAGTGCATAACCCTGCGCAGGCGCCCGCCGGTCTGTGTCTGCTCACCGGTGTCGACGAGGGTCACGCGCCACGGCTCGGCGGTGGAGTGGTGGACCTCCATCTCGTTGCGGCCGATGTCGAAGGACACGTCGCACGTGTGGAGGAAGTAGTTGGCGAAGTACTCCTTGATCATGTAGCCGCGGTATCCGAGGCACACGACGAAGTCGTTGATGCCATGCGAGGAGTACATCTTCATGATGTGCCAGAGGATCGGCTTGCTGCCGATCTCGATCATCGGCTTCGGCCGCACGGCCGTCTCCTCGCTGATGCGTGTGCCGGCGCCGCCGGCCAGAATCACTGCCTTCATCCGCGGCGAGGATATCGACGCCGCCCGCTCGCGGCCGTCAGTCATTGACCCGCGCGACCGCCCGCTCGTATAACTTCGCCGCATGAGCGCCCGCCGCGCACTGATCACCGGCATCACCGGCCAGGACGGGAGCTACCTCGCCGACCTCCTGCTGGAGAAGGGCTACGAGGTGCACGGCATGGTCCGCCGCTCGTCCACGGAGGCCTTCGACCGGCTGTCCCACATCGGCGACCAGATCACGCTCCACACGGGCGATCTGCTGGACCAGCGCTCCCTGGGGGACGTGATGCGCGAGGTCGAGCCCCACGAGATCTACAACCTCGCGGCCATGTCGTTCGTGGCCGCCTCCTGGAACCAGCCGGTGCTCACTGCCGAGTTCTCGGGCACGGGCGTGACCCGGATGCTCGAGGCGATGCGCGAGACGGCGCCCGGTGCGCGCTTCTACCAGGCCTCGTCGTCGGAAATGTTCGGCAAGGTCCGCGAGACGCCGCAGAACGAGAACACGCCGTTCTACCCCCGCAGCCCGTACGGCGTGGCGAAGGCCTACGGACACTTCATCACTGTGAACTACCGCGAGAGCTACGACCTTTTTGCCTGCTCAGGGCTACTTTTCAATCACGAGAGCCCTCGCCGCGGACGCGAGTTCGTGACCCGCAAGATCACCTACAACGCGGCCGCAATCAAACTCGGCATCCAGGAGAAGCTCCGTCTCGGCAACCTCGACGCGCGCCGCGACTGGGGCTACGCGAAGGACTACGTCGAGGCGATGTGGCTGATGCTGCAGCAGGACGAGCCCGACGACTACGTGATCGCGACGGGCAAGGACCACAGCGTCCGGGACGTGGTCGAGGTCGCGTTCGGCCAGCTCGGGCTGGATTGGCAGGACCACGTCGAGCTCGACTCGGCGCTGCTGCGCCCCGCAGAGGTGGATCACCTGATCGGCGACTACTCGAAGGCGAAGGCAAAGCTCGGCTGGGAGCCGCGAACCTCCTTCGACGAGCTCATCCGGCTGATGGTCGACTCCGACATGGAGCTGCTGTCGACCTCGGCGGCGGCACAGCGACTGGCTCGTTGACGGCACCGCCGGACCTGACCCTGGACCAGGTCCTCGAGCGGCTTGGCCTGGCCGCCACGCCCCCGCCCGATCAGCGCCGCGCCGTCGGGGAGCTGGCCTATGGTGGCCGCCTGCCGCTCGCGTGGCTGGCGGTCCTGCGCCAGGCCGACTTTCTGCCCTACGACGAGAACCACCCAGAACGGTGAGCACGCCCCCGCGGCCGCTGCGGCCGGTCAACTCCCGGCCCTTCGGCCCGGCGGAGGCGGGCGGCGAGTTCACCTTCGCCGTGGCGGGCGACGGGCGGCCCACGGTGGCCGGCATGCCGTTCCCGAGGGTGACGGGCGACATCATGCGCGAGCTCGCGCTCCTGCGTCCCGCGTTCACGCTCTACGCCGGTGATGCCATCTTCGGCTACAAGCAATCGCGCCAGCAGATGCTGAACGAGCTCGACCGGTTCAGGGCACTCGCGGACACGAGCCGCGTGCCGCTGTTCAACGTGCCGGGCAATCACGAGGCGCAGTCGAGCGCGGCCGCGATGCAGGTGCTGGCCGACTGGGGGCACGACCTCTACGGGTCCTTCGACTTCCAGGGCTACCACTTCATCGGCCTGAACACCGACGAGCCCAATCTGGAGGGGCGGGTCACCGGCGAGCAGCTCGCGTGGCTGGAGCAGGACCTGCTCGCGAGCGCCGGCGCGCAGGGCACGTTCGTGTTCATGCACCGCCCCCTCTTCTCGTGGTTCCAGGGCGACTTCAACCCGGACGACGCGGAGGTCCTGACCAAGCTGTTCGCCGCACACGGCGTGCAGGCGGTGTTCGCCGCGCATGACCACTTCTATTACGAGGAGGTGCACGAGGGCGTGCGCTACGTGACCGTCGGCGGCGCCGGGGGGCCGCTGTACACCCAGCCTCCCGCCGGCGGCTTCTCGCACTACGTGCTCGTCTCCTGCGGCCCAGCCGGGGTGGCCTACAACGTGGTCGTGCCCAATCGCCTCGAGGTCACGATGCTGGCGGGCGACGACGGCCTCGAGCCGGTCACCACCGCGCGGCTGACCAACACAACCGACCGGGACCTGGTCGCGCGCGGCCTGCGGGTGCGCACTCCCCGCCTCGGCGATCCGTCGCTGTACCGGGTATCGGCCGTGTCGCGGGACTTCGCGCTCGAGGAGGTCGTCCTCGCCGCCTCGGTCACCGACGTGGAGGACTGCGGCGACGGCAGCGTCGCGCTTTCAGTGCAGGTTCCACTGCCAACGGGCTGCGGCGTGTGGGTGACGGTCGAGGCCCGCGACCCCGCGTCCACGGCTTAACGCGGCACCGCGCCGATCGCCTGCAGGGCCGCGCCGAACGCGTCCGCGGCAGCCTCATAGGTGTAGGACGCCACCTGCGTGCGGCCGAGCACGCCGGCCCGGTCGTGGAGCACCGCGTCCGTCAGCAGCATCTGCATCGCGTTCGCAAGGTCCTGGTCGTGGCCGGCGCGCACGACCAGGCCCGTCGCGCCGTGTACGACCAGACCACCGGCGGTCGCGCCCACCGCCGAGGAGGCGATCACGGGCGTGCCCGCGTGCATCGCCTCGTTGCACACGAGGCCCCAGGGCTCGAGGAAGCGACGCGTCGCGAGCGACGGCACCACGACCGCGTCGGCGGCGGAGTACACAACCGGCAGGAGCGTGCGCGGCACGTGTCCCAGATAGTGCACGTGCGGCTCGTCCGCGCGGCGCAGCGGCCCGTCGCCGGCCAGCACGAGTGTCGCGCCGGGCACGTCGAGCCGCCGCCACGCGCGCAGCAGGACCTCGACCCCCTTCTCGCGCACCAGGCGCCCGACGTACAGCACCAGCGGCCCGGTGGGGGGGAGGCCGCTCTCGCGCCGCCAGCCGGCACGCTCGTCATCGGTCACCTCGCGCCCGAACAGGTCCGCCTCGACGGCTTGGGGCGCGACGAGAGTGGTGCGATCGACGCTGCGGTAGCGGCGCAGGTAGCGTGACACGTGCTCGCCGTAGGTGACCACCGCGTCGGCCTGCTTGTACACGCGGCGCATGAAGGGCAGGGAGCCCATGTGCGCCAGCGTCAGTGGATGGCGCCACAGGGACGCCCACAGCACGAACGGGCGGTCGGCCTGGCGCGCTCCGTACCAGGCCGCCGGCACCGCCACCCGCCCGGTGAGGGCCGCTATCACCGCGTCGCTGTCGCCGGCCACGCGGCCGGCGTCGCCCTGCCGGGCCAGGCGATGCGCGGGAAACGGCGCCTCCTCGAGCTGACGCTCGAGGTCACGGTCCGCGGCCGCCACGTAACCGCCCTCGCCCCCGAAACAATGTACCTCGACCCCGTAGCGCTCGTTCAGCAGCTTGTAGAGCGGGACCCGGTAGGGGGGGAGGTAGTTGGTTATGAGGTTTATGGGCATAGTGCGCCGTGCGCCGTGCGCCGTATCGCCGGTTTTCCGGCGCACGGCGTAACGGCGTAACTGCGTAACTCCAATCTTGAACGTACTGATACTTCACAACCGATACCGCGAGGCGGGCGGGGAGGAACGCTCCGTGGCCGAGATTGCTCGGCTGTTGCGTGCGCGTGGCCATGCTGTCGAGGTGCTCGAGCGTTCCAGCGCGACTGCCGGGCGGGCTCGCGCGGGGGTGGCACTGCTGGCCGGGGGCCTCGAGCCCGGGGAGGTGGAACGGGCTGTGCGTGCGCACCGTGCCGATGTCGTGCACGCTCACAACATCCACCCGCTGTTCGGCGCTCGCGCCCTGGCCGCCGCCCGGCACGCCGGCGCGCGGATCGTGATGCACCTGCACAACTACCGTATGGTCTGCGCGATCGCGATCGACTACCGCGACGGCCGCGTGTGCACCAGGTGCGGTGGCCGCAACACGCTCCCGGGAGTGCGGCTGCGGTGCCGGGGGAACCTCCCCGAGGCGGCTGCATACGGCGCGGGCCTCGCGCGACAGCAGCGGCGCACGATCCGTGCGGTGGACCACTTCATCGCGCCCAGCGCCTTCGCGGCGCGCCGCCTTGCCGATCAGGCACTCGGCGCCGCGCCCGTCGCGGTCCTGCACAACTTCGTCGCGGACGAGCAGTTCGCGGCGGCACCGCCGCCCGGGCGCGGCAGCCATGCCCTGTTTGCGGGGCGGCTCGTCGAGGAGAAGGGAGCCGACACTGCCATCCTCGCGTCAGCCGCCTCCGGAGTGCCGCTGGCGATCGCCGGGTCAGGGCCCGACGAAGCGCGGCTCGAGCGGCTCGCGACCGAGCGCGATGCGCCGGTCACGTTCCTGCGGCGGATCCCGCCGGAGCAGATGCCGGTCGCGCGCTCACAGGCGGCGTTCGTCGTTGCTCCCTCGCGCTGGGACGAGCCGTGCCCCTACACGGTGATCGAGGCGATGGCCACCGGCCTGCCGGTGCTCGCGTCGCAGCGCGGTGGGCTCCCCGAGATGGTGGGCGAGGAGAGCGTGCTGCCCGATCGCGACGTGGACCGGTGGGCCGCCGCGATGCGCGCGTTGTGGGACGACGACTCCGAGCGCGCCCGTCGCGCCGGCCAGGCGCTGGCGCGCGCCCGCGAGCTGTTCGGCGAAGAGCGCTTCTACAGTGCGCTCATGGACGTCTACGAAGCGAGATGACGGCGAGCGCCCCCGAAGCGGCCCGAATCGGCCGCCGCGATCTACTCGACGTGCCGATCGCGCTGACCACCTACCAGGAGGCGATGGACGTGATGGACGGGATGATCGCCCGGAACGCCCGCGGATACGTCTGCGCCGTCCCCGTCCACGGCGTGATGGTGGCCCAGCACGATCCGGAGCTGCTGGAGGCCCTGCGCCGCCCCGACGTGCTGAACGTCCCCGACGGACGGCCGCTCGTGTGGGCCCTCAACCTGCTCGGGGAGAACCTGCCGGATCGCGTCTACGGGCCCGAGCTGACCGACCGCTACTGCGGCCGCGCCGCCGAGCGCGGGCACCGGGTGTGGCTCTACGGCGGCCACACGCCGGAAGCGCTGGACCAGCTTGCGGTCGCGCTCGAACGTCGCCACCCCGGCATCGACATCGTCGGTCGCTGGTCGCCGCCGCACCGCCCGCTGACCGAGGCCGAGGATCAGGAGGTGGCCGCCCGCATCAACGCCGACCGGCCGGACATCGTGTGGGTGGGCATCGGCGTGCCGAAGCAGGAGAAGTGGATGGCGCGGATGCGCCCGCTGCTCGAGGCGCCGGTGCTGGTCGGCGTGGGCGCCGCGTTCGACTTCCTCGCCGGGCGCAAGCGGCAGGCGCCGCCATGGATGCAGCGCCGCGGGCTCGAATGGCTCTTTCGCCTCTCCCAGGAGCCGCGGCGGCTGCTCGTGCGCTACCTGCGCTACAACCCGGCATTCGTGGCGGCCTTCGCGCGCCAGTACCTGCGCGAGCACCGGCGCGGCGGCCGGAGGGACCTTCTTTAGAATCGCCAGCGCGCCTGGCGTGTTTACGCCACCGATCTAGATGAGCGAACCCTCCTTCAGATACGAAGTCTCCGTCGTCGGCCTTGGCCGGGTCGGGCTGCCGCTCGCGCTGAGCTTCGCCGACCGCGGCGTCGCGACCATCGGCATCGAGCGCGACAGCGCGATCGTCGCGAGCGTGCGCGCGGGCACGATGCCGTTCCAGGAGCGCGGTACGCAGGCGCTCCTCGAACGCGTGCGGGCCGGCGACAAGCTGGAGCTCTCCGAACAGATCGAGGACGCGGCCGAGGCTCGTTACATCGTGCTCACGCTCGGCACACCCAGCTTCTCCCACATCGAGATCGACATCTCGGACATCCGCTCGGCGCTCGACTCGCTGCTGCCGCTCCTGCGTCCCGGCCATCACATCGTCCTGCGCTCGACGGTGGCGCCCGGCACGACCGAGTTCGTGGCCGGCTACGTCGAGCAGCAGCGCGGTCTCGCGGTCGGCCGCGACGTCTTCGTCGCGCACGCGCCCGAGCGCATCGCGGAGAACCACTTCGTGGAGGAGATCGCGTCCCTGCCGCACATCATCGGCGGCGTCGACGACGAGTCCACCGACCGTGTCGCCCGCCTCTTCGAGGTGTTCGGATCGCGCATCGAGCGCACCACGCCCGTGCAGGCCGAGCTGGCGAAGATCTGGACCAACATCTTCCGCTACGCGAACTTCGCGCTGCCCAACCTCCTGATGATGAACTGCGAGCAGTACGGCGCGAACGTGTTCGACGTGATCGATCTGATCAACCGCGACTATCCGCGCGGCGGGATCGCGCTGCCGGGGCTCACGGGCGGGACGTGCCTGCGCAAGGACTTTGCGTTTTCGGAGGAGCGCTCCAGCGCCCCCGGCATGCTGCTGTCCGTCTCGCGCGTGAACGAGAGCGTGCCGCTGTTCCTGGTGGAGGGGATCAAGCAGCGGCTCGGATCGCTGCGCGGCAAGAAGGTGGCGGTGCTCGGACTGACGTTCAAGCGCGACTCGGACGATCTGCGCGACTCGCTGTCGGCAAAGCTGATCCGGCTGCTCGAGCGCGAGCTCGCGGAGGTGGCCACCCACGATCCGCACGCGCCGCTGCCGGACGCCGGCCTCGACGATGCCGCCCGCGAGGCGAGCGCCGTGGTCGTCGCGACGAACCATTCGGAGTTCTCGGATCCCGCGACGCTGCGGGTCATTGCCGAGCGCGCGCCGGGCGCGCTGATCGTGGACCCGTGGAACTCGTTCGGCGCCGCCCGGGTGTTCGCTCCTGTCGAGCAGGTGGTGTCGCTCAGCGCCGGGCCGCAGACCACAGGGCAGCGTTGAGCCCGCAACTGGTCCTCGTCACCGGAGGCGCGGGCACGATCGGCACGGCGGTCGTGCGTCGCCTGCTGCGCGACGGCGCGGCGATCCGCGTCGCAGACCAGCGCCCGGCGCCGGACTGGATGCGCGAGGCGGGCGAGATCCACACGGGCGACCTGCGCGACCTCGACGAGGCTCGCCGGGCGCTCGCGGGATGCGACCGCGTTGTGCACCTGGCCGCGATCGTCGGGGGCATCGCGAACTTCCACAAGCTGCCGTACACGCTGCTGGAGACCAACACCGCCCTCTACAACGCGCTCTTCCGCGCCGCGATAGAGCGGGAGGTCGAGCGGTTCGTCTACGTCTCCTCCAGCATGGCCTTCGAGCGCGCCGAGGAGTTCCCAACGCGGGAGGACCACCTCGACCGCACTCCCACGCCGCGCTCGGCCTACGGCTTCTCGAAGCTGGCGGGCGAGTACTGGTGCCGCGCCGCTGCGGACGAGTTCGGCCTGCGCTATTCGATCGTGCGCCCGTTCAACGCATACGGGCCGGGCGAGATGCCGGGCGACGAGCCGGGCATCGCGCACATCGTTCCCGACCTGATCGAGCGCGCGCTGCGCCACGAGCGGCCGTTCCCGATCTTCGGGTCCGGGGAGCAGACGCGCACGCTCACGCACGTGGACGACATCGCGGACGGCATCGCCGCCGCGCTCACCAACCCCGCCGCCGTGGGTGAGGACTTCAACGTGTCGGCCACGCAGGAGCTGACCGTGCGCGAGATCGCGCAGATCGTCTGGGAGGCGTGCGGCAACGATCCCGACGAGCTGGAGCTGGAGCATCTGCCGTCCTTCGAGGTGGACGTCCAGCGCCGCTGGCCTTCCACCGACAAGGCACGTGAGCTGCTCGGCTGGGAGGCGCGCATCGGCGTGCGCGAGGGCATCGCCGACACCGTGCAGTGGTTCACGGGCGCGGGCGCGCCCAGCGGCTAAAGCCCCAGCGCGGGCAGCACGTCCTGCTCCAGGCGGCGGCGCACCTCCGCGTCGGAGTAGGGAGCGACCAGCAGCCGTGCACGCTCGCTGTACGCGGCGCGCGCCGCGGCAGGCATCTCGAGCGCGGCCCGCAGCGCCCTGGCCAGCGCCTCCGGGCGCTCGTCGCGCGCCACGAACGCCGGCTCCAGCTCGCGCGCGAGCGGGAGCGCCTCGTAGCCGCCCGCCGACGGCGTCGTGACGAGCGGCGTTCCGTGCGCAAGCGCCTCCAGCTGGGCGATCCCGTAGTCCTCGAAGCGAGATGCCGACATGTATGCCTCTGCGCGGGAGAGGAGCGCGCCGTGACGATCGGCGTCGAGGTTCCCGGCCCACTCGATGCCCGCCGGCTCGCCCGCGCCGCGTTGGCGCAGGTATGCGCGGCCGCGCTCCGGATCGATCCCGGTGACGACCAGGCGCCGGTCTGCGGGGGCGGCGATGCTCCATGCCTGCGCGATCACGTCGAGGCCCTTCTTGTCCGGGTTGCCCGCGTAGCAGAGGACGACCGGCTCGCGGCCGGCCGGCACGGCGGCCGGGATATCGACGGGAAAGGGCCACGCCACGGTGGGGCGCTCACGGATCGCCGGCGTTGTCGTATCGAGGCCGGCGGGCAGCAGCACGCCGACGCGGCGCAGCGCCCTCCGCTCCAGAAGGTGCTGCAGTGCGTTCGCGCGGCCGGGCCGGTTGGTGATCGTGAGCGCGTCGAACCGGACGCCCGCATTTGCAAGCCGCGACCGCGGCTGGAGCATCGTGGACTGCACGCCCGAGAACAGGATCGCGCGCGGCCGGTGGCGGTGCAGCGCACGGGTGGTGGCCCGCCGCATCGCCGCCGCCTCGGCCAGATCGGTGAGCTGCATCGTGCGCCGCAGGTGACGCGCGATCCGGAACTCGCTCGAGGCCACGGCCACCGAGAGGCCGAGGTCACGCAGCGCGGCGGCAGCGTGGGCATCCAGCCGTCGCCAGCCGGCGGTGGTGCCGGGGGAGACGAGCAGCACGTCGACGGTGGTTCGCGGCACGCGCCGAAGATGCTATTGCTCTGCGGATGCAGGCCTCCGTGATCGTGCCGACGAAAGGGCGGGCCGCCTATCTGCGGGTGGCCCTCGAGTCGCTCGCCGCCCAGGACATCGATCCTCGCTCCTACGAGGTGGTTGTCGTGGACGACGGCCCGTCCGAGGACACGCGGGTCGTGACCGAGGAGGTGGCGGGCCGCGCGGCGCCGGCGGTCCGCTACGTGGAACGCGCGGGCGTGCCGGGCCTCAATTCCGCGCGCAACACCGGGGTGCAGGCGAGCGGCGCGCCGTTCGTGGTGTTCGTCGACGACGACGTCGACGCACCCACGGGGTGGCTGCGCGAGCTGCTCGCCGGGCGGGCACGCCACCCGCACGCACAGGTGCTCGGCGGGCCGATCGAGCTGCGCCTGGAAGGATCGCGCCTGCGGATGTGCGGTCGCGAGGCACCGCCGATCACGACACTCGACGCGGGCCCCGACGACCGTGAGATCGACGTCGTCTGGGGCGCCAACATGGGCGCGAACCGCAGCGCCTTCGAGCTTGCGGGGATGTTCGACGCCGGCGTGCCCTACGGCTTCGACGAGGACATGTGGGAGCGTCGCCTGCGCGAGCGTGGCGGCACGGTGATGTACGTGGCGCGCGCCGGGCTCGTGCACCGCCGCGATGCGCGCGATGCGCGGCTCGGGCCGCTGATGCGCTCGGCCTACCGTCGCGGCCGCAGCCTGCGCAGGTACATCGAGCATCGCGGGCAGGCGCCCTCTGCGGCCCGCGAGCTGCGGGTGCTGGTCGGCTGCGTCTGGCACATCTTCCGCCGGCGCTGTGGGAACGGGCTGCTGCTCACGGCCCACTCCGCCGGCCGGGTGCGCGAGCTGCTCGCGCGATGAGCGTCGCGTTCGACCCGGAGCGCGTGCTCTCGGGCGAGAGCGGAATCGTCGAGGGTCGCCGGCGGCGCACGCGCGGCCGGATCCGCGACCTGGCCGACGACGCGGCCGCATGGCTGACCCTGCAGCCGCTGCGGGTTGGGCGCGCGGCCGATCGTCTGCCGCGGCGCAGCGTCCTGGTGCTCGGGATCTACGCGCAGGACGGGATCGATTCGATGGTCCGGTCGGTCGCGGAGCTGCGCGACCCTCGCCACGATGTGCAGATCGCGCTCGGTGCATTGGGTGAGACCGCCGGGGCATTGGCCGAACACACGACGCTGGACGGTCTCGAGGGAGCGGGCAAGTTCGAGAATCTCAACCGGCTGCTGGCCGCAAGCCCGGCACCGGCGGACTGGACGCTGGTCGTCGACGACGACGTCGAGCTGCCGCGTGGCTTCCTCGGCCGGTTCCTCGCCTGCGCCGAAGGCCTCGGCTTCCAGCTCGCCCAGCCGGCGCACCGCCACACGAGCCACGCCGCCTGGGCCGTCACGCGCCGCGGGCGTTGGACCCTCGGCCGCCGAACCCGGCTTGTCGAGATCGGCCCGGTGACCGCCTTCCACGAATCGGTCGCGGCCGAGCTGCTCCCCTTCCCGCCGCTGCGGATGGGCTGGGGGCTCGACGCGCACTGGGGCGGGCTGGCCCGCGAGCGCGGCTGGCGCCTCGGCGTCGTCGACGCCACACCGATCCGGCACGAGTCCCGCCGGCCGGCCACTCGCTACGACCGCGGCGCTGCAATCGCGGAAATTGCGGAGTTCTTGCCCGGCCGCCCCTTCGTGGAGCGGGATGCCGCCCGCGAGGTGGTGGAACGCCGCCGTTCGCTGAAGCCGCTCGGCGGGTAACAGCAGGAGTTCTGGCGCGGCCCGTCGATAGGCTGTGCGACTTGCCGCCCGCATCAGAGGCCGCTTTCGCGGGTTGGTTATCGGTAAGACGCCAGACGCCATTTTGGCGCTTCGTCCGAGAAACGCGATGTTCCCTGCGCGAACAACCCACATCGCCCTTGCCGCCATGCTCGTCTCGCTCCTTGGCGTGACGATGGCTGCGCCTGCGCTTGCGAGCCCGGCGGGCGTGATCCGCGACTGCAGCGAGGACGGCGTCCTGAACGGCAAGTACTCGCAGTCCGAGCTCGCCGGTGCGCTCGAGCAGCTGCCCTCCGATCTCGACGAGTACACCGACTGCCGGTCGGTGATCCGCCGCGCGCAGCTCGGCTCCGCCGCGAGCAAGCGACATCCCTCCCGCAAGCCCTCCGCGGCCGAGCGCGTCGATACGGGCTCACCGCCCACCGGCACCGAGCAGAAGGAGATCGCGAAGGCCACAGGCTCGAGCGGCTCCGTGCGGATCGGCGGGGAGGGCGTGCGCCCCGGCGGCAGCGCAAGGCTGTTCGACACCGCGGGCTTCGGCACCGACCTGCCGCCACTCCTGATGATCGTGCTCCTCGCGCTCGCGGGCCTGTCCTTGGCCGGCCTTGCCGCGAGCGCCCGCCGACGGGGAATCGGCCAGGGGGTGAGGCGTGGAATCTCACGCTTCCGCCGCTAGGACACGCGAGGTAGGCGCGGCCGGTCCCAGCGCAGCCGTCGCACCGCGACGGCTGCGCTGGGACGCGGGCATGGCGATCTGCGTGACACTCGCGGGCGCGATCGCTGCGATCGCCTTCATCGGGAACGGCGGGCTGCAGCTCGGCGCCTCCACGCTGGTGGAGGTGGCGGTGATCCTCGCGGTCGGGCTGCTGGTCGCGGCCGCGCTGGTCTTTTCGGCGACCGACGCACCGCTCCACGGCGGAACGGCGCTGGCCGCGGTTGCGGCCCTCACCGCGATCACTGCGCTGTCGATCCTCTGGTCGCTGCATCCGGCCGACTCGTGGATCGAGACCAACCGCACGCTTGCCTATCTCGCCGCGTTCGCGGGCGGGATCGCGGCCGTGCGCCTGTTCCCGCACCGCTGGGAGCCGGTCCTTTACGGGGTCCTGATCGCACTCGCGATCGTGTGCCTGTACGGACTCGCCACGAAGGTGGCGCCGGGGTGGCTGGCGGAGGACGAGGTGTACGCGCGGCTGCGTGAGCCGTACGGCTACTGGAATGCGGTCGGCGTCACCGCGGCCATGGGAATCCCGCTCGCCCTGTGGCTCGGCACCCGCGAGGGGCCGCCGCCGTTGAGGGCGCTGGCCTATCCGATCCTCGGCATCCTGATCGTGACGATGCTGCTGAGCTTCTCGCGAGGGAGCATCATCGCCGCGGCGGTGGGCGTCGCCCTGTGGCTGGTGCTGGTGCCGCGGCGGCTGGCGACGCTCGCCGTGCTGTTGCCGTCCGTGGTGGGCGCGGCAATCGTGACCGCCTGGGCCTTCGGACAGAGCGCGCTCACCGACGATCGTGTGGTGCTCGCCGAGCGCGAGGACTCGGGCATCGCATTCGGGCTGATCCTGGCCGGCATGGCCGTCGTGCTGTTCGCGGCGGGCCTTTTGATCGAGCGGCGCGCACGGACGCGCCCCCTGCCGGCCGGTACGCGCCGGACGCTCGGCAAGCTTGCGCTTGGATCGCTGGCCGCCGTGCCGCTGATCGTGCTCGCCGGCCTTGCCTTCAGCGACCGCGGCATCGGTGGGACCGTGTCGGACCGCTGGGACGAGCTCACGAGCGCGCAGAAGACTCCGCAGAACGACCCGGGACGCCTGATCGAGGCGGGCAACGTGCGCACGATCTACTGGGCCCGCGCGATGGACGTCTGGGGCGAGCACGAGCTTGCCGGCGCAGGCGCCGGCGCGTTCGCCCAGGCGCAGCTGCGCTTCCGCACCGAGCCCACCCAGGGCCGTCACGCACACGGGTACGTGCACCAGACACTCGCCGATCTCGGGCTGATCGGCTTGGCGGCAAGCCTCGCCGCGCTGATCGGCTGGCTGCTCGCGACGCGCGTCACCCTCGGTCTGTCGCGAAGCGGCTTCTCCGAGGCATGGACCCCCGAGCGCATGGGGCTGCTTGCCCTGTCACTCGTGGCGATCGTGTTCGGTGTGCACTCCGCGCTCGACTGGACCTGGTTCGTGCCCGCCGTCGCGATCACGGGCCTGTTCTGCGCCGGGTGGGTCGCGGGCCGCGGTCCGCTGCCCCTCGGCGGCGCCCCGGCCCCCGCCGGCCACGCCGAGCGGGCGACCCTGCGTGGGAGGCTGCTCGGACTGCGCGGCGCCGCGGCGGTCGCGGTCGTGGGGCTGGCCGTCCTCTCGGCGATCGCCGTCGCGCAGCCGTGGCGCGCGGACGACCAGGGCGACGAGGCGCTGGCCCTGCTCGACAAGGGCGACTTCTCCGGCGCGCGGACGGCGGCCGAGCGTGCAAGCGACATCAACCCGCTGTCGGTCGAGCCGTACTTCGAGCGCGCGGCGATCGAGGACGCCGCGGGCAGGCGCCGGCTCGCCCTGCGGGCGCTCGAGGACGCAGTGCGGCTCGAGCCCGCAAGCCCCGAGACGTGGCGGCGGCTGGGTGACTACTACGCGATCGATCTCGACGAGCCGGCCCGGGCCGTGCCGATTTTCCAGGGCGCCCTGTACCTCGACCCGGCGTCGGCGCTCAACCGCAGCGCCTATCTCGTGGCCCTGCGTGCCCGCGACGCGGCCGATGCCGAAAGGGCCACTGCCGAGCGCGCGGCCCGGAAGCGCCGCGCCGCACGCCGCGCGGCCTCGGCGCCTTAGCGCCCTGCCCCAACCGAACTTTGGCGCCTGGCACCCACCTGTCGGGTGCAAATCGCCAAAGTTGGCGCTAGCGGCCGATGCCCGCGCGCCGGCCGAGTGCCACGAGCGTCTCGCGCAGCAGGGGCGGACCGCCGCGGGCATCTACCTTCACCCGCTCGAAGCCGAAGTCGCGCAGAACCGTCCGTAGCGAGCGCCCCGTGTAGAAGCGCAGCTCGAGCCCGAGCGGGTCGTGGTGGCGCTCGAACGAGCGCAGGGCGATCAGCATGTTCTCGAGCCTGCCGTGGTAGGGGACCGCAACGGCCAGCAGCCCATCGGGGACGAGCACGCGGCGAGCCTCGGACAGCAGCGACTGCGTGTCCGCCACGTGCTGCAGCACGTTCACGCACGTGACCGCGTCGAAGCTGGCGTCGGGAAAGGGAAGGCCGCCGTCGGGGGCGGGCGCCACGAACTCCAGCTGAGCATGCGCGGCGCGGGCCCGCGCCAGCGCCGTCGGGGCGGGATCGACGCCGGTCACCTCCGCGCCGAGTGCCGCCACGCGTGCCCCGAACGTGCCGTCGCCGCAACCGAGGTCGAGGACACGACCAAGCTGCTCACCCGCGAGCGCGTGCAGGACCCGGTCGTGCACGGCGGGATCGTGCCCGGCGCCGGGGGGCAGCTCCCGCCAGATTTCCTCGTGAGTCAGACGGTTGATCCCAAATCCCCGCACCCACGGCTGACGCTGCGAACCTTCGCTGGATCTGCGTCCTCGGGCTCGCCCATGCAAACCAGCATGGGCTTCACCCTGCGTCCTTGCCCAGCTCGGTTCTCGCGCCCCCGCGGGCGCGCGGATCCGCGATCAACCGTCTAGAACGCGCCGCGCCGCCGCAGCACGGCGGGAAACGTCTTCAGCAGGATCGAGAGGTCCAGGAAGACGCTCCAGCGCTCCAGGTACAGGAAGTCGAGTCGCACCAGCTCGTCGAAGTCGAGCTCCGCGCGTCCCGAGACCTGCCACAGGCCCGTGATGCCCGGCAGCACGAGGTAGCGCTTGCGGTGCCAGTCGTCGAGCCGGCTGTAGTCACGCAGCGGCAGTGGTCGCGGCCCCACCATCGACATCTCGCCGCGCAATACGTTCAGGAGCTGCGGCAGCTCGTCGAGGCTGAAGCGGCGCAGCAGCCCTCCGATCCGGGTGAGCCGCGGATCGCTCCGGATCTTGAACAGGGCGCCGCTGGCCTCGTTCATCGACTCCACTTCCTCCTGGCGCTGCTCGGCGTCGGTGTGCATCGTGCGGAACTTGAGGCAGTCGAACGGCACGCCGCCGATGCCGGGCCGGCGGCTGCGGAACAGCACGGGGCCGGGTGAAGTGGCCTTGATCGCGACGGCGATGCCGAGCAGCACGGGGGAGAGCACAACGAGGCTCACGCTCGCGACGACCAGGTCGAAGCTGCGCTTGATCACGAAGTCTGCGCCCTCGAAGACGGGCGGCTTCAGCTCGAAGAGGGGCACTGTCTGACCGGGCACGAGCTCGTGGCGGTGGGTCATGATCTCCATCGTCGTGGGGGCGATTCGCACCGCCACGCGCCGCTCGTGACACTGGTTGACGAGCTCGATCGCCTCCTCCGGCGGGAAGTCGGGGTCGGCGATCACGACCTCCTGCACGCGGTGCTCCTCGAGCAGCCGGGGCAGCTCGTCGAGCGTGCCGAGGTTGCGCAGCCCGTTGTCGGGCTTGGGGGTCAGCGAGATGTAGCCGACGGGCTCGTAGCGCGTGCCCGAGGTGTCGTCCGCCAGGGCGTGCGCGACGGCGTCGATCTGCTCGCCGGAGCCCACGAGGATCGCCCGGCGCCGGCGCCCGAGCGCACGCAGCAGCAGGCCGGTCAGGCGCTCGTAGCCCCAGCGGAGGGTGCTGACCCAGATCAGCGCGAAGAACAGCCCGCCGTAGAAGATGTAGTACGACCTGAAGTCGAGCCCGTTGACGATCGCGAAGGCGAACCCAGCCAGCGCCGCGAGCGTCAGGCCGGCGACGATCGCGGCGAACCCGGGACGCGCCTCACGGCGGCTGTACAGGCCGCTGCGCGAGAAGAGCAGCGCCGTCACGAGGAACACGAACGGCACGTAGTCCTCGGTCGTGTGCCTGACGTCCTCGAAGGTGAAGGTGCCGCGGACGAGCTCCTTGAAGGCGAGCGCCGTGAAGATCGCGCCCGCGACCCCCAGCAGGTCGAGCGCCAGCAGCGAGAGGATGCGCATGCCGCGCTCGAGGGCGCGAGCGTGGATCAGGGCCGAGATCAGGCTGGGCCGGCGGGCGCGCACGTCACGGCGCACGGTCTCGGGCTCCACGTTAGGGGCGATTGCGCCTGCCACTCGCAGCGGTGTGTCGCGCCGCGGAAAACGCGCGTGCGCGGCCTTTGCATCGTTCTCTGCGTTGTTCTCCCCATCGGGCGCCGCGTCGGTCTTGGCGGTCGGTGTGCCGCTGCGAGTGAGGGGTTCGGTCATGGCGAGGTGTCGAGCGCTCTGCGGGGCGTTCTCGGTCGTGTGGTGAAAAACACGGGAAAGGAGCCGGGGGTAGCGGGATGCGACATCGTCTCGGTCACGGCGGATCCGTCCGCAACCAATCGCCGGACACCCAGAAGGGAGCGTTCCCGGGAAATGGACCCCGCAAAACTACCATCGCCCTGTGCGGGATGGACCGCATGAGAGCGCCCGCCGCGACAATTCTCCCCGCATTTGACGCACAATCCCCCGCACGCCCGCGGCAAACCCGCATCAGAGCACGGTTTATGCGGCCCTCGCGGGACTTTCTGGATTCGACCGAGGAGGTGGCCCGGTGACGGCCGAGGAGTGGATTCGAACATTCGCCGAAGAAATCGGCAGCCCCGCACCCACCCCGCAGCAAATGGAAGAGATCCTGCGCCTAGCCTCAGTAGCCGCCCATGCTTCCGAACGCAAAGCGGCCCCCATAGCCTGCTACCTCGCCGGCACCACAACCCACTCCCTACCTCAACTAATCACGGTCGCGGAGGGTGTTGGTAGTGAGGAGGCCGAAGGGGGAGGGTCCGGAACTGGCTAAAAAGAAGCGCCAGTTACGGGCCCTCCCCCGTAGGCCAACGCCCCAGCTAAACGCCTAACGAGCACCCATCAGGCGCTCAATCCCAGACTGCTCAATAGTCATACGCAGCCCATCAGCCAGCTCCACCTCAGGCGCCCACTCGAGCACCTCGCGCGCGAGCGTGATGTCCGGCTGGCGCACCTTCGGGTCGTCCTGGGGCAGCGCCTCGAACACGATCTCCGAGCGCGAGCCGGTAACCTCGATCACGGTCTCGGCGAGCTCCAGCAGCGTCATCTCGATCGGGTTGCCGAGGTTGACGGGCTGGTGGTACTCCGACGCCATCAAACCGACGAGCCCGCGAATCAGATCGGACACGTAACAGAAGCTCCGCGTCTGGGAGCCGTCGCCGAACACGGTCAGCGGCTTGTCCTGGAGCGCCTGGCGCAGGAAGGTCGGGATCGCGCGCCCGTCGTGCGGGCGCATGCGCTGGCCGTACGTGTTGAAGATCCGCGCGATGCGCGTGTCGACGCCCTGCTGGCGGTGGTAGGCCATCGTCAGTGCCTCCGCGTAGCGCTTTGCCTCGTCGTACACGCCGCGCGGGCCGATCGGGTTAACGTGGCCCCAGTAGCTCTCGGGCTGCGGGTGGACCTCCGGGTCGCCGTACACCTCGGACGTCGACGTCAGCAGGAACCGGGCGCGCTTCCTCTTCGCCACGCCGAGCATGTGGTGCGTGCCGTAGGAGCCCACCTTCAGCGTGTGCAGGGGCAGCCGCGCGTAGTCGATGGGGCTCGCGGGGCTGGCGAGGTGGTAGATGAAGTCGACGGGGCCGTCGACCGAGACGAACTCCGTGATGTCGTGCTCGATGAAGACGAACTCGTCCTGACCGATGTGCTCGATGTTCTCGAGCGACCCCGTGTCGAGGTTGTCGATGCAGATCACCGTGTCGCCGAGCTCCAGAAGGTGCTCGCACAGATGCGAGCCCAGGAAGCCGGCGCCCCCCGTTACAACGCAAACCGCCATCAGAAACCGCTCCTAAGTCCCGAGATTCCCGGAATTTCCCCTGTCCCATGCCACTGTAACAATCGCGGCGCAGCGGGGCGCGGCAGGTTGTGGCGCGGGCGGGGACCGGTGGCCTCCGTAAGGACCGGGGAGCAGGGCATGGGCTTTTTCATGCAATTTGCGGGGTTTTCGCCGTCATGTCGCAAATTGCGCATTTCCCCTGGGACATCGGGACAAGTCTCCGCTTGCTTGACGGGCGGGTGCTCGTTGCCGGACGAGTCGCGTACACATTCCCTCCCGGGCGAATGGCCGGTGCTCCAAACCTGAGTCCCGGGATGTCCTCGCGGCCGCTGTCGAGCTTGCCACCACGGGCGCCGGCGCGTTCAGGCGCACCGCGCGCCGCTACTCGCGACCATTATCCGTGCGGCGCGCCACACCGGCAGCCTCGATGGAATCTCAGAACTTCACAAGTGCCATCAACTTCCGGCTGCTCGGGCCGGCTGATCGCCGCGATCAAGCGGGGCGGTTCCGGCTCAGTCGCGGTTCGGGCGAGTCCGCGGGTGCTGCTGGAGCTGAGCGGGGCCCCCTTCGACGCGGTGAACACCGACGTGGGTCTGCGGAAGTCGAGGCCGCGCTGCGACCATCCCGCTCGCCGGCGCGACGTGGCGCTTGCGGACCCTCGGCGACGAGGAGGTCTTGCGCGCACTCCGGGACGAATGCGGGGCGGGAACCCGCCACTTCGTGGTGCTGTGGATGCGCTTCGACTGGCTCGATCGGCGGCCAGGCCTGGCAACCCACCTTCGCGCTCGAGCCACCGATACTCTCTCCGACCTCCATGCGCATCCTGAGCATGCATTCCGGCCATGACGGCTCCATTGCGTACGTCGAGGACGGCGTCCTGCGCTTCTCCTTCGAGGCGGAGAAGAACTCGTTCCCGCGCTACAGCCGCATTTCTGCGCCGCTGGTGATGGAGGCACTGGACCGCGCCGACGGCTTTCCCGACGTGGTGGCGATGGGCGGCTGGCACAAGTGGGCCGGCGGCAGGAGACCGGGGCTGGGCGCCGGCTATTTTGGCCTCCACGAGCCGGAACTCCATGACGGCACGCTGTTCGGCCGGCCGGTGCGCTACTTCAACTCCTCGCACGAGCGGTCCCACATATACATGTCGACCGGCATGGCGCCACAGGCGCCCGTCGACGAGTGCGCGATCCTGACCTGGGAGGGCGTCATCGGGAGCCTCTACCACTGGCGCGACGGAGGAGCGACGATCGACTCATTTCCGGTGCTCGACGCTCCCGGCCAGCGATACGCCGCGCTGTTCTCGCTGGCGAACCCCCGGTTCCCCGACCGAGGCCGTCCGGACTACACCCAGGCAGGCAAGCTGATGGCGCTCGCGGGCTACGCCGACCTCGACACTCCGGTTCCAGCAGAGGTCGCGCGTGTCGTTGACTGGTTGCTCGAAACGCCGGTGATTGATCCGCTCGACAAGGCCGCGCTGGAGGACTCGCCGCTCTGCAACGCGGGCGTCCATACGCCGCTCGTGCACCGGGCGGCGGCGCACCTCAGCGACCGGCTGTTCGACCGCTTCTTGGAGGCGGCCCGCAGGCATCTTCCCGCCGGGCTACGGCTGCTGATCTCGGGCGGCTGCGGCCTAAATTGCGAGTGGAACCGCCGCTGGGCGGAATGCGGCCACTTCTCGGACGTGTTCGTCCCGCCCTGCACCAACGACTCCGGGTCGGCGATCGGGACCGCCCTCGACGCCCAGTTCACACTCGGCGGCCCGCGGCGGCTCGAATGGGACGTGTACACCGGGCAGGGGTTCATCGCCGACTTCGTGCCCGACTCCACCGCCTGGGAGCTCGTGCCGCTCGACCACGACCGGCTCTCCGAGGCGATCACGGATGGAGCGGTCGTCGCCTGGGTTCAGGGGGACGCCGAGATCGGCCCACGCGCGCTCGGCCACCGCTCGCTGCTCGCCTCACCACTGCGCGCGGAGACGAAAGACCTGCTGAACAGGATCAAGAAGCGGGAGGATTACCGCCCGATCGCCCCGGCCTGTCTGCTGGAGGAGCAGCCCCGGTGGTTCGACGACGATCGCGACGACCCCTACATGCTGTTCTTCGCGAACGTCACGACGGACGCGCTCCCGGCCGTCACGCACGTGGACGGCACCGCACGGGTGCAGTCGGTCGGGCCGTCCGGCGACCCACGTTTCCGTGCCCTGCTCGAGGCCCAGTCGCGCCGCACCGGCTACGGGGTGCTGTGCAACACCTCGCTGAACTTCAGAGGCCTCGGATTCATCAACCGCTCCGCCGACCTGTTCTTCTACTGCGAGCGTGAGGGCATCGACCACGCCGTCATCGAGGACGCGTGGTACCGGCGAGTGAAGAGCTAGGCCGGGGCCGCGCCGGCCGCGCGAGCCACCGCCTTTTTCACGCAATTTGCGGGATTTTCGCGCTTAAGTCGCAAATTGCGCATTTCCCCTGGGACATCGGGACAAGTCTCCGCTTGCTTGACGGGCGGGTGCTCGTTGCCGGACGAGTCGCGTGCACATTCCCTCCCGGGCGAATGGCCGGTGCTCCAATGGACGGCGCGGCATCGCGCAGGCAGCCTGCGGCCACGCAATGTCATCCGATCACGGACGCAACGGCGCCTGCACGGAAGCGCCAGACCTAAGCTCGCGCCGGCGACCCGAGTCCCGGGATGTCTTCGCGGCCGCTGTCGAGCTCGCCACTACGGGCGCCGGCGCGTTCAGGCGCACCGCGCGCCGCTATTCGATCTGCGCGGCAGATGCGGACGACGCGTACCAGCGCAGCCTTGAGATCCTCCTCACGAAGGCGCCGACGGCGGACCGCGCCGAGCTGCGGCCCTGGCTTCACACCGTCATCAAGCACGAGGCGCTTGCCGTACGGCGCCAGCGTGAGCGCACCGTCGCGCCCGAGGACACCACGGATGAGCCGATCGCTTCGTCCGCGCGGGACCCGGAGGAGACGGCGGGTGATCGCGAGCGCCTGCGCCACACAGCAGAAGCGCTCGGCGCGCTGAAGCCGAACGAGCTCCAGTGCATGATGCTGAAGGCGCTCGGCTACTCCTACGACGAGATCTCCGAGCGCACCGGATTCAGCTGGACCAACCTTTAGTTCGCCCTGGATTTCCCATGCCGCCTAGGGGTTCGCGGTGAAGCACCGGCTGCCAGTCGAGGCCCAATCCCCGTACGGCATCAGCGCGTGGCTCGACTAGGATTAAATAGTCGCCCGTGCTCGTGGCATCTACGAATGGGTCCTCGTCCCATAGCGAGTCCAGATCGACCGTACCGGCGCGGTGCAAAGTGAACCTCTCGAACAGCCGCAGCAGCGCCGACCGCACGGCCTCGACGCTGGCCTCGCTCGTGACCTCGCCTGCCACAGCGGCGCGCAGTTCGGCCAGATACATGAGTGTCTCTGCCTCAGCGTCCACCGCCTCACCCGCCTCGGCGACCGCTGTCTCGCGCTCGCGAAGCTGGGCCAGTGCGGCCTCGGCCGCCTCAGCAGCGGGTTCGAGGTCGGCGCGTAACTCGTTCCAGTCAGCCGCGGTGATCGCGCCGCTGGTGTAGTCCCGCTTCACCCGCTCTAGCGCAGCAGTCGCCTGGGCAGTTTCTCGCTCTGCCCGCGTGCGCTGTTCCACGACCTCATGCTGCTGCGCCGCCGTAGCCTTCTCGATGGCGGTACGGGTCTGCTCGATGGACAGACCGACACGCCGAAAGTGGTTCCAGATCGCGTTGTCCACGAGCGCCCGCGTGATTGGCGGCTGTGAACACGTCTCCGCGCCGAACACGCTACGGCCCCGGCACTTGTACGTCTCTCGATCATCTGCCTTTGGGTTGCGCTGCGTGTTCGGCGTCATCGCTTCTCCGCACTCCCCACAACGAAGCATGCCGCCGAGCATGAGGTACCGGCCTCGCCGACGCATCCGGGTGCCGCTGGTGCCCTTCGTCGCCTCCATGAGTGCCTGTGCCCGGTTCCACGTCTTGCGGTCGATGATGCCCTTGTGGGTGGCGTCGATGACCTCGTCGCCCGCGCGCACCTTCCCGATGTACACCACGTTCCGCAGCATTTCCCGAACCGTCGAGGGTGCCCAACGACCGCCTCGCACGGTCGGCACCCCCTCGCGGTCGAGGGCCTTGGCGATGCTGAGTAAAGTCGCGCCACCGACGTACTCACGAAAGATGCGCTTCACAATCGTCACTCCTTCCGGGACGACCACAAGCGACCCGTCCTTGTGCTGGTAGCCGGTGGGTGCGGGGCCGTGAAATCGGCCCTGCTTGATCCGGGCGTTCACGCCGGCCTTAGTGCGCTCGCGAATCACGCGACGCTCGTAGTCGCCGAACAGAGCCACCATGCCTCGGCCGAGGAAACTGGCCGCGCTGCCGTCGTCAGTGAGCGTCTCGCGCAGCGACTCAACGCGAACCTCGGCCGCCTGAAACTGCTCGAACAACTCTCCGACGTGGAACATATCCCGGCCCAGCCGGTCGAGCGCAGCCAGCACGACCACGTCGATGCCGTCGAGGTCGGCCAGCAGTCGCCGTAGGCCCGGCCGGTCGCGCTCGGCCCCGGACACGCCGGGGTCGCTGTAGGTGCCAGCATGCTGCCAGCCCTCGCGCTCGATACGCGTGCGTGCCTGCTGCTCTTGGTCGCCCAGCGAATAGCCCTCTGTGGCCTGCTCGTCGGTCGAGACGCGGGTGTAAATCGCGGCACGTGTTCGGGTTTTGGTCATTGCCTTCCTTGGCTGGTGGTTGTCGTGGTCAGGGTAGTTGAGGCGGCACTTCGTTTCGTGCGAATTCCCGGCGGCACCGCGTTAGGACTCGTGCCGGCGAACGCGCGGTTCAAACGGTGACCGTCCCCTCTTGGTCGGGGTCGGGCCAGCGTGACGCACGAGTCTCCGGCGCATAGACCAGTCGGTACTCGCAAGCATCATCGTCGTACCGGATCAGGCCCAGCGCCACGAGAGAGTCGAGCGCCTCTTGAACGTCGCCGAAGTAGCGCAGCATCTTGTCGGCATACCACCGGTGGTGATCCTCGATGCAGACTTGGTGAAGGGCCTCATAGTCCTTCGGCACGTTGTGGGGTAGGACGGTCAGGATCGGCCCGAGTAGCCGCGCCGTCGCGCGGTCGAGCGGCGCTGGCGAGACGTAGCCGGCGTCTTGCTGCCAGTCGTACGGCCTCATCGGACGGCCCCTCGTCGCAGCGGGACAACGGCCGCTTGCGGCAGCGACCAGAGCGTCCGATGCCGGGCCGCAGCGCCGTCGCGCCGGATCATGACCATGGCTTCCTTCACCGCCCACCGTAGAACCCACGCCGTCACCCCGGCGGCCTCAGCAGCGGCCTTTACTTCGCGCGAGTCGCGCTCGTCCGACACGAGTTCCGACCTCACCAGCGTTAGCGCCCTGGCGCGGGCGGCAGCAAGGGCCTCGCCTCGTAGCGGTGGGCGGCGCTGGTTTGGCGTTGGCTCGGCGTCGCGCGGCTTCGACAACGCGCTCAGGATCGTGTCGCGCTCGTCAACGTCCTTGAGGCAACCGAGGCAGATCTGCACGTCGGCGGCCCAGATTCGTGGTGAGCGTTGTGGGCGCTTGCGGTATTTGCAGATCGCGCAGTCGCCGACCGCCCACGTGATTCGGTCGTGATCGTGGTCGTGGTGCTTCGAGCACTCGCGGTCCTGCTTGTAGAGCCGCGCGAACTTCGTTCCGCATCGACACTTGCCGGCCCGAAAATGCTTCGTCGCGTGGGAACGACGGTCTGAACTGGCCCCACTGCGACGGCCTCAACTGGCCCCACCTCCGTCCGAGCAGACGCCGACGGTTCGATGCTCATCGAGCTCGAACGGGAGGCGGCGGAAGGAATGGGATCACGCGTGGAGCTGTT
>JBBRDT010000037.1:0-31294 GCA_038203635.1 Solirubrobacterales bacterium
GATGTCGATCGAGTAGAAGACGCCGCCGACGAACGCGAGCGGCTGGATCACCAGGTTCGAGACGAACGAGGCGTGATCCCAGGTCTGCGCGTAGATCCCAACGATCACGCCCAGCGACGAGAAGGCCAGGATCGCCGGAAGCGTTGCCGCCACCAGGGCGAGCGGGTGCTCGATCGGCACTCCGAGCAGCGGCGCGGCGACCGCGGTCAGGGCGCCGCCGATCAGCAGTGCGCGAAACACCCCGCCGATCGTCAGGCCGACGTCGATCTGCCAGGGCAGCATCGGCGCCGCGAGGATGTCGTCGATGTAGCGGTCGTTGCGCGCCTGGAAGATCGAGCTCGAGTTGTTGGCGTAGGCGGCAGTCAGCATTGCCATCGCCACCAGGCCGGGCAGGATGAAGACCTCGTAGTCGAAGCCGCCGACGTGGCGGATCCGGTTTCCGAGGGAGAGCCCGAAGACGATCACGAAGAGCAGTGAGGAGACGACCGGCGCCAGCACCGTCTGGCTCCAGAGGCGGGTGACGCGCCGCGCCTCCCGGGTCGCGAGCCAGAACAGGCTGACGTAGGAGAGGCGTCGCAGCTCCTTCGGCGTCGCGCTGCTGGCACGCGCGACGTAGACGGAGGCCGCTTCCATCACGCCACCTCCACGTGGCCGGGCGTGTCGCCCATGGCCTTCACGTAGACCTCGTCCAGCGAATGGGCTCCATAACGCTCGCGCAGGCCTGCGGGACTGTCGAGTGCGGCGATCCGGCCGCCTCTGATCAGCGCGATCTCCTCGCAGAGCGCCTCGGCCTCCTCGAGGTAGTGCGTCGTCAGCAGGATCGTCGTGCCGCGCTCGTGCAGCAGGCGGATGTAGCGCCATAGCTCCATGCGCAGCTCGTAGTCCACGCCGGCGGTCGGCTCGTCGAGGATCACGAGGCGCGGCTCGTGCAGCAGCGCGCGCCAGCAGCAGGCGCCGCTTCATGCCGCCCGACAGCCGCGGCGCGCGCGTGTCGCGCTTGGCGCGCAGGTCGAAGACGTCGATCATCTCCTCCGCGCGGCGCATCGCCTCGTCGCGCGGCATCCCGTAGTAGCCGCCGTGGTAAAGCAGCGACTCGTACACGGTCAGGAAGCGGTCGAGGTTCACATCCTGGGGCGAGAGGCCGACGATGGATCGCGCGGCCAGCACCTCGATGCCGCTCCCGAGCGCCTTGTGGCCGAACACCCGGATCGAGCCCGACGTGACGCGCACGAGACCGGTGACCGAGTTGATCAGCGTGGTCTTGCCGGCGCCGTTGGGGCCGAGCAGGCCGAAGAAGGCGCCGTCCGGGATCGTCAGGTCGAGCGCGTCGAGCGCCAGGGTGCCGTCGCTGTAGCGCTTGGTGAGTGCGCTGATCTCCAGTGCCGCCGGCGATGCGCCGTTGTTCTGCGCCATCGAGCTAGCGTAGCGAGCGCTCGAAGAGCGCCTTGCGCTCCGCTACGTCTGGCAGGTGGGGCACCAGTAGGTCATGCGGTTCTCGTCCCATTGCCCGCGGACCAGAATCTCCCTGCCGCAGCGCCGACACCGCTTCCCGCCCTGCTCGAAGACCTCTCCGCCGGACAGGCGGCCGCCGTGGCGGACCTCCCGGCGCATCATGTCCCGGGCAGTGCGCACCACTCGCTCGAGGTCGTCGTCACTCACGTCGGACATCGAGCGCCATGGGTCGATCCCGCAGCGGTAAAGGCTCTCGTTCTTCCAGAGGTTGCCGATGCCCGCCAGCGTCCGCTGGTCGAGCAGGGCGTCCGCGACCGGCCGGGTCGGGTCGTCCGAACGCAGCCGCAGGAGGATCCCCGGCCAGTCCAGGTCCTCGGCGAGGATGTCAGGGCCGAGTCGCCGCAGGTACGGGTCGTATCCCAGGCGGCTGTCCTTGATCAGCTCGAGGATCGGGCCCCTGAACTGCACCACGGTGTGGACCGCGGTCTCCAGCACGAGCCACGCTGCCCGGGCGCGGCGGCCGACGTCGAACGGCCGCTCGAAGATGCGCCAGCGCCCCGACATGCGCAGATGGGAGTGGATCGTAAGGCCGTTGTCCCAGCGCAGGAAGAGGTGCTTGCCGTGTGTGTCGATCGCGCGGATGCGCGACTCGGCGAGCTTTTCGGGCCACCGGTCGAGCGCGTGCCGGCGCTGCGGGGTCTCGATCTTTTCCAGCGGTTTTTCGACCAATACCGGCCGCAGACGCCCTGCGATCGAGAGGATCGTGTCTCCCTCGGGCATGGAGCTGATGATAGAGGGCGATTCTGGGAGGGAATCCGGGTTTTGGCTTTGCAGAGCCATTGTCGGATCGGAGGGCCACCGAAAAATGCCTCGCATGTGTAACTTTCGGTCGCCCCAAGACAAACATGTGTTCGACCTGTTAGATTCTGGGTAGCTTAGATGTAAGTTTGTTACCCTTAGCTCCCGAGGAGGCGCACACAGAATGGCAACTACCAACTCAAATGCTTCGCGTCCGAAGCGCAGCGCCGCCGCCAAGCGCGGCCAGGCGACGCGTCGCCGGACGACATCCAACACAGCTGCTGCACGAGCTCAGCGCAGCGCAGCGGGCAAGCAGGGCGAGGCGACGCGTCGCCGGCAGACTGCCCGCCGTCGCACGACCGCGGCTCAGCGGACCGTTCGCGCTGCTGCCTCTCAGCGGGCGGCCGCCGAGACCAAGCAGGCCGAGAGTGTCCTGACCCAGGTCACCGGCGTCGCCGAGAGCGCGCTGCTGGTGCCGGTGGGCGCGGCGCTCGAGGTGCGGGACCGCGTCGTCGGCGCGATCCAGCCCTGGACCAGCCGTCCCAGCGCCGAGAAGGAACTCAACCGGGTGCGCCGCGACGTGCGCCGGTTCGAGCGCCGGGGCACGGTCGCCCGCAACCGCGTGCTGCGCGAGCTGCGCAAGCGCCGCAACACGACCGCCCGGGTGGTGCGCAAGCGCCGCAACGAGGCGGCCCGTTTCCTGCGGCTGCAGCGCAACACCACGCAGCGCACGATCAAGACCAACGGCAAGCACGCCCAGGCGCGCACGGCCCGGTTCCGCACGGAGCTGGAGAAGACCGTCAAGCCGCAGGTCGATCGCGTGCAGAAGGAACTGCAGACGCAGACCAAGCAGGCAAGGGACCGCGTACAGCAGTTCGTTTAAGGCTTTCGGCTGCACAGCAGCCGACCCAATTTCTGTCGGCCACATAGGACCCCATGGGTCACGCCGGCAGAAAGCAACAAAGCAACCTCTCCTCCCTCAGCCGTCGGGCCCCCGTAAAACGGGGCCCGATGGTCTTTTACGGCCGGGTCTAGGCGCGGCCTTCGGCTTCGTACTCCCTGAGGAAGCCTTCGAACAGGCGCTTGTGGCCCTGCTCGTCGCGCAGGATGCCGATGACCATGTCCTGGGTCACGAAGTCCAGGCCGTCGCAGAACTCGATGATCTGCTGGTAGTGGTCGATCGCGCCGCTCTCGGCCTCGATCACGCCCCGGATGACGTGCACGACGTCGGTCTGGGCCGCCGGCGGCTGGAGGTAGGTCTGCTCGGCTGTGAACTCCAAGCTGCCGGGCACCACGCCGTACAGCTCCTTGATGCGCTCGCCGAACTGCTGCGCGTGCCCGAGCTCCTCCTGGATGTCCGTCTGGAGGTTCTCGACGACCTCGCGCGCACGTACGCCGTCCGGGTTGATCGTGTTGGCGATGTAGCTCATCACCGTCTCGATCTCCATCCAATACGCTTTCTTGAGCATCTCGATCAGCTGCTCGCGCTTCTCTTTGTTCTCTTCGGCGAAGACTCCCGTCTCCCCGTATCTCGTGCCTACAGCCACTTTCTTACCTCCCGCTAGAGTTGATGCCTGCCTTTTGGAGTCTGATACCCAGGATGCCCACACAGGAACAGATAACTGAAGCCCTGCGGACGGTGATAGACCCCGAGCTGCGGCGGTCAATCGTCGAGCTGGACATGGTCCGCTCGATCGAGATCGACCCGCAGGGGGCCGTCAGCGTGATGGTGTCCTTGACGACGTCCGGCTGCCCCATCCGCAGCCATTTCGAGAACGCCGTCAGGCAGCAGGTCTCGGCGATCGAGGGCGTCTCGTCGGTGGCGGTCTCGTTCGACGTCCTGAGCGCCGAGGAGAAGGGCCAGCTCCAGCAGAAGCTTGGTCGCAACCGCCTGCCGCAGGGCGCGCTGGCCAAGGTACGCAACGTGATCTGCATCGCATCCGGGAAAGGTGGTGTCGGCAAGTCCACGGTGACCGCGAACCTCGCCGCGGCGCTGGCTCTTGAGGGGCACTCGGTGGGCGCGCTCGACGCCGACGTCTGGGGGTACAGCATGCCTCGCATGCTAGGCGTGCAGGGCAAGCCGCGGGTCTCCGAGCAGCGCAAGATCCTGCCCCTCGATTCCGCCGGCGGTGTGAAGGTGATGTCGATCGGCTTCTTCGTCGAGGAGGACGCGGCCGTCGTGTGGCGCGGGCCGATGCTGCACAAGGCGATCCAGCAGTTCCTCGAGGACGTCGACTGGGGCGAGCTCGACTACCTGCTGGTCGACCTGCCGCCCGGGACCGGTGACGTCTCGATGACGCTCGCCCAGCTGCTGCCCCAGGCCAAGATCCTGCTGGTCACCACTCCGCAGCCCGCGGCGCAGAAGGTTGCTCACCGCGCGGCCGAGATGGCGGCCAAGTTCGATCTCGAGATTCTCGGCGTGGTCGAGAACATGTCCGGCTTCACCACCCCGGACGGCGCGCGCCACATGATCTTCGGCGAGGGTGGGGGACAGCTGCTGGCCGACGAGATCGGGGCGCCGCTGCTGGGCAAGGTCCCGCTTCAGGAGGAGCTGCGCGTGCAGGCCGACGAGGGCGTGCCGCTCGTCGCCGAGGACCCGGACGCGCCTGCCGCCCAGGCCCTGCTCCACCTCGCCCGCGGGATCGTCGCGGCCACTCCTCGCGAGCTGCCGGTGGTGCAGATGCCCGCCATGGCCGCTGCGCCGGGGTTCGGCGGCAAAGAGCTGCCGGTCATCCAGTAGACCCGCGGCTCAGCCACCCAGCGGGCGGCAGCGCACGAGGCCCTTGTGCAGCGTCTTGCCGCTCTCGTTGACGAAGCGGAAGCGCGCCTGGCCGCGGCGTAGGTCGAGCCGCAGCGCCCCGAACTCGTCGTCCTCGTCCCATGCAAGTCGCGGGTCGTTCTGGTTGCTCGAATAGTGCTCATGGCCCCCCGCGCCGGAGATCAGCTGCACCATGCCCTCCGTGCGCTTGAAGTGCTGCATGTTGTGATCGTGTCCCGTGATCACGAGGGCGGCGTGATCACGCATCGCGTTCCACAGGGGCTCGACGTCCGGTTGGTCCCCGTGGCGCCCCGCGTTCATGAAGGGCCGGTGCCAGAAGGCGATCCGGCAGGTTCCCGGCTTGCTCACCTGCTTCTTGGCCCAGCGAATCTGCGGGGTGCCGTCGGCATGCTCCTCCTCGGAGTTGAAGCTCAGGATCTCCCAGCCGGCGATCTTGAAGCGGTACCAGTGGCGGTTTTGCGGTAGCCGCGGGTTGGCCCGCTTCCAGTAGGGGTCGTAGCCCTCCTCGTGGTTGCCCCAGTCGTGGTTGCCCGGCGTCGGGGCCGCGATCTTGTCGAAGCGGCCGTAGGTGCTGCGGTACCCGCTGTCGAACTCCTCGGCCGTACCGCTGTCGTACACGTCGCCGAGGTACAGGAACCGATCCGGCTTTCCGCGTGCGATCACCTCCGCCACGCGCTTCGCATCCTCGCCGCCGTCGGCTCCGTCACCGACGGCCCAAATCGTGGCGGAGCGCTTGGCGTCGGACAGGTCGGCCGGCGCGGCCACCTTGCCGGCGGGGGCGGCGGGGTCGTCGCCGAGCCAGTACGCAGCGGCGATCGCGGCAAGCCCCACCGCCGACGCCGAGGCCAGCAGCAAGAGGATCAAGCGGCGGGTCATGCGAGCGCGTATGGTCGCACCGGGCCAGGCGGCTTGCGCCGCCGGCCTCTAGCGGGCGGCTTGGAGACTCTCGTGGCCGTTGTGCGCGACCTGCGATGACGACCGGCTCGCGACGGGCGACTTCACGCCCACCACGTCCCTCACCGCGACGAGCATCGCCAGGCCGAACATCGTCGAGCCGCACATCTCGAGCAGCTCCTCCGGGATGATCGTCCAACCCCAGCGTTCGTTGAGCTCCAGGTCGATCCCCTGGGACACCGCCCAGGTCGCGGCCGCGAGGATGAGCAGTCGCCCGGCCACGGACTGCGGGCCGAGCCGCTTCAGCGTGATCAACCACGCGATGCCGCCGGCGATCACGATCGGGATCAGCGTGGCCTGGCCCCAGATGTGGACCCGGTCCTGGACCGCCTCGTGCAGGGCGGTGATCTCGTCCATGCCGAGGAAGGTGAAAACACCTGCAAGGACGAGCCACCAACGCCGGTCGGCGAGGTTGGGGCACCGCACCACGCCGTTCAGCAGGGCCAGCCCGCCGGCACCGAGCAGCAGGATCCCGGAGAAGGTTGCGGGGAACGTCTGCTCCTTGTTCAGATCGAAGGCGCGCAGTGCGCCGCCGCCCGGGTAGACGATCGATCCGAGGATGCCGAAGACGATGATGAAGGCCGCGATCCCGATCAGGAGCTTCTGTACGTTCAGCCGCGACACGAGGCTGGAGGCGATCGCCAGGCTCTGCTCGCGCAGGTCGGTGACCGGAGAGCGGGACAGCGACGAGGCGCGGGCGTACTGGTACATGCCGAGCATCATCGCCGCGGCAGCCGCCATCTCCAGCAGCTCGCCGGCCGGCAGCGCGCTCGCGCGGCCGGTGCGGGCCGCGTCGAACAGACCGGCGCCGAGCCAGCCCGCGACGCCGAGGGCAAAGGTGGCCCTGGCGAGACGGTTGTCGCCCATCACACGAAGGACCTCGACCCATACGACCGTCGCAACCGCGAGGAACGGCAGATACGCGATGTTCCAGCTGACGTCCCTGTGAATGTGAATCCACGTGTGAAACCCGAGGAACTCCTCAGCCGCGAAGAGCATCAGCACGACCCCCGCCACCCGCAACCACGAGACTCCGGAGGCGGGCTTGATCCGCTGGGCGGCGAAGGCGAGCACACCGGCTGAGCTCAGGAAGAGAGCGATCACGACGGCCGGGAAGCTGTTTCGCACGGCCGGATCCGAGTCCTCCAGCTGGAACGCGATCAGCGAATCGAGCGCGTGGCGGTAGACGAGGTCGAGCGCCGCGAACGTTGCGATCACGGCGGCCAGCACGATGAAGAGATGCCGGGGCTGGAACCGGCGCGCTAGCTGTATGGCCAAGTCACTCATATCCGTCGAGGTGGGGTCGTTGGCGGACGAGTCCCACCTTAGATGAGTCGGCGGCAGGGCGCGACCCTTTAACTAGGGGCAGTCAGCTTTTCTACCCGCTGCGCTTGGCGAAGTAATCCGCGTTGATCTGGATGTACTTTTCCCACTCCGAAGGGAGCTGGTCCTCGGCGAAGCACGCGTCCACGGGGCATGCCTCAACGCATGCGTCGCAGTCGATGCACTCCTCGGGGTCGATGTAGAGCATCTCGACGGCCTCGTAGTCCGCCTCGTCGGGAGTGGGATGGATGCAATCGACGGGACAGACCTCCACGCAGGAGTTGTCCTTGGTTCCGATGCATGGCTCGGCGATGACGTAGGTCATGTGCTCTCTTTCGAAGCCGGGTCGTTTGCTACTGAGGAGACACCGTCCAGGGGACGGGCGCATATTCTTGCGAATCCAGGGGTCGGGCGTTAGCGGAGCGACGCCTGAAGGCCCGACCTAGAGGCATTCGCTACTTTCACGATGAGTCCCGGATGATCCCGACATGATCGTTCTGACCGGAGCCACGGGCCTCGTGGGCTCGGCCCTCCTGAGGCGCCTGCTGGCGCAGGGGGAGCAGGTCCGGGTCCTGGTGCGGGATCCGCGCCGGCTCGGCCCCGACCGGGTCAGGGTGCAGATCACGCTCGGGGACCTGTCGAACCCGGTTGCGCTTCGCCAGCTGGTGCGCGGGGCGCGCGAGGTCGTGCACCTGGCCGCCACGATCCGCGACCAGCCGTCAGGCAGCATCGAGGAGCTGAACGGCGTGGCCACCGCCCGCCTGCTGCGTTACGCCGAGGTCGCCGGCGCCGAGCGCTTCCTGTTCTTCGGGGCGATGGGTGCTACCCCCAGCTCGCGCACCCGGTTCTTTCGCTCCAAGGCGCTTGCCGAGCAGGCGGTGATGAGCTCCCCCCTCAACGCCACCGTGATGTCGCCTTCGATCGTGTACGCGCCCGGCGACCGCTGGGTGACGCTTCTACGGCGGATGTCCCTGCTGCCGGTGATGCCGATCGCCGGCAGCGGGCGCGCGTCCTACCAGCCGATCTGGGCGGAGGATGTGGCGGCCTGCGCCCACAAGGTGATGCGCGACGGCGCACCGGGCGGCGCCCGCCGGCTCGAGCTTGCCGGGCCCGACGTGCTCACCTACGAGGAGATGGTGCAGCTCGCGCTGTCGGTCTGGGACCGGGAACGCCGGCTCGTGCACATACCGCCGTGGATGGTGCGACGCAGCCTGCGCGCGCTCGAGCGGATGTTCGGACCGACGGTGTTCGCCACCTGGGAGGAGGCAGAGCTGATGGAGGTGCCGATGGTGACGGCCGCCGGCACCCGGGATGTCCGCAGCCTCGGTGTCGAGCCGAAACGCATGGTGGAAGTCCTGGGACTGACGCGTGGCTACCTGACCCAGCCGGTGGCCGCCGCGGGTTTCGCCTGAGGCTCAGCCGCCGCGCTGGTGAAAGTAGAACTCCGGGAACACGGCCCGGGCCACGTCCGCGGTCATCTGGCGCGCCACCTCTAGGTTCCCGGTGCGGACGGCGATGTCGTCCAGGGTCACGATGCCGACCAGGGTGTCCCCGTCCATCACCGGCAGCCTGCGGATGCGATGCCCGACCATCAGGCCCGCCGCCTCCTCCAGCGCCATGTCGGCCTCGCCGGTCACGACGGGGGCCGTCGCGCACTCCTCGGCGTGGGCGCCGGTGTCGCTGCGGCCTGCGAGCACGGTGATCGTCAGGTCACGGTCGGTGATCATTCCCACGGGCCTGCCCGCCTCGTCCGCGAGCACCACCGAGCCGACGTTGCGATCGCGCATCAGCTCCGCCACGCGGTGCACCGGCGTCGCCGGTGAGGCCGTTACCACCTGCTCGGTCATGATGTCGCGCAGGAGCACGGTGAATACGTATCAGGTTCGGAGTCCCCGCGTGCGTAGAATCTCGCCCCATGCCTCCCCTGACTCCCACACAGGAGCGCACCCGTGAGCGCGTCGAGACCGTCATCGCGGTGATGGCGCCGGCGCTCACGCTCGTGCTCGCGGTGGGCGACCGGCTCTCCAGGATCGTGGCGCCCGAGGACCACGAGTGGTACCCCGTCCGGCCCATGTCCGAGGAAGACCACACGACTCAGCGGTAGTCACCGCGCGGCAGCGCCATGTCACCCGAGCAGCTTTCCGAGGAACGCCGGCGCGGCCGGTTCGCAGGCATTGCCGCCATCGTTTCCGGCATCGCGTTCGTGGGGGGCGCGATCTGGTACCAGGTCGTCAACGCGGACGCTCCGGACGGCAAGGACGAGGACGCCGACGTCCTGCTCTACTTCGAGCGCCACGGCAGCGAGTACCTGGGTTCCTCGATCCTGCAGGCCTTCGGGATCGTGCTCCTCGTAGTGGTCGCGGTGCACCTCTACCGTGCCGCAAAGGCACGCAATCCCGACCAGTCCACGCTCGTGCTCGTGCTCGGCGTCTACGGTCCGCTCGCATTTGCAGCCAGCACGCTGCTCCGTGCCGTGACGTACACGATCCTGGCCGACGACTTCGCCGGCCGCGCGGTACAGACCGAGCCGGCCGCCGACGACCTCCTCGGCACCCCGGCGCTGGACGTGGCGAACGGACTTGGCCTGACGGGCGTGCTGGGACTCGGCTTCTGGCTGGTGAAAGGGTCCCTCGATGCGATGCGCATCGGGCTCCTGACGCGCTTCATGGGCGTGATGGGGATCGCGCTCGGGCCGGCTCTGGTGCTCGGGTTCGGCCTCCTGGTCTTGCCGTTCTGGCTCGTCGCCCTGGGCGTTCTGTTCCTCAGGCGCTGGCCGCGCGGCATGCCGCCGGCGTGGACGACCGGCAGAGCCGAGCCATGGCTGAGCGCCGGCGATGCGCCGCCGGCGGACGAGCCGCGGAAGGCGGATCCAGGCGGTGGGCGCAACGGCGAGGTGGACGCGATCGGCCCCGGCGTGCACAAGCCGGGTCCCGAATCCGACTAGCGACGGACGAAGACCGGCCCCGGACACGAAGGCACCCGGGGCCGATCACACGGCCGCGTGACGCGCAGATGCTTGCGCATCACCCGCTATGGATGATTGCACTGCCTAGTTCCGGTAGCCCATGATCACACCCCCCCGGAGCCGGACTGGACGGGACGATTACGACCACAGGACGGGTGACGCGACGGCGATCTTCCCTCTGCAACGAAGCCGCCAACGAAAGAGGGGCCCCCAGCGGCCCCTTTTCGTGTGAAGTCTTGATCTGTGTCTAGTTGCGGTAACCCATTGTGTCCCCCGTGAGTCGCGATTGGCGATCGCTTACGACCACCAGACGGGGGAGCACATGGTTTTCTTCCCTCGCGCGGAAAAACTTCAGGCGAGTGTCGCCAGCGCGCGCTCGGCTGCGGCGGCTGCGGACCCGGCCAGGTCCCTCGCGCGAGTCACGCGCGGGTCGGAGCTGGTCGTGCCGAGGTTGATCTCGACCAGTGTGGCCGCGGTGCGAGCGGCGCCCTGGGCGAGCAGTGCTCCCGCCACGGCGTCGGCCCGCAAGGCCTGCTCGCCGCGTTCAGCGACAAGCGCAGCCAGGGTGGCGACGTCGACGGCGGATTGGGCGATCTCGAGCGGGATCTGGGCGGCGCGCTCGAGCAGGACGCCGAGGTCCTCCTCGCTGCCGTCCCCGCCCGCCTCCGCGCTCCCCAGGCGCGCGATCGCGCTCGCGTATGCGTCGACGTTGCGCTGGCCCAGCGGCGCTACCCGCTCTCGCAGGGTGTTGGCCTGGGCTGCGGCGCCCTTCGCCTCTCCCCACTGTTCGCGTGAGGCCCCCGCGACCATTGCGACCAGGCCCGCCGCCATGGAGAGCGTGATCGCGGCACAGTAGCCCGCGCCCGGCATCGGCTCCGGAGTTGCGACCTCGGCGAGGAAGTCGCGCACCGGGAGCCCGAGGAAGTCGCGGTTCAGGACGCCGCCTCCGCTGTGCGGCCGAGCGCCCGGGCGGTGATCGCGGCCGCCTCATAGCCCTTCGTCTCGGCGATGCGCAGCGCCTCCTCCGTGCTGGCGAGCGCGTCGCGCTGGCGGCCCGCTGCCTGCATCACCTCGGCGTGCGCCAGCAGCGCATCGACCTGGAGGCAGAGCCAGTCCAGCGGGCGCACGACGCGCAGCGCGCGGTCCGCCGTCTCCTCCGCCAGGCGCGTCCAGCCATCCGCGGCGAGCAGCTTGGCGCGCACGGCCAGGCGCGGAGCATTGATGCTGGCGTCGTCGGTCGCCCATTCCTCCTTGAGCCCCTTCAGCATCGAGTCGGCCTCTTCGAAGCGGCCCTGCGCATACAGCGTCTCCGCAAGCGGCACGGCGGTCTCGGCGAGCGAGCTCTGCAGGCCCATCTGCGTCAGCACGTCCCAGCTTTCGCGCAGCGCACGCTCGGCCGCGACGGCGTCGCCCGCTGCCAGCTCCATCCGCCCACGGCTGCGCTTGGACCACTGGGACATGTACAGCAGGCCCAGGTCCTCGCTGATGGCCGTCGACTCCGACAGCGTCGCGCGCGCCTCGTCGAATTTCCCCTGCCGCCCGAGGGCGACGCCGAGCACGTGCAGCATGTCGGCCTCCATCGCGCGCATGCTGCGCTCGCGCGCGGCTGCGAGATGCTCCTGCGCGAACGTCACGGCCCGCTCGAGGTGCGCGGGACCATCGATCAGGCACATTCCCATCGCGAACGAGATCGCGTTCCAGGTGCGCGGGAAGGTGTCGGGGTCCGCATGCCGCAGCGCCTGCTCGAGCGCCTTCTGCCCGTCGTCGGCCCGCCCCTCGTACATGCGCGACTCGCCCAGCAGTCGCCAGGCGTCCGCGAGGCCGCGCTCTTCGCCGGTGTGCTCCAGCAGCCGGATCGCGTGCTCGGTCTCCTCGACCAGTCGGCTCGCGGGGATGTCGGGCTGCGCGACGAACCACACATGGGCGCGCCCCAGCCGCGCGAGACCCTCGACGCGGCGTTCGCCCGCGGACAGCGCGCGCTCGAGCGCCTCCTCGTAGATCTCTCCCGCCTTCGTGTGGTTCGCGGTGCCCTCGAGCGATTCGCCGATCGCCGGCAGCAGCTCCAGCCTCCCGCGCGCGGTTGCCGGCAGCAGGGCTCCGGCTCGCTGCAGCAGTCCGACCGCCGCCGTGTCCTCCCGCGCGCGTGCCGCGCGGCGTCCGGCGGAGGCAAGGCGGCCCGCTGCGCGCTGCCCGAGCGCGAACGAGTGCTCGTCCACGAGGCCGAGGTCGGAGCGGTAGCGGTAGGCCCGCTCGAGGTGGTGGCCGAGGATCGCCTCGATCTCGATCATGCGCTCGGAATGGCGCTGCTCGAACCAGTCCGCGAGCCGCTCGTGCAACTCGGCGCGGTCCTCCTTGGTGATGGACTCGTAGGCGGCGTCGCGCACGAGGATGTGGCTGAAGGCGTAGCCCGTCTCGCCCTCGAGCATCGACTGCTCCGGTGCGACCAGCAACTGCTTGCGCGTGAGCGTATCGAGCACGCTCGTGGTGTCCTCGGTGTCCGTGACCGCCGCCACGGCCTCGGCCCAGAACTCACGGCCGATCACGGAAGCCGCACCGATCGCGCGCCGCTCTGCGACGTTGAGGCGGTCGAGTCGCGCGGCGAGCAGCGCATGGATGGTGGGCGGGACGCTCACGTCGACGGAGTCGCCGGTCTCTCGCAGGAACGCGATCATCTGCTGCAGGAAGAGCGGGTTCCCCTCGGCGCGTGTCGCGAGCTGCTCGCGCACCTGGTCCGAGGCCGACCCCACCGGCAGGAGCTGGCGGATCAGCGCGCGGGTGTCCGCCTGCGAGAGCGGCCCCAGTTCGAGCAGCGAGGAGTCGTGGGTCTCGCGGGCCCATCGCGGCCGCTGCTCGATCAACTCCTGGCGCGCCAGGCAGACCAGCATCAGCGGCCCGGTCGTGCGCTCGAGCAGATGCTCGATCAGGTCGAGCAGCGCCGGCTCGGCCCAGTGCAGGTCTTCGAGCACGAGCACGACGGGGCGCTCGCGGGCCAGTGCGGCAAACAGGTCGCGCACCGCGGCCGTGAGGTCCTCGCGGGCCGCGGTCGCCTCCTCGAGCCCGGCAGCCTGCAGGACCCGGTCGGCCAGCACCTCGGCGTGCGGGTCGTCCGCGAGCGCGGCCTCGAGCGCAGCGCGCGGATCGACCTCGCCGGCCAGCTGGCGCACGACCTCGGCAAGCGCCCAGAACGTGATTCCCTCTCCGTACGGAAGGCACCTGCCGACGAGCACGGTGGCGCGCTCGGCGAGCGTGTCGCCCACCTCCCGTGCGAGCCTCGTCTTCCCGATGCCGGCTGGTCCCATCAGGACGACGCGCTGGGGGCTGCGCTCGTATGCCACGCGCTCGAAGGCCTCGCGCAGCTGGCGCAGCTCGGGCTCCCGGCCCAGCAGCGGGCTCCAGTTCGCAGTTCGCCGTTCATGGGTGCCGACGAGCCGCCACGCTGCCAGCGGCTCGGACTTGCCGCGGACAGGCAGGGGCTCGACTTCCTCGACCTCGAGCTCGTCGCCGACCAGCCGGCGCGTGGCTTCGCCGATCAGGGTCTCGCCCGCCGCGGCGGCCTGCTGCAGGCGCGCCGCCATGTTGACCGGGTCGCCCGTCACGAGGGCCTGGCCGGCGGACGCGTCCCCGGCCACGACCTCCCCGCTGTTGACGCCTGTGCGGATCGCGATCTGGACGCCCCATTGGCGCTGCAGCTCGCGGTTCAGCCGCTCCAGCTCCTCCTGGAGCTCGAGCGCCGCGCGCACGGCTCGTCCCGCGTGGTCCTCGAGCACGGTCGGAACCCCGAATACCGCCATCACGGCGTCGCCGATGAACTTCTCGACCGTGCCTCCGTGCCGCTCGACGACGGCCGAGGCCGACTCGAAGTACCGCAGCATCAGGTGCCTGACGGCCTCGGGCTCGAGTCGCTCGCCGAGCGCGGTCGAGTCGGCGACGTCCGTGAACAGGATCGTCACCGGCTTGCGCTCATCAGATCTCGCCACCCCTCCGAGGCGCGCTCCGCATGCCATGCAGAAAGCCGCGTCGGGTGGGTTCGGCCTACCGCATCTCCCGCAGCCTCCCACGCGGTCAGTCTATGCGAGCCAATCCGCGTATGCAGGTGCTTTGCGGTCGCCCGCAGGGCGCTGTTCAGTCGCGCCCGGGCCCGCTCAGGAGGCGGAGAGCCGTTGACGCAGCTCCGGCAGCAGGCTCGGGGCCACGTCGTAGCCCGCCTGCTCCAGCGCCACCTCGAGGTTGGCGATCGCAGCGGCCCGGAAATCCGCGTCTTCCTCTGCCCGCTGGGCGATCTGGTCGATCTCCAGCCGAGCCTGCGGCAGTTCCTGGGCTGCTTTAACCCATCCCTCGGGAGCGGGAGGCAGCATCTTCAGCAGCGCAGCCAAGCGTTCCTCGTCGTATTTCTCAGTCGTCATTCGATTCACCTCGACCATCAGACGGCTCGAACCGTGGTTTTCTTCCCTCGAGTTCCGATCGCATCTTCCGCAGGCATCTGGAGATCCGGCTCGCGATCGTGCCCGGGGGCAGCTCGAGCGCCTCTCCGATCGCGTGATAGCTCTGGTCGCGGGCGAAGAACCGGTCCAGGATCTCGGCACAGTGCTCCGGCAGCTGCTTGAGCGCCTCGTGCACCGTCATGGCCTCGTCGATGGTCGCCAGCTCGTCGTTGGGATCCTCGATCTCGATGGGGGCCTCCGCCGGCAGCTCCCGGGAGGAGGAACGCAGCTTGTCCACGCACAGCCGCCGGGTGAGGGTGCCGATCCAGGGGCGCACCGCGGTGTCGTCGCGCAGCTCGTCGAGGTGCTGCCAGGTGCGCGTGAAGACGTCTTGGAAGACATCCTCGGCATCGTCGTTCTGCAGGCGATAGACGCGTGACGCGATCGCGTACACGTACCGGGAGAAGCGGTTGACCAGTTCGTCCCACGCCTGCTGGTCGCCCTTTCTACAGCGGGCGACAAGGTCAGCGTCGGCGACTGTCGCTAGTGACATACCCGGCTAATGAAACCACGTTCGACAGGGTGCCGGCAAGCACGGCACGCAATCGGGCGCAGGGCATTTCCCTGCAAATGGCGTTACGGGACGAAAACGCCCTGCCGCAGGAAGACCTTGTTGGCCGTGACGGGGTCAGCCGCGGGACCCGCCTCGGGACCCAAGGCGATCACCTCCACCTGCGCCAGCTGCAGGACGGTGCGCCGGCCCGCTGAGATCGCGCCGGGGATCAGCGTGTCGAGCGTGGTCTTGAGCGAGCAGGTGGAGCCGACGTCGGTGGCAGCCGTCGGACTGCACTGCGTGGGCAAGGCGATGCGCACATCGGACGCCGTGGCCGGGACGCCCGCGGAGCGATCGGTGAGCTGCGCCGTCGCCTGCGCTTCGACCCCGCCCGTGTAGTCGTCGGTCGAGCCCCGCTCGCGCACGTCGCTGATGTGCAGGCGCAGGCCGATGTCCCCGACCAGCGCCCGGTAGCGCATGGACCCGGTCATCGCGCTGCCGACGGTCACCGCCTGCGACACCGGGGCGGGCGGATTGCAGGACCCAAACGTGAGCGGCGGCCCGTGCTCGCGGTTGGGCGCCGTGCACGGGAGGGACGCCGGGACGAGCGGGACGCGGACCGATTGCGCGCTCTTCGGGCGGGCGTAGCCGGGATAGGGGAGCGGCTGCCAGCTTGGCTGTGCCTGGTAGTCCGGATCGTTCGTGATGCGCGTCGGGTTTGTGCCGTCGGCGTTCATCGTGTAGATGGCGCTGTCGCCGTGGCGGTCCGACCGGAAGGCGATCTTCGTGCCGTCCGGCGACCAGACCGGATCACCATCGTGGTCAGTGTTGTTCGTGAGGCGCACCTCTGGTGTCCCGAAGCCGCTGTGGACGTAGATCTCCTGGGTCGAGCCGCCCTCCGGGTAGGCGGAGTACACGATCTTGGTGCCGTCCGGCGAGTAGTCCGGGTCAAAAGCGAGGGGTTCGATGATCGAGCCTTCCCCGGTGCCGTCGGGGTGCACGACGTGGATCTCCCCTTGCTGGTAGTGCGCGTTGAACGCGATCTCGGATCCATCGGGCCGCCACGTCGGACTTTGCCCGTAGGCAATGCGCTGCGCGCCGGATCCGTCCGCTGCCGACGCGGTGTAGAGCACCGTGTAGGGATTGTCGCTTTCATCGCCATTGATGAAGGATGCGACGATCTGTGATCCGTCCGAGGACCACGCCGGGGTCTGCCACGAACCGCCGCCGGGGGGGATGAGTCCCTCGGCGTTCAGCAGCGCTGTCTCACTGTTGCCGCTTGCGGGCATTCGCCTGATGTCATCCTCGCGGACGAACAGCAGGTCACCGCCATCGGGCGACCAGTCCGGCTGGTATCCGGTGCGCACGGTGGTCTGCCCTGTGCCGTCGGGATTGACGGTCTTGACAAGCCATGTGTCCGTGGCCAAGGAAAAGTTGCTGAACGCGATCTTCCCGTTCTGGCCAGGGAAGGTTGCGTAAGCGGAGGGCGGCCATGCGGCGAGGACCACCAGCGCGCCGATGAACAGCGCCCGAACGGCTCGACCTCCGCGACCGGTCATTCCTCGTCCTGGCGCGTCGCCACCTTCTCCTTCAGCGTGTCCATCACGGTCGGGTCGCGCAGGGTCGTGACGTCGCCCATCTCCTGTCCGGACGCGATGTCCTTGAGCAAGCGGCGCATGATCTTGCCGGAGCGCGTCTTGGGCAGGTCGTCGGCCCAGATGAACCGCCGGGGGCGCGCCAGCTTGCCGATCTTCACGCTCACGTGCTCACGCAGCTCCGTATCGAACCCCTCGGGAGGATCGCCCCCGCCCGCCATGGTCACGAACGCGACGATCGCCTGGCCGGTGGTGTCGTCGGGCTCCGGCACCACGGCCGCCTCGGCCACCTTGGGATGTGAGACGCACGCCGACTCCACCTCCATCGTGGACAGGCGGTGGCCGGAGACGTTGATCACGTCGTCAGTGCGGCCCACCACCCAGAAGTAGCCGTCCTTGTCGCGCCGCGCCGCGTCGCCCACCACGTAGACGTCCGGCCCGTAGCGCGACCAGTAGGTGTCGACATAGCGCTCGGGCTCCTTGTAGAGAGTGCGGAACATGCCGGGCCATGGCCGCGTCAAGACCAGAATTCCCCCACCAACTTCGACCGCTTCGCCCTTCGTGTCGTAGATCGCGGCCCTGATGCCGGGGAACGGGACCGTCGCCGAGCCGGGCTTGAGGCGCGTGATCCCCGGCAGCGGCGTGATCATGATGTGGCCGGTCTCCGTCTGCCACCACGTGTCGACGATCGGGCAGCGCCCGCCGCCGATCACCTCGTGGTACCAGAGCCACGCGCGCGGGTTGATCGGCTCGCCCACGCTCCCGAGCAGGCGCAGCGACGAGAGGTCGTGGCGATCGGGATATTCGCGTCCCCACTTCATGCACGCGCGAACCGCGGTCGGCGCGGTGTAGAAGATCGTGGCCTTGTAGCGCTCGGCGATGTCCCACCAGCGGTCCTTGTCGGGATAGTCCGGTGCGCCCTCGTAGAGGATCGACGTGCACCCGTTCGCGAGCGGCCCGTACACGATGTAGCTGTGGCCGGTGACCCAGCCGATGTCGGCGGAGCACCAGTAGACGTCCTTTTCGGGCTTGATGTCGAACACCAGGTTGTGCGTCGCCATCACGCCGGTCAGGAAGCCGCCGCTCGTGTGCACGATGCCCTTCGGCTTCGCAGTCGTACCCGAGGTGTAGAGCAGGAACAGCATCTGCTCGGCGTCGAACGGCTCGGCCGGGCAGTCGGGCGAGGCTTCCTCGACGGCCTCGTGCCACCACACGTCACGGCCGTCGGTCCAGGGCACGTCGCCGCCGGTGCGCCGCACCACCACGACGTGCTCGATGGAGGGGCACTCGGCGAGCACCGGGTCCACGGCCTCCTTCATCGGGTTCGGCTTGCCGCGGCGCAGCGAGAAGTCGGCCGTCACCAGCACCTTGGCCTCGCAGTCGATGATGCGGTCCTTCACCGCCTCGGGGGAGAAGCCGCCGAACACGACCGAATGCGGCGCCCCGATGCGCGCACAGGCGAGCATCGCGGCAGGCGCCTCGGGGATCATCGGCATGTAGATCGCGACGCGGTCGTCGCGCTCGACGCCGAGGTCCGTGAGCACGTTGGCGAACCGCTGCGTCATGTCGAGCAGCTCGGCGTACGTGATGTCGCGCCGCTCGCCGTCTTCGCCCTCCCAGTGGAAGGCGACCCGCTCCCCGTGGCCGGCGTCGACGTGGCGGTCCAGGCAGTTGTGCGAGACGTTCAGCTTGCCGCCCACGAACCATTTGGCCCACGGCGGGTTCCAGTCGAGCACCTTGGTCCATGGCTCGGCCCAGTCGAGCTTCTTGGCCCAGCTCTCCCACCAGCCTTCGGGGTCGCGCTCCGCCTCCTCGTAGATCGCGGGATCGGAGGCGTTCGCCTGCGCGGTGAACTCCGGAGGAGGCTCGAAGACGTCCTCGTCCTCGAGCAGAACCTCGAGCTCGCGTTGTCCGTCGGTGCCGTTTCCGTCGGGCATCAGTCTCTCCTCTCGGCGGGGTCGCGGCGAGTGTAGTGAACGGCGTATAGGCTGAGCCCGATGGGGACGACGTTGCTGACAGGGGGCACCGTTCAGCGCATGGACGGCGACCCGCGCACGGACGAGGCGATCGTGGTCAGTGACGGCCGCGTGCAGGCGAGCGGCTCGGCCGCCGACATGCGTGGTGCCGCCGGCGCCGATGCGCAGGTGATCGACCTCGCGGGGGCGACGGTGATCCCGGGGCTCGTGGACACGCACCCGCACCTGATGCACTTCGGCGCGCTGGCCGAGGCGCCGGTCGACCTCTCCGACGCCACGTCCCACGACGAGATCGTCGAGCGGCTGCGCGCGCGGGCCGCCGAGACGCCGCCCGGCGAGTGGGTGATGGGGACGCCGGTCGGCGAGCCCCACTACTTCATCCGCCGCTCCTGGCGTGACCTCGCCGAGGGGGCGCTGCCGGGCCGTGACGTGCTCGACCGCGCGTCGCGAGACCATCCGATCTGGATCCAGGCGTGGGCGCCGGTCACTCCCAACGTGACCGCCTTCAACAGCGCGGGCCTGCAGAGGATCGGCATCAACGCGGACACACCGTGCAGCGTCGGGCACGTGTGGATCGACAAGGACGCCGCCGGCGAGCCGACGGGAATCCTGCGCGGCTCGGTCAACACCTACTACAACAACGAGCCCTTCTGGGATGCGATCCTCGCGGACCTGCCGCTGTTCACGCTCGAGCAGGCGGCGACCGGGACGATCAAGGCAATGGGCGCGTACAACGCGCTCGGTGTGACCACCGTGTACGAGGGTCACGTGATGGGGATCGACGAGATCAACGGCTACCGCATGCTGCGCGCCGGAGACCTGCTGACCGTGCGCGTGCTCGCCGCCCCCGACGCGGAGCCCTACGCGTTCCCGTGGATCCCGCGGTTGAGCGACGCGGAGTTCGAGGCGCGCCTCGAGGAAGCGTCACAGATGGCCGACACGACCGACGACCTGCTGCGGATCGACGGCATCACGATCTCGCGCGGCGGGCCGTGCTGGCCCGGGTTCATGGTGATGCGCGAGCCCTACCGCGGCCCGTTCGGTCACCTGACGACCGGCATCCAGTTCATTCCCGCGAGCAAGGCCGTACGGGCGATCGAGTTCTGCGCGGAGCGCGGCCTCCGCCTCAACATCGTCGCGGTCGGCGACCGCGAGCACGACGAGTACCTCGACCAGCTCGAACGGGCCGCGGCCAAGCACGACTTCAGCGCGGCGGGGTGGATCCTGCAGCACGCCTTCTTCGTGGAGGAGGGCCACGCCCGTCGCTATGCCGAGCTCGGTTTCGACGTCACGACCAGCATGTCGTTCTCGTGGGGCAAGGGAGACCTGTTCACCGAGCGCGTCGGCGAGCAGGTGCTGCCAGACCTGATTCCCCTGCGGCGGCTGCTCGACGCCGGCATGAACGTCTCGTGCGGCAGCGACTGGGGCCCGAAGAACCTGTTCGAGCACATGGAGCTGGCGTGCACCCACCGGTTCGCCGGCAGCGGGCGCACCAACCGCGGTCCGGCACAGGAGGTGACGCGCGCGGAGGCCGTGGCGATGTGGACGCGCGAAGCGGCGAAGGTGCTGCGCTGGGAGGGAGTCGGCACGCTCGCGCCCGGATCGCACGCCGACCTCGTGGTGGTGGACCGCGACCCGCTCACCTGCCCCCTCGACGACCTCCCGGATACCAAGGTGCTGACCACGATGCTTGCCGGCGAGGCGGTACACGACGTGGGGCTGGTGACCGCGTAGCGGGGTAGCATCGTCGCCCCCGTGGACTACCCGCAGGAACAGTTCAACGCCGACGAGCAGCGGCTCCTGGAGCCGCATTTCACCAACCTCGACTCGCCGGTCTTCTGTGTCGTGAACCTTCCCGAGGTCGTCAAGGGCGCGCTCTTTGCGCGCTATTCGCGCTACGGGGGGACATTACGTCGCCTGTACCTCGACGAGTTCGCGGAAGGCGAGGCCGGCGGCAGCGAGTCTGCCGCGGGATCCGAGCGCGCCGAGGCGCTCTACGAAAGGGTCTTCCTCGAGTTCGGGGACGATTCCGTTGCCCAGCTCGGTGGCGCGCACCTGGCCTGCGAGTGGTCGTCGAACGTGCTCACCAAGATCCTGCAGCGCGGCCGGCTGGCCGCCTATCTCGAGCAGTCCACGCGCTACATCGCCTACGACCGGCGGATGCCGAGCGGCCGTTACCGCTACTACTGGGACGAGCGCCTCGGCCCTCCCTACGCGGAGGCGATGGAGCAGATCTTCGACCTCTACTCATCCGGTCTCGAGCGGTTACGTAGCTGGGCAGCCGAGCAGCACCCACGCGGCGACGAGCCGCAGGCGGTGTGGGAGCGCTCGATCAAGGCCAAGGCGCTCGATGCCATGCGGGGCCTGCTGCCCGCTGCCTCGCTCAGCCACGTCGGCGTGTACGCATCCGGCCAGGCCTACGAGCAGTTGCTGCTGCGGCTGCTGGCCTCACCGCTCCCCGAAGCGCGCGAGTTCGGGGAGCGGGCACTGCCGGAGCTGCGCAAGGTGATCCCCGCCTTCGTGAAGCGCGTCGACATGCCCGACCGCGGCGGCGCCTGGATCGACTACCTGCGCGAGCTGCGCGAGCGCGCCTCGCAGGCGGCCGCGCGATTCGGGCTCGACGACGCCCGCCCGGGCGAGGAGCCGCCGTCGGTTCGGCTCCAGCACGCCGAGGGCACAGAGGCAGACCTGATCGCCGCGTGCCTGTTCGAGGTGACCGGCGTGGACGAGGAGGAATCGCGCGCGGCGGCCGCGAGCCTCGACGCCGCCGCGCGGGCGCAGTTGATCGCCGAGCTCGCGGGCCCGCGTGCCAACCGGCGGCACAAGCCCGGCCGCGGGTGGGAGGCGCTGCGCTACCGGTTCGAGATCGTGTCTGACTACGGGGCCTTCCGCGACCTCCAGCGGCATCGCATGCTGACCTGCCAGTGGCAGCGCCTCGGCACCGAGCTGGGCGCGGACGTGCCCGAAGAGGTGGAGGCGGCCGGGTACGGCGACGCCTACCGCAGGGGACTCGAGGTCAGTCGCGCCGAGCACGACCGCCTGCGCGGCATGGGCATGTCCGAGGAGGCGCCCTACGCCGTGTCGCTCGCCTACCGGATCCGGTACCTGCTCGACCTCAACGCGCGCGAGGCGATGCACCTGATCGAGCTGCGCTCGGGCCGCGAAGGCCACCCGAGCTATCGCGCCGTGGCGCTCGAGATGCTCGACCGGATCGCCGGAGTGCATCCCGCGGTCGCGGCCGCCATGACGTTCGTCGACCACGAGATGGAGGGGCGCTTGGAGCGCCTCCAGGGCGAGATGCGCCGCCACGGAAAGCTGGAGGCCGCGCGGCAGCCCTGAACCTTCGCGTTTCACGTCCACCCCTCGGACGTAGATTGCGAAAGTTCGCCGAGCGTCGCTGTCAGCCGAGCCCGAGCGCGCGCCCGGCGTTGGCTGCGACGTCGAGCAGCGGGTCCGGGATGATCCCGAAGAAGACGGTGGTGGCGGCGGCGAGGCCTGCGATGACGACCGTCTCTGCGGTGGCTGGACCACGGCGAGCGGGCACGGCGTCCGCGTCGGGGGAGCCGCCGGCCAGCGCCGGCATCGGAGCCGGCGTGCCTGACGGCACGACATCGCGCCCGCCCATCCAGACGGCCGCGATCACCGGCAGGTAGTACGCCAGCGAGAGCATGGAGCCGACCGCGATCGCGATGCCGAGCCAGGCGAAGTCACCGTCCACGGATGCCTCGATCAGGAAGAACTTGCCGAGGAACCCGGCGGTCCCCGGTAGCCCGGCCAGGCCGAGCATGCTGATCGTCAGCGCCCAGGCGAGCACCGGACGCGAGGTGCCGATGCCGGCGACCGCATCGATGTGGTCGCCGTGCGCGGTCTCGCGCTCCCGTGCGATCACGACGGCGAACGCGGCCATGTTCATGAGTAGGTACACGAACAGGTAGAAGACGGTCGCCTTCACTCCCAGCTCGGTCGCGACGACCACGCCGGCAAGCATGTAGCCGGCCTGCGCGACGCCGGAGTAGGCCAGCATGCGCTTCAGCGATGCCTGCCCGATCGCGCCGACGTTGCCGATCACGATCGTCGTGACGGCGAGGGCCGCGACCGCCACATCCCAGTCGTCCTTGGCGGGCAGCAGGGCCACGGTGAAGAAGCGCAGCAGGATCGCGAACGCGGCGGCCTTGGTCGCGACCGCCATGAACGCGGTCACCGACGTGGGCGCACCCTCGTAGACGTCCGGCGTCCACTGGTGGAACGGCGCGACGGACGCCTTGAACGCCAGGCCCGCGAGCGCGAGCGCGATGCCGGTCAATAGGAGCGGGTCCCCGGCGATGCCGGAGTCGCCGATCGCACTCGCGATCTCGCCGAAGTCGGTCGAGCCGCTCGCTCCATAGATGAACGCGAGTCCGTAGAGCAGCGTCGCCGATCCGACCGAACCGATCACGAGGTACTTGAGCCCCGCCTCGAGCGACGTGCGCCGGTGCAGGTCGAGCGCGCACATGACATAGAGCGGGATCGAGAGCAGCTCGATCCCCAGGAACAGCGTGACGAGGTTGGTCGCGCCGGCGAGGACCACCATGCCGGTGACGCTTGCGAGCAGCAGTGCGGAGTAGTCCGCGAGGCTGGTGGTCGGGACCGGCCGCTCGCGCAGAGAAAGCACGAGCGCGACCGCCGCGGCCGTGTAGAAGAGGAAGTCGAGCGACAGCGCGAGGTCGTCGGAGCGCATCGCCCCCTCCACGAGCGACTTCGGGTCGCCGAACTGCCACACCGAGAGACCGAACGCGGTCGCGAGTGTCAACAGCGCCGCTGTCACCGAAAGCGCCCGCCCGGTGCCGCGCGGGAACAACCCCGCCAGCAGGGTGATGCAGGTCCCGGCGGTGAGCGCGATCAGCGGCGAGATGCCCGCGTAGTCGATGTGTGGGGCGTTGAGCTCGTTCATCGGGTCGCTGCCACCGCCACGCGCGGGGCGACGGAGTCCTCCGAGCGGTCCAGCACGAACTGTGGGTACAGAGCGAGGAACAGGATCACGGCGATCACCGGGACGATCACCGCTCCATCCGCAAAGCTCATCTCACGCGATTCGGCGCCCGGGGCCAGTCGGTTGTGCATCGACCGCTGGTAGAGCCTGATCATGTAGACCGCCGCCAGGACGACGCCGACGCTGGCGACGATCGCGAACACGATCTTCTCCTTGAAGGTGCCGGTCAGGATCAGGAACTCGCCCGCGAAGTTCGAGGATCCGGGGATCGCCAGCGTGGCGAGCGAAACGATCAGGAAGAGGGCCGCCAGCACCGGCGCGCGCAGCGCCAGGCCGCCCATCCTGCGCAGGTCGTCGGTACCTCCGGAGCGCGCGGCGAGCAGCGCGATGATGAAGAACAGCGGCACGACGACGAGGCCGTGGTTGACCATCTGCAGCAGTGCGCCCTGGGCGCCCTCGTCGGTGAGGGAGAAGATCCCGAGCGTTATGAACCCGAGCTGGGCGATCGAGGAATACCCGACGACCAGCGTCGCCGACGTCTGGGTGAACGCCATCACCGATCCGTACAGGATGCTCGCCACGGCGACCGCCAGCAGCAGCTCCTGGTACTGAGCGGCTGCATCGGGGAAGAGCGGCAGCGCGATGCGCAGGAAGCCGTAGGCGCCGACCTTGGAGAGCACGCCGGAGAGCACGGCGACGACGGGAGTCGGCGCATTGGTGTACGCGGCCGGCATCCATCCGTGCAGGGGAAACGCCGGCATCTTCACCAGGAAGGCGAACGCGAACAGCAGGAAGATCCAGTCCTGGCTGCCCTCCGAGAGCGGGCGCTGGACGAGTGTCGAGAGCTCGAACGAGGTGCTCGCGCCGTCCGGTGTCGCGAGGATCCCGGTAGCGGCAGCGGCAGCCAGCATCAGCAGGCTGCCGACAAGTGTGTAGATGACGAACGTCGTCGTCGCGCGCACGCGGTTCGGCCCGCCCCAGATGCCGATCAGGAAGTAGAACGGCACCAGCATCAGGTCGAAGAACAGGACGAACAGCGCGAGATCCTGGGCGCAGAACGCGCCCAGCACCGCGGTCTCCCCGAGCGCCAGCATCAGGTAATAGAGGCCGGCCCGATCCCAGCCGCGCAGAAGGGATCCCGCCGTCGCGGCGACCCATAGCAGCGCGGTCATCAGGATCAGGAACAGGTTCAGGCCGTCGAGCCCGAGCTTGTAGTGGATGCCGAGCTCGGGGATCCAATTCACGTTGGTGACGTGCTGCAGGCCGCCGCCCGACTCGAAGTCCACGAGCAGCCCGATGCCGAGGCCGAGCGTCGCGAGCGCGAAGACGAGCGACACGGTGCCCGCGGCGCGAGTGTCTGCCCGCGCGGGGACCAGCGCCGCCAGCAAACCGCCGGCCAGCGGCAGGAACACGAGCACGCTCAGCATCAGCGGCTCACCACCAGGAAGTAGAGGGCCAGGGCGGTTACGCCCGACATCAGCAGCAGCGCGTAGTAGCGCAGCACCCCGGACTGCGCGACGCGCACGGCCTGGCTGCCGGCGCGCACGACGAGCCCCGCGCCGCTCACCATCCCGCCCACGACGTACCGCTCGAACACGCTTGCCGACCAGGCGCCGAGGGCGCTCGTCGGCCGCACGATCGCGTGGTCGTAAAGCTCGTCGAAGTACCACTTGTGCGCGAGGAAGTCGTGCAGGCCGCGGAAGCGCGCAGCGAGCCGCAGCGTGGTCCCCGGGTTGCGCACGTACAGCAACCACGCCAGGCCGATCCCGGCAAGCGCGCCGAGGCCGCCGACCACCAGCGCCAGCACCTCGATCCCGCCCGACACGTCGGTGTCCACGAAGCGCGAGTCCTCGAAGGAGGGCTCGAGGAAGTTCTCCACGACGTGGGTGACGCCCGGGATCTGGAGGACTCCCGCCGTCACCGCGAGGATGGCGAGGATCGACATCGCTGTGCGCATCGGCGGCTCACGCTCGGCGATGTGGTGCTCCGGGCCGGGATAGCCGACATTCGTGTCCTCGGGCTCGCCCGTCACGGGGTTGACCGGCTCGGCGTGGTGCAGGTGGCCGCGCTCCAGCTCGCGCGCCTCGTCGTTCGGCTCGCCCCAGAAGACCCGGAACACCATCCGGAACGCATAGAAGGCCGTCATCACCGCCGCCGCCGTGCCCGCGAGGTAGAGGATCCAGTAGCCGCCGCCGCGCTCCGCGGCGAACGCAAGGATCTCGTCCTTCGAGAAGTAGCCCGAGAAGCCGGGGAACGCGGCGAGCGCCAGCGCAGCGACGAGGAACGCCACGTAGGTGAACGGCATCGCCCTGCGCAGGCCCGACATCCGGTCGATGTTCTGGTTGCCCGCCATCGCGGCGATCACGGAGCCGGCGGCCATGAACATCAGCGCCTTGAAGAAGGCGTGCGTCATCAGGTGGAACATCCCGGCGCCGTAGGCGGCGATCGAGACTCCCATCACCATGTAGCCGATCTGGCTGATCGTGGAGTAGGCGATGATCCGCTTGAGGTCGGTGGCGACGAGCGCGACCGAGGCGGCGAACACGAGCGTGAACGCCCCGATCGCGGCCGAGATGTCGGCGGCCGTGGGCGCCAGCTCGAAGAGCGGGTGCATGCGCGCGATCAGGTACACACCGGCGGTCACCATCGTGGCCGCGTGGATCAGGGCGGAGACAGGTGTGGGGCCCTCCATCGCGTCGGCCAGCCAGGTGTGCAGCGGGATCTGCGCCGACTTAGCGAACGCGCCAACCATGATCAGCAAACACGCCGCCACGATCGTCCACTCGTTCTGAGAGTAGGTCTCGGGCGCGGATTCGAACACGCGGCCGAAGTCCAGGTGCCCGGTGTCGCGCAGCAGGATGATCGCGGCGAGCACCAGTCCCACGTCCCCGACGACGTTGATCACGAACGCCTTCATCCCGGCCGCGGTCGCGGTCTGGCGCCGGTACCAGTAGCTGATCAGCGCGTAGGAGGCGAAGCCGACGAACGCCCAGCCGACGATCAGAAAGAAGAAGTTGCCCGCCAGCACCAGCAGCAACATCGAGAAGACGAAGAAGTTCAGGTAGCTGAAGTAGCGCGCGTAGCCGCGGTCGCCGGCCATGTAGGCGACCGAGTAGACGTGGATCAGGAAGCTCACGCCCGACACGATCAGCGCCATGAACACGGCGAGCGGGTCGACGAGGATCTCGAGCCGCGCATCGACGCCGGACGTGCTCACGTAATCCCACAGCGACGATGTGACGTGGCGCTGTGCGGCCGGCTTGTCCTGCAGCTGCACGAGCGCACCGAGCGCGTTCAGGAAGGCGAGGAAGATCGCGGCCGACCCGATCCAGCCCGCGGTGCGGCCGCTCCACACGCGCCACCCGAGCGCGATCACGATCGAGCCCGCGAGCGGACAGGCGATCACGAGCCAGCCGTAGGTCGCGACGCTCAACCGCGCAGCTCCGACATCTCGTCGACGTCCATCGGCAGGCGGCTGCGGTACATCGCGACGATCAGCCCGAGGCCGATCACGACCTCGGCGGCGGCGACGATCATCACGATCAGTGCGAAGACCTGCCCGTCGTGTGTACCGGTCATCCGAGCGAACGCAGCCAGAGCAAGGTTGCCTGCATTCAGCATCAGCTCCAGGCAGATCAGGACCACGAGCGGGCTGCGCCGCGTGAGCACTCCGGCCGCTCCGATGCAGAAGATGAACGCCGACAGAACGAGGTACCAGACGATGTCCACTACGTGGACTCCTCGCGTCTGGCCAGCACGACGGCTCCGACCGCGGCGATCAGCAGCAGCACCGACACGACCTCGAACGCGACCAGGAACTTCGTCAGGAACATCTCGCCGATCGCCGAGGGCGAGCCGAAGCCGGCTGCGAGGTCAGGCCCGTGGGTGTCCAGCGCCTTCAGGCCCGAGCCGATGATCGCGACGCACAGCTCGACCAGCAGCGCGACCGCGAACAGCGGCGCCAGCACGCGCAGCGTGGCGTTGCGCTCGGTGAGCGCGTCCTCGAGGCCGCCGACGTAGGCGACGACGAACACGTACAGCACCATCACGGCGCCGGCGTAGACGATCACCTGCGCGGCCGCCAGGAATTCCGCGCGCAGCAACAGGAAGAGCACAGCAAGCGCGATCAGATGCACGACCAGCGAAAGCACGCTGTAGAACGGATTGCGCTGCAGCACCACCCCGGCGGCGCCGGCAACCGCCAACAGCGCGGCAAAGAAGAAGACAACTGCCTCCATCGGGCCGGTCCTACTCTCCCTCGCGCCTCAGCGGCGTGCGCTCCACCGGCTCCGCCAGCAACATCTCCTTCGTGAAGATCAGGTCCGACCGGTCGTAGTCGGACAGCTCGTAGTCGTGTCCCATCGTGATCGCGTCGAACGGGCACGCGACCTCGCAGTAGCCGCAGAAGATGCAGCGGGTCATGTTGATCTCGTAGACCTCCGCGTAGCGCTCGCCCGCGGAGACCCGGTGCTCGGGAGTGTTCTCGGCCGCGACGACGCGGATGCAGTCGGATGGGCAGGCCGCCACGCACAGCGAGCACCCGACGCATTTCTCGAGGTCCGTGTCCTCGAACTTGTGCAGCTTGTGCCGGCCGCGGAAGCGCGGGTACACGGGCGTCTTCTCCTCCGGGTACTGGATCGTCACCGGTCCCTCGACGAGCCTGCCAAAGGTCGTTTTCAGGCCCCGCAGCGTCTCGCCGAACGCACGCGCGACGCTGCCGAGTCCCCCCGTCTCGGGGCCGCGCTGCACCGCGATCGCATCTGGCTCAACTCTGTAGGTCATGGCACCTCATGTCGTAGAAACGAGGACTGCCGTCACGAGCAGGTTCAGCGTCGCGAGCGGCAGCAGGATCTTCCAGCCGAAGCTCATCAGCTGGTCGTAGCGGAGTCGCGGCATCGTCGCGCGGATCCAGATGAAGAAGACGATGATCGCGAACATCTTCAACACCATCCAAAGTGGGTCCAGCCCGCTCGGGCCCGGCCCCATCCAGCCGCCGAAGAACATCGCCGCTGCGAGCCCCGCGATCACGATCATGTTGATGTACTCGGCCATGAAGAAGGAGCCGAAACGCATGCCGCCGTACTCGGTGTTGTAGCCCGCGACCAGCTCGGCGTCCGCCTCCGGCAGGTCGAACGGGGGACGGTTCGTCTCGGCGAAGCCCGCGATCGTGAAGATCAGGAAGCCGACGAACTGCGGCACCACGTACCAGACGGCGTCCTGCGCCTTCACGATGTCCACGAGCGACAGCGAGCCGGCCATCATCACCACGCCGATCAGCGAGAGCCCGAGCGACACCTCGTAGCTGATCAGCTGCGCTGCCGCGCGCATCGCGCCGAGGAACGAGTACTTGGACCCCGATGCCCAGCCGCCCAGCATCAGGCCGTAGAAGGCGAGGGAGCCGAATGCGAACGCGTACAGGATGCCGATGTTCACGTCGATCCCGTAGAGCCCGAACTTCGACCCGAAGCCCTTCTCGACGTCCCCGAAGGGGATGATCGCGATCGACGCGAGCGCCGTGATGATCATGATCGCCGGCGCGATCGCCATCAGCCGCGGCACGCCCGTTGCCGGATAGAACGGCTCCTTGGAGGCCAGCTTGACCACGTCCGCGAGCGGCTGCAGCAGCCCGTAAGGGCCCACCCGGTTGGGGCCGTACCGATTCTGGAATCGGCCCAGCAACTTGCGCTCGAGCAGCAGGATCATCGGCACCACGCCCATCACGAAGGCGAAGATCACGACGGACTTGATGACCCAGACGCCGGTGGTCTCTACGAACGTCGTATCGGCGAGCGGGAGCATCACGCACGCTCGATCTGCACCACCACCGGTGCGCCGTCGACGAGCACGTTCGCGTTGCCTTCCGCCGTGCCCTCGATCAACGTGGCAGTCCCGCGCTTTGCCCGCTCCCGGATCTGCACGACGGCGGTCACGGAGTGGCCGTTGCTGCGGACCTGCACCTCGTCCCCGGACGCCACCGCGAGGCGCTCGGCGTCGAGCGGGCTCAGCTCGACCTGCTGGCCGCAGACAAGGAATCGCAGCGAGGGGGACCGCTCGGCCACCCACGTCGCCCACAGCCCGGGTCGTGTAGAGAGCCGCAGCGCGCCGTCGCCCACGGCGAGTGGCGCGGGCGGCTCGGCGGCGGGACCGAAGCGAAGGTCCCCGCAGCGCACGCGCGCGGCGTTTGCGCCGTGTGGCCGCTCCTGCCAGCGCACTCCCCGGCCCCCGATCTCGTCGAGCGTGATGCCCGCGTACATCGGCACCTCTTCCGCGAGCTCGGTCAGGACCGCTGCGGCGGTCACCGACCGCCGCACGTCGAGTCCCAGCCGCTGCGCGACGTCGGCCAGCACGCGCCATCCGGCGCGTACCTCACCCGGATGCCCGATCGCGGGTCGCAGGCGCTGCAGGCGGCCGTCGGGATGCGTGACGGTGCCCTCCTGCTCGGCGTAGGACTCGGCCGGGAACACCACGTCCGCGTGATTGATCGCGGCCTCGCCGAGGAACTGCTGGTGCATGACGACAAAGCTCGCCTTGCGCAGCGCCTTGTCCCACAGCTCGTGCCCGGGGAACTCGCGCAGGGGGTCGCTGTGCAGGAGGTAGAAGGCGTTCACGTCGCCGCTCGCCAGCACGTCGTCGCGCGCTCGCGCTGCGGTCAGTCCCGCGGGCGTGTCGGACAGCCCGGGACCGATCCCCGCGACACACCCGACCTCTCGCAGGCCGCGCCCGTTGACGGTCGCCGGCACCTCGATCAGCCCCGAGCCTTCGGCCGCATCCAGGCCGAGCACGAGCGCGAAGTCCGCCAGCGCCTCCAGCGCTCCAGCGCCACGCTCGCCCCATCCGAGCCGCTCGCCCCAGACCACGACGACGTTGTCGGCCTGCGTCAGCAGCGCAGCGGCGTCGCGCAGGTCGGCCAGGTCGACCTCGGCGGTCTCGGCCAGGCGCTCGAGCGAATGCTCGGCGAGCAGCTCGGCGATCTCGATATGGCCGCTCGGCGCCTCCGCGGCCGCCTCACCGTTGTTCTCACTGTCGTTCCCACCGTCGACGGCGCCGTTCTCGGGCCGCTCCGCCTCGAGCAGCGCTTTCTGGAGCGCCCGCAGCAGCGACTCGGCGCCGCCGGGCGCGAAGCGCAGCACCTCGCTGGCACCGCCGTCGAGCGCGGTCGGCGCGCTCGATGCGATCACGAGCCGTGTGCCGAAGCGGCGCACGGCCTTGCGCAGCCGCAGGTCGAAGATCGGCGCCTCGTCCACGGGGTTGCTCTCGAGCACCAATACGGCGGAGGCGCGGTCGATGTCCGGCAGGGCAGCGGCGAGATCGGGGTGCGAGAGCCTGCGGGCGAGGGACGGCGACAGCGGGCCGCCGCACCGCGCGTCGACGTGCGGCGCGCCGAGTGCCTTGCGGAAGATCCGCTGCACCAGCCAGCCCTCCTCGTTGGTGGTCTGCCCGCCGACGAGCGCCGCGGCGCCGGACCCGGCGCGCTCGAGGCCCGCCGCGGCCGCGGCCAGCGCGTGCTCC